>NZ_CP060825.1:2767500-3067500 GCF_014489615.1 Streptomyces genisteinicus
GGTGTTATCCGGTATTAGACCCCGTTTCCAGGGCTTGTCCCAGAGTGCAGGGCAGATTGCCCACGTGTTACTCACCCGTTCGCCACTAATCCACCCCGAAGGGCTTCATCGTTCGACTTGCATGTGTTAAGCACGCCGCCAGCGTTCGTCCTGAGCCAGGATCAAACTCTCCATGAATGTCTACTCGGCCAGTAAATTAATACAGCCGGTGGAACACCACGTAAGAGCGGAACGGTCGGGCGGAATAAGCCCCACCGTTCACAGCGTCCTCGCTGTGTCGCCTGCACGCACCCACACAAGGTGGACCGGACAGGTCTTTTCAAAGGAACCTCGACCATCCAAACCGGATGGACGGGGTATCAACATATCTGGCGTTGATTTTTGGCACGCTGTTGAGTTCTCAAGGAACGGACGCTTCCTTTGTACTCACCCTCTCGGGCTTTCCTCCGGGCGCTTCCCTTTGGTCTTGCGTTTCCGACTCTATCAGATCTTTCCGATCCGATTTCCTCGGCCTTTCTGCTGCTTTCCGGGCTTTTCTTCCCTTCCGGCGGTTCCGACTCTATCAGACTCTTTCGGGCCTGATTCCCGGTCGGCGGGAGCGCTTTCAAGGAATCCGCTTTCGCGATTTCTTTTCCGGCGATCCGACTTTATCAGAACCTTTTCGCACCGAACGCGTCGGCCCGCAGTCCCTGATAAATCTTCGGAAGTCGGCTCCGAGGAATCACATTCCGATCGGAGCGAGATGCACTCTAAATGTTCTTGCTCGAACATGTCCAGTCCGAGGCAACCGTTAGAATCTACCTCCCCACGGGCGCCGTGTCAACGGTCCTGTGGGCGAAAAGGAGACTAGCAGCTCGTGGACGTCCGATGCACATCGGCGGGCTCAGGCGGCCGTGGGGAGCTCGGCACTCCGGTCGGCTTCCTCCACGTCGCCCGTCTCCCCTGCCCGTGCGGCCCTCCCGCCCAGGACGTAGACGTAGGCGAGGAAGAGGAGTTCGGCGACGACGCCGATGCCGATCCGCGCCCAGGTCGGCAGACCGGACGGCGTCACGAATCCTTCGATGACCCCCGAGACGAAGAGGACGAGGGCGAGACCGATCGCCATGCCGATGGCGGCACGCCCGCGCTGCGCCAGCGCGGCCCGTCTGGTCTGCGGGCCCGGATCGATGACCGTCCAGCCGAGGCGCAGGCCCGTCCCCGCCGCGACGAACACGGCGGTGAGTTCCAGGAGCCCGTGCGGGAGAACCAGGCCGAGGAAGATGTCGAGGCGGCCGGCCGACGCCATCAGTCCGATGCCGATGCCCAGGTTGAGGACGTTGAGGAAGAGGATCCAGATGACCGGCAGGCACAGGAAGGCGCCGAGGGTCAGGCACATCGCGGCCGCTCGGGCGTTGTTCGTCCACACCTGGGCGGCGAAGGACGCCGCGGGATGGCTCGAATAGTAGGTCTCGTACTCGCCCCCGGGGGCTGTCAGCCGGCGCAGTTCGTCGGGGGCCGCGATCGCGGACTGGACTTCCGGGTGGGCTCCGATCCACCAGCCGATCACCGCGGCCAGGAGCGTGGAGAGCACGGCCGTCGGTATCCACCAGTGGCGCGAGCGGTAGACCGCCGCGGGGAATCCGGCGGTGAGGAAGCCGACCGCGTCCCGCCACCCGGCCCGGCGGGTGCCGGTCACCACGGCCCGCGCCCGGGCGACGAGCCGGGTGAGGCGGCCGACCAGCATCGGATCGGGTGCGCTCGACTGGATGTGGGACAGATGGCCCGCCGTGCGCTGGTAGAGCGCCACCAGTTCGTCCGCCTCGGCTCCGGTCAGCCTCCTGCCCCGGCCCAGCAGGTGTTCCAGGCGGTCCCACTCGGCACGGTGGGCGGTCACGAAGACGTCGAGGTCCATGGTCGGCTGCTGCTCCGGGAACTGGGTGCGTACGGTCCGTACTACTGCGGCGCGCTGCGGGTCAGCTTGGCAGACTGAGGAGCACGCGGGGCAGGGAAGGTCGACAGGGCGAGGGGTGGCTGCGGTGAGCGGGCTTGTGACGGGGGACGCGGTCGTCCTCGGACTGCATCCGGCGAGGCTGCCGAGCCGGGCGCTCGCCGTCGTGATCGACCTGGTCGTGGTGTGGACCGCCTACCTGCTGGTGTCGATCGGACTGGCCGTCGCGACGGCGGCGCTGGACGAGGCGGCGGTCATGGCGGTGTCGATCGCCGCGTTCCTGCTCGTCCTGGTGGGCGGGCCGATCGTGGTCGAGACGCTGAGCCACGGGCGGTCCCTCGGGAAGATGGCGTGCGGCCTCCGAGTGGTGCGGGACGACGGCGGGCCTGTCCGCTTCCGCCATGCCCTGGTGCGCGGTGCGATGTCCTTCGTCGAGATCCTGCTGTCGTTCGGGGTGATCGCCTGCATCGCGTCCCTGGTCTCCGGTCGGGGCCGACGGATCGGTGACGTGTTCGCGGGAACGCTGGTGGTGCGTGAACGAGTGCCCGTGCCACGCGGTGCGACGGCGGTTCCCCTGCCCCCTCCGTGGCTGGCCGGCCGGTTCGGCGATCTGGACCTGTCGGCGGTGCCGGACGGTCTGTGGCTCGGGATACGCCAGTACCTGACGCGGATGGGGCAGCTGGACACGGGCGTGAGCTGGTCGATGGCGCACCGGCTGGTCGACGACCTCGTGGCGCGGACGGGGACGTCCGCGCCGCAGGGCGTCCCGCCGGCGGCATATCTGGCGGCGGTGCTCCACGAGCGGCAGGCGCGTGACGCCCGCCGGGCGTTCGCCGCCGCCGGCACGGCCCACGTCCGGCAGGGCGCGGGCGTGGGCCCCGGCACGGTCCACGGCGCGTTCCCGGAGGCTTCGGGGCACGGTCCGGGCGGCGGCACGGCGTTCGCGGCAGGTCACGGCGGGCCGGTCTCACCTCAGCAGCAGCCCCGGCCCGGTCGTGGCAGCGGGACGGACACCGGTGCCGGTGCCGGGCCCGGAGGAGATACCGGAGGCGGGGACACGGCGGGGCCGGTCCGCACCACCGGATTCGCGCCGCCCGCCTGACGCCCGATCGCTGTCGGCCTCCCGCCCGGCGAGGGTGCCGGGGCCGCCCTCGACCAGGACCGGCCGCGCCTCCCCCGGGACCGGCCGGGCCCGCCGGTGACCGTGGACACGGACGGCGGGCCGCTCGCCGCGCGCCGCGGCCCCAGAGACGGGTGGGGACCGGGGAACGGCCGGGGGAGGGACTGCCCGTTCACGGGAAGACGGACGGCGGGTCCTCGAGGTCCTCCAGCTCGATGCCCGGCGCCGCCAGGACGACGTCGCCGGCGATGTGCACGGTGTGCCGCTCCCCCGTGTCGAGCGTGCTGACCTGGTACTCGTCCACGACGAGGGGGCCGTTGTCAGTGGCGTGCGCTTCACTGTTCACCAGCGCCCAGGACTGGTCCGTGTCACGGGGAGCGAGTACGGGGTCCGTGAAGGCGACGAGGCGTACGCGGGTCGCCGGTGAGGCGGGGGTGAGACGCAGCAGTCGGGCAGTGGCGACGAGGAAGGCGGGGGAAGTGCCGGTGAAGGAGTGGGCGCGCGCGGTGCCTTCGTCGGCCTGCATGCCCGAGGGGTCGGTCCGGACCCAGGTGACGCCGTCCAGAAAGGCGCCGCGGACCTGCCAGTCGGCCGTGTGGAGCTCGAGCCGGATGGGGCGGCCGAGCTCGTCGAGAGCGAGATCGAGGGTGCCCGTCTGCTGACCGGAGGGGCCGACCCTGCGGGAGACGTAGCGCCAGCCGGACGGTCCGGGGGCGCAGTGGAAGTGCTCCTCACCGAGGGGGGTGTGATCGTGCGGATCGTGGAGCGAATATCGGCCGCGTGGCATGGGGCGTCGGTCCTTGCGCGGTGAGGCTCGGCGGTAGGGCGGTGTCGGTCGCCCGGAGCCGTTCGGGAGGTACGGGGCAGGCCCCCGACACGGGGGTGCGGGGGCCTGCCTGGTACCGCGGTCACGTCCGTCGCCGGCGTCGGCCGGCGTCGGGGTGCGTGATCAGTAGCGGTAGTGGTCCGACTTGTACGGGCCCTCGACCTTCACACCGATGTACTCCGCCTGCTCCGGGCGCAGGGTGGTGAGTTTGACGCCGAGGGAGTCGAGGTGGAGGCGGGCGACCTTCTCGTCGAGGTGCTTGGGGAGCACGTAGACGTCGGTGGGGTACTCCTGCGGCTTGGTGAACAGCTCGATCTGGGCCAGGGTCTGGTCCGCGAAGGAGTTGGACATGACGAAGGAGGGGTGGCCGGTCGCGTTGCCGAGGTTGAGCAGGCGGCCCTCGGAGAGCACGATGAGGACCTTGCCGTCGGGGAACGTCCAGGTGTGGACCTGGGGCTTGACCTCGTCCTTGACGATGCCGGGGAGCTGGGCGAGGCCGGCCATGTCGATCTCGTTGTCGAAGTGGCCGATGTTCCCCACGATGGCCTGGTGCTTCATCCTGGCCATGTCGGAGGCCATGATGATGTCCTTGTTGCCGGTGGTGGTGACGAAGATGTCGGCCGTCTCCACGACCTCGTCCAGCGTGGTCACCTGGTAGCCGTCCATCGCCGCCTGCAGCGCGCAGATCGGGTCGATCTCCGTGATGATCACCCGGGCGCCCTGGCCCCGCAGGGACTCCGCGCAGCCCTTCCCGACGTCGCCGTAGCCGCAGACGACCGCGGTCTTGCCGCCGATGAGGACGTCGGTGGCCCGGTTGATCCCGTCGATCAGCGAGTGCCGGCAGCCGTACTTGTTGTCGAACTTCGACTTCGTGACCGCGTCGTTGACGTTGATCGCCGGGAACAGCAGCGTGCCCTCGCGGTGCATCTCGTACAGCCGGTGGACACCCGTCGTCGTCTCCTCCGTCACACCCCGGATCTCCGACGCCAGCTGCGTCCACTTCTGCGGGCTCTCACCCAGCGTCCGGTTCAGCAGCCGCAGGATGTGCCCGTACTCCTCACTGTCCGCCGTCGACGGATCCGGAGCCGCACCCGCCTTCTCGAACTCCACACCCTTGTGCACCAGCAGCGTGGCGTCACCACCGTCGTCCAGAATCATGTTCGGACCGCCCGTAGCGGTGTCCGGCCAGGTCAGCGCCTGCTCCGTGCACCACCAGTACTCCTCCAGCGTCTCGCCCTTCCAGGCGAAGACCGGCACACCCTTCGGCTCCTGGGGTGTGCCCTGCGGACCCACCGCGATCGCCGCCGCGGCATGGTCCTGCGTCGAGTAGATGTTGCACGACGCCCAGCGGACATCCGCACCGAGAGCCACCAGGGTCTCGATCAGCACCGCCGTCTGCACCGTCATGTGCAGCGAACCCGTGATCCGCGCACCCGCCAGCGGCTGCGCCGCCGCGTACTCGTGACGGATCGACATCAGACCGGGCATCTCGTGCTCGGCAAGCGTGATCTCCTTGCGGCCGAAAGCGGCAAGCGAGAGGTCGGCGACCTTGAAGTCCTGGTCGTTGAGACGAGTCGACATGCGAACTGCTCCTCGTGGTTCGGGTCGAGGTGGATGGGCTGGCACTGCTGCGGCCTGGGCACACGAATGCCCGGGCATCGGCAGGACAGTCCGTCGGAGGCCCTCTCTCCCTCGGCCGGTCCGCGGCACCGAGTGCTGCGGTGGTCCGACCGACCGCCATCAGCAGCGACGTCTGACTCCGCTGTCGAATCTACACCGACTGGCTGCGACGGCCCCAGTCCGCAGGGTCCGGATCCGGCCGTATCGCGGTCGCTCCGCCGATCCTCGAGCGTCCGTGCAGCCTTTCCGGGGCCCGGGAGGGGTGGACCGGGGCTCGGCGAGGAGGCCCGGTCCGGGGGCCGGGGGAAGGAACCCGTACGGCCGGCGGAGCCGGACCGGCACGGCGGAGGCCCCCGCCCTGCGCTGACGCTGCTCGGGTCGGGGGCCTGTGCGCCGGTGCCGGAGGGATCAGTGCCCTTCGCCGCCCGGCGCCTTGCCGAGGTCGGTTCCGGCGGCCGCGGCCGCCTCGCTGTAGATGTCCGGCTCCAGGTAGATGACCCGGGCGATCGGCACCGCCGCGCGGATGCGCTCCTCGGCGGCGTTGATGGCGGAGGCGACGTCCTGGGCGGTCTCGTTCCGCTCGACGGCGATCTTGGCGGCGACGAGCAGTTCTTCGGGGCCGAGGTGGAGCGTGCGCATGTGGATGATGCGGGTGACGGTCTCGCCGTCGACGGTGGCGCTCTTGATCTTCTCGATCTCCTCGAGCCCGGCCGCCTCGCCCAGCAGGAGCGACTTGGTCTCGGCCGCGAGCACGATGGCGATCGCGATGAGCAGGATGCCGATGCAGAGGGTGCCGATGCCGTCCCAGACACCGTCCCCGGTGAGCAGGGCGAGACCGACGCCGCCGAGGGCCAGCACCAGACCGACGAGTGCGCCCAGGTCCTCCAGGAGGACCACCGGGAGCTCGGGGGCCTTGGCGCGGCGCACGAACTGCGTCCAGCTCAGCTTGCCGCGGATGAGGTTGGACTCCTTGATGGCCGTCCGGAAGGAGAAGATCTCGGCGATGATCGCGAAGACGAGGACACCGACGGGCCAGTACCAGGCCTCGATCTCGTGCGGGTGGCGGATCTTCTCGTAGCCCTCGTAGACGGCGAACATGCCGCCGACGGAGAACAGGACGATCGAGACGAGGAAGGCGTAGATGTAGCGCTCGCGGCCGTAGCCGAAGGGGTGTTGCGGTGTGGCCTCGCGCTGGGCCTTCTTGCCGCCCAGCAGCAGCAGGCCCTGGTTGCCCGAGTCGGCGAGCGAGTGGACGCTCTCCGCCAGCATCGAGGACGACCCACTGAAGACGAACGCCACGAACTTCGCCACCGCGATCGAGAGGTTCGCCAACAACGCGGCCACGATGGCCTTGGTCCCGCCTGACGCGCTCATGAGTGGGTGGTGTCCCTTCGTACGGACTTCGGTCGCCCGGCGGTCCGGGCCCGGCCATTGCGGTGCGCCATTGTTGCAGCATCCGCGGGCCGCCCCGTCTCAGACCGCCACGGCCGCCCGGAAGAGTGTGCCGGGGCGGCCGTCCGTGCCGCTGACGGACACCTGCTCGCCGGCCGGCACGAACACCGACTGGCCTGCCGTCAGGGGGAGTTCGCCCGTGGTGACCTCGCCCGCGGTGCACAGCAGGATCTGCGGGCCGGGCGCCGTCAGGTCGCGCGCCTCGGAGCCGGGGGCGAGGACGAAGCGGGAGAGGCGGAACTCACCGGTCGGGGTGTCGTAGACCTCCTCGCCGCCGGCCGAGACCTCGGGACGCAGCACACCCGGTTCGGTGGCCTCGAAGCGGACGACGCGCAGCAGTTCGGGGACGTCGACGTGCTTGGGGGTGAGGCCGCACCGCAGCACGTTGTCCGAGTTGGCCATGATCTCCACGGCGAGACCGTCGAGATAGGCGTGCGGGACGCCGGCGCCGAGGAAAAGCGCCTCGCCGGGCTGGAGTCGGACGTGGTTGAGGAGCATGGCGGCGAGGACACCCGGGTCGCCGGGGTAGTGCCGGGCGATCGAGGCGTACGGGGCGTAGGGGCCGCCCAGGCGTTCGGCGGCGGCCGCGGCCTCGGTGACGGTGGCGGCCATCTCGCCGCGGTCCGCAGTCAGCAGAGCGGTGAGGACCTCGCGCAGCGCCGCTTCCTCGGGGTGGGCGTGCAGCAGGTCCACGTACGGCTTGAGGGAGTCGACGTCGAGGCCTGCGAGCAGCTCGGCGGCCTCGACGGGCGGCCGGAAGCCGCACAGGCCGTCGAACGGGGTGAGGGCGCAGACGAGTTCGGGCTTGTGGTTGGCGTCCTTGTAGTTGCGGTGCGGGGCGTCGACGGGGACGCCCGCGGCCTCCTCGGCGGCGTGGCCCTCGGCTGCCTGCGTCAGGTCGGGGTGGACCTGGAGGGAGAGCGGTGCGCCGGCCGCGAGGATCTTCAGCAGGAACGGGAGCCGGGGACCGAAGACGCCGACGGCCGCCTGGCCGAGCTCGCCCTCGGGGTCGGCGGCGATCACGTGGTCGAGCGTGCCGCGGCCGGTCCCGGACGGGGCGCCGGGGTGGGCGCCCATCCACATCTCGGCCTGCGGTTCGCCGGTGGGGGCGAGGCCGAGCAGTTCCGGGATGGCGGTGGTGGATCCCCAGGCGTAGGGGCGCACGGTGTTGTCGAGGCGGTCCATGGTCCTGCTCTTCCTCGGTCGTTTCTGCGGCTGGCTCGGAGTTCGGCTGCGGGTCCGGAGTTCGGCTGCGGGTCGGCTGTTGCGGTACGGGTCGGGGGTCCCCCCGCGGGTCCGGAGCCGGGCTGCGTGCGCGGCCGTTCCCTCAGCCGCATCGGCCGCCCCGCCCCGGGCCCGGCCGCACCGGATCGGAGCGAGCCGGGCACGGTGGGACGGCCGGTGCGGCTCGGATCCGCCCGGACTGTACGGGACGGAACGGAACGGGGCGGAACGGTGGGGATACGGGACGGTGGGGATACGGGACGGGGCGGAACGGCGGGGTTACGCGCACGGCGTCGGGCGCGGGGCGGTGCGTTGCCGCTACGACGGCCGGGCTTCCCCAGCCTCGGCCAGCGAGAGATAGACGGCGGCGAAGTCGGTGACGGCGAGCAGTTCGGCGATGCACTCCAGCTCGCTGCCCTCCTCGGGTTCGAGTTCGCTGACCGAGGTGTCGTGGCCGAGGGCCAGCTCCCGCGCGGCGGGTGCGGCCGTGAGGCCGCCGGTGGGACGGTCGCGCAGCAGGACGACGCGGGCCCTGAGCGCCTGCCGCTCCTCGACCCGGTCCCGGAAGAAGTCGTCGGGGTCGGCGCCCGCCGCGAAGTCGCCGACCAGCAGCACCCCGTGGGCCGGAAGGGCCTCGGGCAGTTCGGCGGCGAGGGCGGGGCGGCCGGCGAGTTCGGCGAGCACGGCGGCGAACCGGCGGCCCGCGGGGGCCGCGCCGACGCCCTCGGTCCAGATCAGCGGGAGGCTGTCGGCGAGTTCGGCGGCCAGGGTCTTGGCCGGGTTGCTGTACGTGGCGATGGCGGGTCCGCAGCGTTCGGCGGTGCGGTCGAGCCGGTCGGCGACCTTGTCGAGCGCCTCCGGGGGCGCGTCGAGGAGGCCGACCCGGTCGAGGAGTGCGAGGAGCGGGGTGAACAGTGCCCACAGGGCGCTGGGGCTCGCCGCCTGCCCTTCCTCGTAGAGCTCGTGGGGCGAGGTGGCCATCGGGACCACCAGGCCGTGCGCGCCTTCGACGGCCTCGGAGAGCGGTGAGCCGCCGGGGTTGACGGCGACGACGGAGCAGCCGCGGCGGTATGCCTGCTCGACGAGGAGCGCCAGGCCGGGCTCGCTGCCGTCGGTGGTCGCGACGAGCAGCAGGTCGAGGGAGCCGGCCCAGCCCGGCAGGGCCCAGCGCAGCGCGCCCGGGGCGTGTGCCACGCCGGTGGGCCGCAGGGCGATGACCGGGGCGGACGCTCCGGCCAGCGCGCCGATGAGGTCGGCGACGCCGACGGCGGCCGTGCCGGGTCCGGCCACCATGACGGTCCTGGGCCTCCCCTCGGGCGTGAGGGCCGCGACGCCCGCCTCGGCCGCGTGCCGGGCGGCGGTGCGCACGCGGGCCCCTGCCTCCGCGGCCCCCCGCAGGAGACCTCTGTGGTCGATGCGTGCGAGAGCGTCCGGCGCGTCGAGGAGCGACTCGTCGAGCATGGGGCTGGCCTCCGATCGCCGTACCCGTGCGAGGGGGTCGGTGTGTGGTGGTGTCCGGCGGCCGTCCTAGGCGGGCCGGCGGGCCTCGTCGACCAGGAGGACCGGGATGCCGTCCCGGACCGGATAGGCCAGGCCGCAGTCGGTGCCGGTGCAGATCAGCTCCGGGGTGTCCGCCGACGAGCGGTCGTCGAGGGGCGCGTGGCACGCCGGGCAGGCGAGGATCTCCAGGAGGCCGGCTTCGAGCGGCATGGCAGGGGTGTCCCTTCGGGGCGACGCGGCCTGCCGGGCGGTGTTCCCGGGCGGGTCACGCGGTTCGTGGTCGTACGGATCGGGCCTCGTCAGCCTACCGCCGGGCGGTGGGGTGCGGCTCGTTCTGGGAGGGGTCCCGGGTGTTGCCTCCCGCCTGTGGTGCCGGGCCCCGGGAGGGCTCGGCGCCGCAGGCGGGGAAACCCGGTGTCAGGCGCCGCGGACCAGGGCGAGCACCTCGTCGCGGATCCTGGCCATGGTCGGCTCGTCGCGGGCCTCGACGTTCAGGCGCAGCAGCGGCTCCGTGTTGGAGGCGCGCAGGTTGAACCACCAGTCGGCGGTGGTCACGGTGAGGCCGTCGAGGTCGTCGGTGGTGACGCCGTCGCGGCCGGCGTACGCCTCGCGGACGGCGGCCGAGCGGGCGGCCTGGTCGGCGACCTCGGAGTTGATCTCCCCGGACGCCGCGTAGCGGTCGTACTCCGCGACCAGGGCGGAGAGCGGCTCGGGCTGGGAGCCGAGGGCGGCGAGCACGTGGAGCGCCGCGAGCATGCCCGTGTCGGCGTTCCAGAAGTCGCGGAAGTAGTAGTGGGCGGAGTGCTCGCCGCCGAAGACGGCACCGGTGCGGGCCATCTCCTCCTTGATGAAGGAGTGCCCGACCCGGGTGCGCACGGGGTTGCCGCCGTGCTCGCGGACGACCTCCGGGACGGACCAGGAGGTGATCAGGTTGTGGATCACGGTGCCGCCGGGGTGCCTGGCCAGTTCGCGGCGGGCCACGAGGGCGGTGATCGCGGACGGGGAGACACCGGCGCCGTTCTCGTCGACGACGAAGCAGCGGTCGGCGTCGCCGTCGAAGGCGAGGCCGAGGTCGGCCCCCTCCTCGCGCACCCGGGCCTGGAGGTCGACGAGGTTGGCGGGGTCGAGGGGGTTGGCCTCGTGGTTGGGGAAGGTCCCGTCGAGCTCGAAGTACATGGGCACCAGGGTGACCGGCAGGGAGCGCAGGACGGTGGGGACGGTGTGGCCGCCCATGCCGTTGCCGGCGTCGACGACGACCTTGAGCGGGCGCATCGCGGAGAGGTCGACCAGTGACAGCAGATGGGCCGCGTAGTCGTCCAGGGTCTCCCGCTCGGTGACCGTGCCGGGGGTCGCGGCGGGCGCGGGCGCACCGCCGCCGGTCCATTCCTCGACGAGGGCCCGGATGTCGGCGAGGCCGGAGTCCTGTCCGACCGGTGCGGCGCCCGCGCGGCACATCTTGATGCCGTTGTACTGCGCGGGGTTGTGCGAGGCGGTGAACATGGCGCCCGGCAGGCCGAACCGGCCGGAGGCGAAGTAGAGCTGGTCGGTGGAGCAGAGCCCGATCATGGTGACGTCGGCGCCCAGCGCGGCGGCGCCGCGGGCGAACGCGGCGGCCAGTCCGGGCGAGGAGGGCCGCATGTCGTGGCCGACGACGACGGCGCCGGCGTCGGTCACGCGGACGAAAGCGGCGCCGAACAGTTCGGCCGTCCGCTCGTCCCACTGATCCGGCACGACGCCGCGCACGTCGTACGCCTTCACGATCTGCGACAGATCAGCAGCCACGGGCCCAATCCTCCTGAAGTCTCGGCAGTCGCATCAAACTACCCGGACGGCGAACCGGCGGTGCGCCGGGTGGGCCACCGCGGCGGACGGCGGTGTCCGTCAGGTTGCGCACCGGATGCGCACGGGGCGCGGGCGGGCTTCAACAGGGCATGCTCCGCGCCGCCTTGGGCGGGAGCCGCACGCACGGGCGCCGCGGGCGCGCGGCAGGCCCCGGCAGCGGCGGCCGGCGGTCTGCCGGGGAGCCGCCCGGCGGGACGGGGCCCGTCAGTTGTCCGGGGAGCGGAGCACTCTGAGGTGGCCGCGGCGCGCGACCTCCATCGGGTCGGCCGGCCTGCGCCCGCCCTGGCCTCCCGCGCCCTCGGCGGCGCGCCCCTGCGGGCGTGCCGCCTCGCGGACGGCGTTCGCCAGCGCTTCGAGATCGTCGCCGCTGGGGCGGGCGGGGGCGGAGCCGTCGGTGAGGCGCACGACCTCCCAGCCGCGCGGCGCGGTCAGCCGTTCGCTGTGCTCGGCGCACAGGTCGTAGCAGTGGGGCTCGGCGTAGGTGGCGAGCGGGCCGAGGACCGCAGTCGAGTCGGCATAGACGTACGTCAGTGTCGCGACGGCAGGGCGGCCGCACGCGGTGCGAGAACATCGACGTACAGGGCTCACGACGTTGGACGGTACCGCACTCTTGAGCGGGCTGCGACGACTCTCCACCAGGTCACTCCCCCGTGTCGTGCTGCGGCGTCCGACAATTCGGCAGTTCCGGCAACTGGCCTGACCTGCACGGAAAGAGAACCACATGGACGGCGACCGGGCCCCGGACGGTCGCGACTTGGGAGGAATCAGGTCAAGGGTGACGAGATCACCGATCGACCGGGACCGGGATTCGGGCCCAACCTTGGCCGGATCGTTCAACTGGCGACAAGGCGCCCGTGCACCGCCCGGCGGACGGGACCCACGGGGCGTGGAGAGTTACCCTGCGTGAGTGAAGGACAGCCCCGTACCGCCGCCCCCGGGCGAGCCGCGACCGCGCCGCCGAGACCGCCACGGCCGGGGCATGCGCGGGCCCGTCGCACCGCCGCAGGTGCCGCTCGCCGCCAGCCGTGCCGAGAGCTTCCGGGACCTGGTCCGGGACTCCGTGGAACGGCTGGAGCGACGCTGGCCCGAGCTGGCCGAGGTCGACTTCCTGGTCCTCGAGGTGCCGCGCGCCGTGGACGACTCGGTGCCCCTCGGCGGCTCCGTGCCGGCCGGGAAGGACAGCCCCGCCCGGATCATGGTCTACCGGCGGCCAGTGGAGATCCGGACGAAGAGCCGCGACGAGCGGGCGCTGCTGGTGCACGAGGTGGTCGTCGAGCAGGTGGCCGAGCTGCTCGGCCTCTCGCCGGAGTCCGTCGATCCCCGGTACGGGCAGGACTGACCCGCCCGCGGCAGCGGCGTCCGCGGCACTGCCGGGCAACCGGTACCGGTCTCCGCTGCGCCGCACCTGCCCGCGGCGCGGAACCGCGCGCCGCACCCGCCGGCCCGCGGGCCGGGCTCCCGCCTCTCGACGGGGCCCGGGTCCGGGCTCAGTCGTCGAGTACCGACAGGTCCTGCTCCGCCACCGGGACGGACACGGTGCCCCGGTCGTCGGGCAGGTTCTGCACGGTGAACATCGGGATGCCGTCGTCCGGCACCTCCAGCATCCGCGACGCGTGGACGGCGCCGCCGGAGACGGTCCGCACGGTCAGCGCGTACGTCCCCCGGAGCCCCTCGGGCACGGGGGCGGTGATCGTCAGCGTCGTGCCGGCCTTCACCGTGTACGTCTTGACCGCAGCGGTGCCCCCGCGGGTGCCCGCCGACGCCGCCACCTCGACCTGCGCGGCCTTGCCGGGGGCGGTCAGCGAGAGGAACGAACCGCGGTCCCGGTTGTCGGTGACGGTCGCCCGGTCGCCCACGGGCGCGGCGGCGGGGATGAAGGCGACCTCCTTCTTGTCGCCCTTGCCCCGCACCACCCTCAGGGCCGCGACGACCGGCGTGGCCCGGTCCGCCTGGGCGGGGCCGAGGATCAGCGAGCCGGCCTCGCCCTTGGTGACGTCCTTGAGGTCGACCGTCGCGGTCATCCCCGACTTCACCCGCAGCTTCTCGAAGCCGGCCGGGGTGATCGTGCCGGTGGGGCCGGAGAGCCGGACGGCCAGGTCGGCGTCCTCCTCGCCGGGCGCGAAGGCGACCAGCTGCACCGACGTCGCGTCGGCGGGGATGCCGGGCAGCACCGCGGTGCCCGCCGGGTCGGCCGACGCGGCCAGCCAGTCGCTCCCGTCGGTGTCGTCGGCGGAACGGACGACCGCGCCGACGCGGCCCGTGCGGGTGGTGACGTGGACGGTGACGTCGTCGGCCTTGTCCGCGGTGAGGGTCGACAGCAGCACCGGGACGGCGCCCCCAGGCGGGACCGTGATGCCCTCGGACAGGGTGCTCTTGAGCCGGCCGTCCTTCCCGTACAGCTCGACGTCGGCGACCGCGCTGGTGTCGTCGGGGTTGGTGAGGTGGACGTAGTCCTGGCGCTTCTCGGCGAGGGAGGCGCCCGGGAACCAGAAGTCGGTGTCCGGGGCGGTGCAGCTGACGCCGAGGAGTCCACGGCCGCTGCCCGCGGGGACGGTCGTGGTCTGCTGGGCCGTCCAGCCGGGCGCGAGCGCACCGGTGGCGGTGCCGACGAGGGCGGGCGCCTCGCCGCCGTCGGCGTCGGCCGCGACGGGCTTGCCGGGTTCCTGGAGCACGACGAGGGGCTTGGCGGGAGCAGGCTTGCGCGCCGCCTTCGGAGCGTCCTCGCCCTCCCGGCTCTCCTCGTCCTCCTCGCTGGGCGCCTCCTCGTCCTTGGCGGGGGCGGCGTCGCCGTCCGCCAACACCGATACGGACGGCCTCAGTTCGGCGGTCGGGCGCGCGGACTCGCCGCCGCCCGCGGCGCCCCCCGCCCCCGCGGGGGTGAAGGAGGTGTACAGCGTCTCGGCGAGTTCGGAGCTGCTGGGCGCGGGGCACAGCAGGCTGGACCGTTCCACCGGGAGCCGCGCGGCGGCCTTGTCACCGGCGGCCGGGCCCCCGTCGGGGGCGGTCAGCGACGCGAGGCCGGTGACCGCCGCGAGAGCGGTGGCGACCGCGATCAGGGAGATGGTGGTGCGCTTCACTCTCACTCGCCTCGCGTGGTGCCGGGAGCCTGGGAAGGCGGCTCGGGGTACTGGTCGCCGTATCCGTACGGGTCGTGGGCGCGGTCGTCCTGCGGGTAGGCGCCGGACCCGTCCTGCGGGTAGCCGTCCGCGGCGTGCGGCCAGGATTCGCCCTGGTGGGCCGGCTGCGTCTGCTGCATGTGCTGCGTGTGCTGCGTCTGCGCCGGATGTCCGGTGCCGCCGGAGGACGGGTCCGCGTAGGACTGCCCACCGGCGTACTGGTCGTCGGCGTCACCGGCGTACTGCTCACCGTGGGACCGCTCGCCGTAGGACTGCTCCCCCGCGTACTGCTGTCCGCCGTCGCCGTATCCGGGGTACTGCCCGTACTGCCCGTACTGCCCGTCCGGGGCGCCCTGGTCACCCGGGGCGGCCTGGGCGCCGGAGTAGGCGTCGCCGTACGCGTACGGGTCCTGGGAGCCGTCGCCCCACCCGCCGTGCTGCTGCTGTCCGGGAACGGCCGCGTAGGCGTCCGCGGGGTCCTGCCCCGGCGGGGCGGCCGGGGCCTGCGCGTACGGGTCGGACCCGGGCGACGCGCCCGCGGGCCCGTCCTGCGACGGGTCCGCCTCGGACTCGGCCTCCGCCTGGGCCCGCAGGCGGCGGGCCCGGCGTCCCTCGCCGGGCTCGGCCTGCCGGGGCACGGCCGCGGCGGTCTCCTCCGAGGGGAGGTCGTCGTCGATCTGGCGGCGCCTGCCGGGCAGGGCCAGCACCACGAGGACGAGTGCCAGGAACGCCTGCGCCCAGACCCAGGCGGTGTGCGTCGCCGGGTCCTCGTAGCCGAGCTGGAGCTTCCCGCCCTCGGCGGGCAGTTCGAAGCCCTGCGCCCAGCCGTCGACGGTCCTCTTCTTGAGCACCCGGCCGTCGACGGTGGCCTGCCAGCCCTCGGCGGCGCTGTCGGCGATGCGCAGCACGCGGCCCGCACCGCCCTTGGGGATGTCCGCCCGTGCGCTGACGGCGTCGGAGGCGACCGGCAGCGGGTCGTTCGCGCCGTCGACGATGGTGGCCCGGGCGACCTGGCGGTCCACCCGCCACAGTGCGCTGCCGTCGAGCTGGCTGAGGCGGCTGAGGCCGGGGGTGGCGTCGAGGACGCGGCCGGTCTCCCGGGGCACGCCGTCGCGGACCAGGACGTAGCGGATCGCGTAGCCGCTGAGCTGGCTGGTCTGGTCGGCGCCGGAGCCCGCGACCAGGTTGGCGACGACGCGGTCCAGGCGCGGGTCGGCGCCGGCCGACGCGGCGAGTTCGGCGTCGCCGAGACGTCCGCCGGAGCCGCGGACGAGGGTGTACGAGACCGTGGCCGCCGAGGTGCCGCCGAGGACCAGGGTGCGCGGCTGGTCGCGGGTGTCGCTCTCCTCGGCGACGAACGCGGGCACCTGGACAGAGTCGCGCCGGCCGATCGGACCGGCCGCGCCGTCGAGCATCCACCCGGCCGCCGCGGCGACCGGCGCGAGGCCGGCGGCGAGCGCGACGAGGGCGGCGACGGGCTGCCGCCAGCCGAAGTTCTGCGAGGCGACGCGGCTGCGGCCGCCTTCGGCGCCGAGCACGGCGGCGGCGAGCAGCGCGATGCCGTAGACGAGGGTGGCGGGTCCGGCCCAGCCGGAGCCGTTGGCGAGCACGGCGAACACCAGCGCCAGCAGGGCGACGGCCCAGGCGGTGCGGATGGCGAAGACGCGCTCGTCGCGCAGCAGGGCGCCGAGCGCGGCGGCCACGATGCCGAGCATCAGCAGGCCCCCGGCCGCTCCCGGACCGCCGGGGCTGATCCCGAGCAGGTCGAGTGCGCCCGCGGAGCCCGCGCCGAGGTGGAGTCCGGCCTCGTCCAGGAAGCCGGAGGGGCTGGTCAGCAGCTCCAGCGACCAGGGGGCGAGGACCAGCAGCGGAGTGCCGACGACCGCGAGGAAGCGCAGCAGGTGCGCGGTGAGGTCGCCGCGCCGCAGGACGAGGACGGCGGCACCGGTGATCAGGGCCAGCGGCCACACCACGGGGGTGAAGGCCATGGCGAAGGTCAGGAGCAGGGCGTAGGCCCAGGTCGCGCGCCAGCTGCCGCGGGCGCCGCCGCGGGCCCGCAGGCCGTGCGCGGCGACGGCGGCGCGGGCGATCAGCGGCAGCACGATCGCGAGGACCGCGGTGCCGAGCCGGCCGGTGGCGAGGGCTCCGGTGGCCGCCGGGAGGAAGGCGTAGGCGACGCTCGCCCAGGCGCGCAGCAGCCGGGACTCGACGATCGGCCGGGAGGCGAAGTAGGCCGTGAGGCCGGCGAGCGGCACCGAGCAGACCAGCAGCACGGTGAGCGCGAGCCCGGTGGAGCCGAGGAAGAGCCAGGACAGCACCGCGAGGACCGCCAGGTAGGGCGGGGCGGTCTGGGTGCCGCCGGTGCCCACGGGGTGCCAGCTGTCGGCGTACCGGGCCCAGAGGTCCCCGACGTCGGCGGGCGCGGGCAGCAGGGCGCCGCCGGAGAGTGCGCCGCCGCCGAAGAGGCCCCGGCAGGCGACCACGGAGACGAGGAGCAGGACGGCGAAGAGCAGCGGGCCGGGCTTGCGGGCGATCTTCTTCAGCCGGGCGAACTGCTCGATCTCCATGTAGTCGGCGTCGTCGCCGCCGGGGCCGGACTCGACCGCGCCGTGGCGGGAGCCGCCGGAGTCGGAGTCCGATCCGCCGAAGTTGGAGACGACCTGTTCGACGGTGGCCCGGACAGTGGCGCCGGGCGGCGGGAAGAGGGGGCGCAGCTCGCTCGCCTCGACGGTCCGGCCGGAGCGCCTGCGGCGTCCGGCGAGGATCCGTTCGGGGCGCAGCAGCACGCCGAAGAGGCCCATGACCTCGTCCACGGCCTGGCCGGGCACCTTGCCTACCAGGTAGGCGAGGGTGCGCAGCAGCGTGCCGACGACGAGGCGCAGCAGCACCCAGGGCAGGACGGCGCCGCGGGCGTTGGTGAGCAGGGTGTAGACGGCGCCGGCCTTGTCGACGCGGTGGGGGCTGGCGACCGACCGGCCCGCGCAGTCGACGGTGCGCCGCTCGCGGGCGGCCGCCTCGGCGTGCCGCAGCACGGCGTCGGGGGCGACGAGGACCCGGTGTCCGGCCGAGTGGGCCCGCCAGCAGAGGTCGACGTCGTCCCGCATCAGGGGCAGCCGGCGGTCGAAGCCGCCGAGCTGCTCGTAGACGTCGCGCCGGATGAGCATGCCGGCGGAGGAGACCGAGAGGACGGAGCGGACCTGGTCGTGCTGTCCCTGGTCCTGTTCGCGGCGGTCGAGTCCGGTCCAGCGGCGGCCGCTGTTGGCGATGGAGACGCCGGTCTCCAGGAGCTGCTTGCGGTCGTACCAGCCGCGCAGCTTGGGGCCGACGACGGCGGCGTGGGCGTCGGAGTCGGCGACGCGCAGCAGTTCGGCGAGCGCGGTGGGCTCGGGCGCGCAGTCGTCGTGGAGGAGCCACAGCCACTGCACGGGTTCGCCGTGCGGCAGCTCGGGCATGTCGTACGCCTCGTCCCGCCAGCTCCTGGTGACCGGGTCCCAGCCGCTGGGGCGCTTGAGGTAGGGGAGGTCGTCCGGGGTGAGGACGCCGGCCGTCCTGGCCGCCTCGTCGACGGCCGTGCCGAAGCCGGTGCGGCGGGCGAGGTGCAGGACGCGGTCGGGGCCGAGCGCCTCGGTGAGCAGCTGGGCCGACGCGTCGGCGCTGCCGGTGTCGGCGGCGACCACGTTCTGCACGGGTCGTTCCTGGCCGAGGAGCCCGGCGAGGGCGTCGGGCAGCCAGCGCGCACCGTCGTGGGAGACGAGCACGGCGGTGACGACGTGCCGCGGGAACTCGGGCGCGTGTGCCGGGACAAACGCTGCTGTGGTGGCGGACATTGAGGTACGGGGCCTCCGGCCGGGGGTCGCCCCGAAGGGGCGGGGGTGCGTCACGGACGGGGCCCCACACTAACGGCTGACATACGAACGGTCCGCCGCCTGTGCGCGAGGCTCAGGAGGCGGACCGTGGGCTATGTCCGCTGTTGTCCTTCTTTGACGTGGGCACCGTCCCGGACCGGGCCGTGGTCCCGGCCGCGGCGCCGTGTGCAGCCGCTGGGGCGGCCGGGTGCCGGCGGGGCGGCCTGCCGGGCGGGTGGTCCCCGCCGGCCGGCGGGGGCTCAGACCGCCGCCTTCTTGAGACGGCGGCGCTCCCGCTCGGAGAGTCCGCCCCAGATGCCGAAGCGTTCGTCGTTGTTGAGGGCGTATTCGAGGCACTCCGAACGCACCTCGCAGGCCAGGCAGACCTTCTTGGCCTCTCTGGTGGAACCGCCCTTCTCGGGGAAGAAGGACTCGGGATCGGTCTGGGCGCACAACGCGCGCTCCTGCCAGCCGAGTTCCTCGTCCGCGTCCTCGACCAGCAGTTGCTGGAACAGCTCGGTCATGTGCGCCCCTCGTCTGTCTTTGCGTCCCCGTGATGTTGCCGCGATGGTTTTCGGCCGAACGACACGAGTGAAATTACAAGTGTGTGGCTCCGAGCGAGTCAAGCCACGATCTGCTATTGACCTCGGTATTCACTCTCCGGAACCAAGGCTATGCGGAAAGTGTTCAAATCACCAAAAACGTGACACATGCCAGCGGCCTGGCCGGAATCCCTCCAGGGAGGGAGACGTCACACCCGGTGATCATGTTGCGATCGTGCCGCGAGGAGCGATGTGGATCACAGCGCGTGACATGGCGCCAACCACGTTCACAGACACGACTGCTGGCGCGTTTGTCCCCGGTAGAGGGTGCACAAACCTTTCTCCGGAATCGGCGACCGGAAGGGGTGAATCCTTGCCGCCACATCGCCCATCGAGTTGACAGCCGGTGAGCGGACCCGTCACCTTTGGTCCCATGCCAGCGACCTCAGCGCACCTCGCGACCCGCCACCGCGGGTACCGCGGCGCTGTCCAGGCGCGCTGCTGCTGTTGCTGTTCCAGCTGTTGACGCCCCCGCGCTCCGGCTTCTCCCGCGTTTCTCCGCACTGCCGCTTTCCCGCGGCCGTTCCGCAGGGATTTCCCCGCGGCGCCGTCTGTCGAATTCTCTCGCCTTGCCGTTTGCCGACATCCCGAGCGACACCCAGCACTTTCTGCCGAGGACCCCGCACCATGAACAGCGACAGCGACCTCCAGATCGCCGGCGACATCCTCGCCGTCCAGCACCTGCTCCAGCCCGCCCGTGAGCACCCGGCCACCGTCGCCGAGTTCGCCGGCCTCGCCCGCTCCGTCGCCGCGGACCGCGCGAGCTGGGAGCACCTCGTCGAGTACGACGCGACCTCCCGCTGGTACCACCGGCTCCGGACCGGCCCCGGCTACGAGGTCTGGCTGCTGAGCTGGGTGCCCGGCCAGGGCAGCGGCCTGCACGGGCACGGCGACTCCTCCGGCGTGCTCACCGTCCTGAGCGGCGAGCTGACCGAGCGCACCCCGCAGGGCGAGCGGACGCTGCGGGAGGGGGCGCAGCGGGTCTTCGCGCCCGGCTACGCGCACGAGGTGGTCAACGACTCCCTCGAAGGCGCCGTCAGCCTCCACGTGTACTACCCCGGCCTGACGCAGATGCCCATGCACACGGGCGCGGCGCGGTGCGCCGAGGAACCGGCCGCGGTCTGAACCCGGCGCGGCCCGGACCGCGCGGTGCGCGCGGGCCCACGACCCCGGCGCCTGCGGCAGCGGGTCCCGGACGGCCGGGACCGGCCACCACCCCGACCGGGGCCGTGACCGGCCTGCGACACTGTGTGCATGCGCATTGTGGTTCTGGCCGGCGGCATCGGCGGCGCCCGTTTCCTTCGCGGCCTGAGGCAGGCGGCCCCCGAGGCGGACGTCACGGTGATCGGCAACACCGGTGACGACATCCATCTGTTCGGTCTGAAGGTCTGCCCCGACCTCGACACGGTGATGTACACCCTCGGCGGTGGCATCGACGAGGAGCAGGGCTGGGGCCGCGAGGGCGAGACCTTCCGGGTCAAGGAGGAACTCGCCGCCTACGGCGTCGGACCGGAGTGGTTCGGGCTCGGCGACCGCGACTTCGCGACCCACATCGTCCGCACCCAGATGCTCGCGGCGGGCTATCCGCTGAGCGCGGTGACCGAGGCGCTGTGCGCCCGGTGGAACCCCGGCGTACGACTGCTGCCCATGTCGGACGACCGGGTCGAGACGCATGTCGCGGTCACCCTCGACGGGGAACGCAGGGTCGTGCACTTCCAGGAGTACTGGGTGCGGCTGCGCGCCGCGGTGGACGCCGAGGCCGTGGTGCCGGTGGGCGCCGAGCAGGCGAAGCCGGGACCGGGTGTGCTGGAGGCGATCGCCGCCGCCGACGTGATCCTCTTCCCGCCGTCCAACCCCGTCGTCAGCGTCGGCACCATCCTGGCCGTGCCCGGGATCCGGGAGGCCGTCGCCGAGGCGGGCGTGCCGGTCGTGGGCCTGTCCCCCATCGTCGGCGGCGCGCCCGTGCGCGGCATGGCCGACAAGGTGCTCGCGGCGGTCGGCGTGGAGGCCACCGCGGCCGCCGTCGCCCGCCACTACGGCTCCGGGCTGCTCGACGGCTGGCTGGTCGACACCGTGGACGCCGCCGTGGTCGACGAGGTCGAGGCGGCGGGCATCCGCTGCCGCGCCGTGCCGCTGATGATGACGGACACCGAGGCGACCGCCGCGATGGCCCGCGCCGCGCTGGCGCTGGCCGAGGAGGTCCGCGCGTGAGCGCGCCCTCGCTCACCGTCCGGGCGCTCACCGGTATCGGCGAGGTGCGCCCCGGCGACGATCCGGCCAAGCTGATCGCCGCCGCCGACCCGGGGCTCCGCGACGGCGACATCCTGCTCGTCACCTCGAAGATCGTCAGCAAGGCGGAGGGCCGGGTCGTCGAGGCGGCGGACCGGGAGGCGGCGATCGACGCGGAGACCGTACGCGTCGTGGCCCGCCGGGGTCCGCTGCGGATCGTCGAGAACCGGCAGGGGCTCGTGATGGCCGCCGCCGGGGTCGACGCGTCCAACACCCCCGCCGGCACCGTGCTGTTGCTGCCCGAGGACCCCGACGCCTCGGCCCGCGCGATACGGCGGGGGCTGCGCGAGGCGCTCGGCGTCCGGGTCGGGGTCGTCGTCACCGACACCTTCGGCAGGCCGTGGCGGGCCGGGCTCACCGATGTCGCGATCGGGGCGGCGGGCGTCCGCGTCCTCGACGACCTGCGCGGAGGGACCGACGCGTACGGCAACCCGCTCAGCGCCACCGTGGTCGCCGTCGCCGACGAACTCGCGGCGGCGGGCGACCTGGTGAAGGGCAAGGCGGCCGGGCTGCCGGTCGCGGTGGTGCGCGGCCTCGCGCACCTCGTCACCGACGAGCCGGACGAGCCGCGCGAACCGGATGCACCGGATGCACCGGATGTACCGCATGGATCGGGCGAGCCCGGTGCGCTCCCCGGCGACGGCGACGACGGGGACAGCGACGAAGGCGACGGCCGGGACGGCTGCCGCGTGCGCGCGGCGGTGACCGGGGCGCGTGCTCTGGTGCGCGACTCCCGGGACGACATGTTCCGGCTCGGCACCTCGGAGGCGGTGCGCGAGGCGGTGACGCAGCGGCGCACGGTCCGCGAGTTCACCGACGAGCCGGTCGACGGCGGCGCGGTGCGCCGCGCGGTCGCGGCGGCGGTCACGGCCCCGGCCCCGCACCACACGACACCCTGGCGGTTCGTGCTGCTGGAGTCGGAGTCCTCCCGGCTGCGGCTGCTGGACGCGATGCGCGACGCCTGGGTCACGGACCTGCGGCGCGACGGGAAGTCCGAGGAGTCGATCGCCAAGCGGGTGCGCCGCGGCGACGTGCTGCGCAACGCGCCGTATCTGGCGGTGCCCTGTCTGGTCACGGACGGCGCCCACGTCTACGGCGACGAGCGACGCGACGCCGCGGAGCGCGAGATGTTCGTGGTCGCGGCAGGCGCGGGGGTGCAGAACTTCCTGGTCGCCCTCGCCGGCGAGCGCCTGGGTTCGGCGTGGGTGTCGTCGACCATGTTCTGCCGGGACGTGGTGCGCGAGGTGCTGTCGCTGCCCGGCGACTGGGACCCGATGGGCGCGGTCGCGATCGGCCACCCCCGCGCGCTGCCGCCGCCGCGGGCGGGGCGGGCGCCGGAGTCGTTCGTCGAGGTGCGCTGAGGGTCCGTCCGCCGGGTGCGCGGTGCCGTGCACCCGGCACCGTCCCGCTCCCGCACTCCCCCGTGACCCGTCACCCGTCACACCGGAGCCGGGCTCCACGGGCCGCCCGCCGGTCCGGCGTGGGCCCGGAGCCGCGCGGAACGGCCGGCGGTGCCCCGGGGCCCGCCCGCCCCGGAACCGGCGGCGGAACCCTGCCGGCAGGCTGCGTCGGCCGCGGCCGGGCCCGTCTGTCCGCGCCGTCGGCCGCCGTCATCTCGTCGACCGCCTTCCCGGCACCCGGGGCCTCCCACCGAGCGCCTTGCCGCCGGCACCGCCCGGATCCCGGCAGCGCCACCCGCGCCCCCATCCGCCCACTCCCCCGCACCCGCTCACCCGCTCACCCGCTCACCCGTGAGCGGCGGTCACCAGCGGGCGATGTCGACGCGGCGCATCTTCGGCTCGCGCCGGGGTGGCGTGCGGCCCGCGAGGAGGATCAGGCGGGCCGCGCGGTGGCGCTGTCCCTCGTAGGGCGCGAGCAGGTCGAGCATCGCCGCGTCGTCGGCGTTCCGGTCGCCCGCGAGGGCCCAGCCGACGATGCGGGGCAGGTGGAGGTCGCCGACGGTCACCGCGTCCGCCGCGCCGTTGCTGCGCTGGACGGTCTCGGCCGAGGTCCAGGGCCCGATGCCGGGGATCAGCTCCAGCCGGGCCATGGCTTCGGCGGCCGGCATCGACGCCGCCTCCTCCAGCCGTCGCGCGTGCCGCACGGCGCGCAGGATCGTCGACGCGCGCTTGTCGTCCACACCGGCCCGGTGCCACTCCCACGAGGGGATGAGGGCCCATGCCCGCGGGTCCGGCATCACATGGAGCCGCTCGCCGGGCCCCGGAGCCGGCTCCCCGTGGGCGCGGACGAGGAGCCGCCAGGCGCGGTACGCCTCGTCGGTGGTGATCTTCTGTTCGAGGATCGAGGGGATCAGGGACTCCAGCACCAGCCCGGTGCGCAGCAGCCGCAGACCCGGGCGGCGGTGCCGGGAGGCGGCGACCAGCCGGTGGCGGGGGGTGAAGACGTCCGGGTCGTCGGAGGCGCCGAGGAGGTCCGGCAGCCCGTCGAGCAGCCAGGCCGCGCCGTCCCCCCACGCCTCGGCCTCGACCGTGCCGCCGCGCAGCGCGACCCGGAGGGTGCCGGGCCCTTCTGGGGTGCGGGTGGCCCGCCACACCGAACCGTCCGGCGTCGTGCGGAAGGTGGGGTCGGCGGGCCCCCGCCGCAGCGGCCCGAGGACCAGACCGAGGTCCAGGGGCCAGGGCGGGGTCCAGTTCCGGGTGCGCGGTGCGGTCACCTGGCGGGGGACGCCCGCGGGTACGCGGGTGTCGCCGCCGCGCACACCCGCGCGCCGCACACCCGGTTCGAAACGCCCTGCCATGCGCCTCAGGCTACTGGCCGGACGGGGACGTGCGCCCCGGGCCGCCTGACCGGAGGACGTGCGCCCCGGGCTACTGGTCGGACGAGAAGCGGACGGAGCCCGCCGGGAGCACCGCGTCGCACCACACCCGCGCGCCGTCCCGGAGCTCGTTGTCCTCGCCGACGACGGCGCCGTCGCCGACGACCACGCCGGAGAGCACCGTACGGGCGCCGATGCGCGCTCCCTCGCCCACGAGCGAGCCGGAGATGACGGCGCCGGCCTCCACGACGGCGCCCGCGAGGACGGCGCTGCCGTCGATGCGGGCGTCCTCGGCCACCACCGCGCCTTCGGCGACGACGGTGCCGCCGGTGAGCTTGGCGCCGGGCGCGACCCGCGCGGTGGGCAGCACCAGCCGGTCGCCGCGGCGGCCGGGCACGGCGGGCGACGGGGCGCGGCCGAGGACCAGGTCGGCCGAGCCGCGGACGAAGGCGTGCGGGGTGCCGAGGTCGAGCCAGTAGGTGGAGTCGACCATGCCCTGGAGGTGGGCGCCGTCGTCCAGCAGCCCGGGGAAGGTCTCGCGCTCGACGGAGACCGGCCGGCCGGCCGGGATGGTGTCGATCACGGAGCGCCGGAAGACGTAGGCGCCGGCGTTGATCTGGTCGGTGACGATCTCCTCGGGGGTCTGCGGCTTCTCCAGGAAGGCCGTGACGCGTCCCGTGTCGTCGGTGGGCACGAGGCCGAAGGCGCGCGGATCGTCGACGCGCGTGAGGTGGAGGGAGACGTCGGCGTCGCAGGAGCGGTGGGTGTCGACGAGGGCCGGGATGTCGAGGCCGGTGAGGATGTCGCCGTTGAAGACGAGCACCGGGTCGTCGGGCCCCGACCGCAGGCGCGACGCGACGTTGCGTATCGCGCCTCCGGTGCCGAGCGGTTCCCGTTCGGTGACGTACTCGATGTGGAGGCCGAGGGCGGAGCCGTCGCCGAAGTACGGCTCGAAGACCTCGGCCAGGTAGGAGGTGGCGAGCACGATGTGCTCGACGCCGGCCGCCCGGGCCCGCGCCAGCTGGTGGGTGAGGAAGGGGACACCGGCTGCCGGCACCATCGGCTTGGGGGTGCGGACGGTGAGCGGTCGCAGCCGGGTGCCCTTGCCTCCGACCAGGAGAATGGCTTCTGGGGCCTGGTTCAATGCGGTATCTGCTTCCTGCTGGGGCCGGGCACGGTCGCTGGTTGGACCTGCCAGTTTATGCGGGCACTCCGCACGGCCCCGCAGGGGCGGCTCAGCGGCCCTGGTAGGAGGCCGATGCGGAGCGGATGGTGCCGAGCTTGCCGTAGAGGCGGCTGCCGGGGCAGTCCGTGACGAAGCCGTCCCGGTGACCGGCGACGGCGTTCATGGCGACCTTCTTGCCCTTCGCGTACTTTCCGCTTCCTCCCGAGGTCAGGGTCACCTTGCCCTTGGGGTTGATCCCGTGCAGCCCGAGTTTCCACGCGGTCAGCCTGGCGACCGCGGTCACCGCCGCCGCCGGCGGATTCGAGGAACTGTACGTGCCGAGTACGGCGATACCGGTGCTCTTCGTGTTGAAACCGAGGGTGTGCGCACCGAGCACCGGCTTGGCCACGCCTCCTGCCCGGCCTTCGTAGATGTTTCCGCACTTGTCCACGGCGAAGTTGTAGCCGAGGTCCCGCCAGCCGCTGCTCTTGACGTGGTAGCGGTACATACTGCGGATGACGGAGGGCGCCTGGGCGCAGGTGTAGTTGTTGCCGGTGGCGCTGTGGTGGACGAAGGCGGCCTTCACCGTCGAGGTGTAGACGAAGCTCTTCTCCCGCAGCGACTCGTCGGCGCCCCAGCCCTTGCGGGTGACGATGCGCGGGCGGGCGCCGATGTAGGGCTTGGCCGCCGCGGCGTCCACCACGAGGTCGCCGGAGGCGGCCGCTTCGGCCTCCGTGTCGAGCTGGTTGAGCTCCGGGATCTCGAGACCGCCGACGGGGGTCCGGCCGGTCGCGCCGCCGGGGGCGGGGCCCGGGGCGCCCGCGGCCGGCGGGTCCTCGCCGGGGTCGACGAGTTCGAGGCGCATGCCCTCGGGGAGTTCGGCGGTGCCGCCGTCCGCCTGCCGCACGCGTACTTCGACGCCGTCGGAGGCGCCGACCCACAGGGGGGCGGTGGAGCCGCGGACGCGGCCGGACTCGCTCTCCGCGGTGCCGGGGTCGGCGGCGTGGTCCGTGTTGTGGGTCTCGACCTGCTGCCAGGCGGACCAGGCGCCGGTGCCGACCGCGCGGGTGCGGACCTCGACGGTGCCGTCGAGTTCGGCCGCCGCGTTCTCCCAGACGAGGCCGAGCAGCGAGAACGGTTCGACGGCCTGCCGCGGCAGGCCCTGGAGGGCGGTGCCGTGGGCGCGGGCGGACGGGGTCCGGGCGAGCGGCTCCAGGGGGAGTGACTGTGTGCTTCCGGGGAGGTCCGGTGCC
Organism: Streptomyces genisteinicus; assembly: GCF_014489615.1. GTDB lineage: Bacteria > Actinomycetota > Actinomycetes > Streptomycetales > Streptomycetaceae > Streptomyces > Streptomyces genisteinicus. The sequence continues at coordinate 2,794,058 of NZ_CP060825.1, forward strand.
CGGAGGGGCGCGGCGACGGCGCCCGTCGTGACGACGAGGGGGAGGGCGAGCGCGGCTGCGCACGCCACCGAGATCGAAGTTGCCAGGTATCCACGCATGCCAGAGATCCTGGAATCGGTGCGGCGGCCGTGCCCGCCGGGAATCGGGGCGGGCGTCCGTCCGACCGGGGTACGTGTCCACCGGTCCGGCCCACCGCGGCACGGCGCCCCGCGTACTGTTGCGCGGATGAACGCCAGCGACCGTACCCCTGCCGACCTGCTGCGATCCGCGCTCGCCGCGGACCCGGCGCGTCCTTTGGTCACCTTCTACGACGACGCCACCGGTGAGCGCGTCGAATTGTCCGTGGCCACCTTCGCCAATTGGGTGGCGAAGACCGCCAATCTGCTCCAGGGGGAGATGTCCGCCGAGCCGGGCGAGCGCCTCGCCCTGCTGCTGCCGGCGCACTGGCAGAGTGCCGTGTGGCTGCTGGCCTGTTCGTCGGTCGGTGTGGTCGCGGACGTGGGCGGCGATCCGTCGGCCGCGGACCATGTGGTCGCCGGGCCCGGGCGGTTCGAGGACGGACTCGCCTGCCGGGGCGAGCGGATGGCGCTGTCGCTCGCGCCGATGGGCCGCCGTTTCACGACGCCGCCGGCCGGCTGGGCCGACTACGCGGTGGAGGTCCCGAGCCAGGGGGACCGTTTCGCCCCGTACGCGCCGGTGGATCCGGACGCCGAGGCCCTGACGGTGGCCGGGACGGCCCTGACGGGCGCCGAACTGGTCGGGCGGGCGCGTGCGGACGCGGAGCGCCTGGGGCTGACCCCGGGTGCGCGCGTGCTGTCGGGGCTCGGCTACGACACCTGGGACGGGCTCGCCGCCGGGCTGTTCGCGCCGCTGGCCGCGGGGGCGTCGGTCGTACTGTGCCGGAACCTGGGCGAGTTGTCCGAGGACGGCCTGGCGAAGCGGGTGGAGAGCGAGCGGGTCTCCGTCACCGTGCGGTGACCGCGGGCGGGCCCGGCACGGCAGGCCGTGCCGGGAGGGCCGGGTGGGCGGGCCGGGGGCGCTGCGGTACGACAAGCCTCCGCATTCCACTCAAGTGGCGCACAACCGGGCCGAGCCCTCCCGGCACGGGCGTCAACAGCGGTGGATGATCGGCGACAAGCGTGTTTCAACGCACAACCAAGCGCCGGGTTCAGCCGTCTAGACCAGCGATCGGCGGCCCAGCGCGCTGCCGACGCCATGAAGGATGGACCCACACGTGACGGACAAGGCTGGCACGCCTGCGGAAGGGAACGCGGACGCGGACGGGCGCTCCGGCGCCGCTGCGGACGCGGGTGCGGGTGCGGCGGACGGCGGCACGGAGCCCCTCGCGGAGGACGGGGCCTCCGCGGGGCGCAGCGCACCCGCGGCCGACGGGTCCGCCGCGGACGCCCCCGACGGCGATGCGGGCGACGGCGGCCCACGGGCTCCGCGGGGCGACGCCCCCGCGGCCGGCGCGTCCGCCACGGCGGAGGGCGACGCGGCGGACACTCCGCCGAGCGGCGACGCCGCCGCGGAAGCACCCGCCACCGCAGCGCCCGCCGCGACGGACGCCGAAGCCGCCCCCACCGGAGCCGGCGACACCCCCGGCGACGAGGCACCCGCCGCGGAAGCCGCCCGCACCGGCGACACCCCCGACGGCGGAAGCGGCTCCACCGGAGGCGGCGCAGCCACCCCCGGCGACCCCCCGGAGGGCGGCGGCGGCACCCCCGGCGACGGCGGCGACGCGTCCCCCGACGGTGACGGGGACGGCGACGGCCGGCGGAAGCGGCACTGGCTGCGGTGGGCCGCGCTCGGCACCTCCGTGGTGGTGCTGGCGGCGGCCGGCGCGGGCTGGTGGTTCTACCGGAAGCTCGACGCCAACATCACGACCGACACCTCGGCGGCGGCCGAGCTGGAGACGTACGAGCGGGAGCGGCCGACCCCGGTGGTCACCGGCGCGGAGAACATCCTGCTGCTCGGCTCCGACACCCGCGAGGGCGCGGGCAACGACGAGTACGGCAAGGACGAGGGCGGCGGCGGCAGCCAGCGCTCCGACACGACGATCCTGCTGCACATCGCGGCCGACCGGAAGAGCGCCACCGCGATGTCGGTGCCGCGCGACCTGATGGTCACCATCCCGAGCTGCCGCAAGCCCGACGGGAAGCGGACCCGGGAGCAGACCGCCCAGTTCAACTGGGCGTTCCAGTTCGGCGGCGCCGCCTGCACCATCCGCACGGTGGAGAAGTTCACCGGCGTGCGCATCGACCACCACATGGTGATCGACTTCCGCGGCTTCAAGGACATGGTGGACGCGGTCGACGGCGTCGAGATCTGCCTGTCGGAGCCGATCGACGACAAGGACGCCAAGCTGAAGCTCCAGGCCGGACGGCAGACGCTGCACGGCGAGGAGGCGCTCGGCTTCGTGCGGGCCCGCAAGACCCTCGGGGACGGCAGCGACACGGAGCGGATGGAGCGCCAGCAGCAGTTCCTGGGCGCGCTGGTCAAGAAGGTGCAGAGCAACGGCGTCCTGCTGAATCCGACCCGCCTCTACCCGGTGCTCGACGCGGCGACCAAGTCGATCACGACCGACCCGGGCCTCGACTCGTTGAAGGATCTGTACGACCTCACCCGCTCCCTGCGGAACGTTCCGACGGAAAAGGTGCAATTCCTTACCGTTCCGCGCCAGCCGTATCATCTCGATCCGAACCGCGACGAGTTGGTCGAACCGGAGGCGAGCGAGCTGTTCGAGCGGCTGCGCGAGGACGCTCCCGTGACGGTCGTCCCGAAGGCCGAGAAGGAGGCGGCGGACGCGGCGGGCGAGAGCCCCTCGCCGGACCCGACGTTCTCCGGCACCAACGCCGCCGACGGCACCTGCGGGTAAAGCAATGGCCAAGCACCTGGCGACACCGCGGAGGGAATGGGCGTATTGCCCGCTTGTAAGGGGTGAGGAATTTGTCACGCACGTCGCTCGACGCTGAACTGGGCGGATAGTGTGACGCGATCCGGTGCTTGTGACCCCATGTCGCGCACTGCTGGATCGAAGGACCGAGCGCCTGGGGGGAGGCGCCTCGCGTGGCACCGACGGAGGACTCAAACAACCGTGGATGCGCAAAGCCGTGGCCGGGCGGAGGACATCGACCCCGCCGACCAGTGGGTCATGAACCCGCAGACCGGCAACTACGAACTGCGACTGGACCAATCCACACCGCAGTCAGCCTCCTCCTCCCGTCCCGCGGGCGCAAGAAGAGCCGCCCGGGGAGCCTCCCCGGCCGAGGAGTCCGCCACACCCTCGCGCACGGCGACCCGCCGCCGCCAGCAGGGCGGCGAGGACCGCACCGCCGAGGTGCCGGGGCAGCGCAGCAGGCGTGCCGGAGGCGGTGGCGGCGGTGACCGCGTCCCGCCGCAGGCCGGGCGGCGCAAGCGCAAGCCGGCCGGGTCGCGCAAGAAGAAGGTGCTGCTGTGGACCGGCGGCAGCCTCGCGCTGCTGATGGTCGGCACGGCGACGGCCGGCTACCTCTACTACGAGCACCTGAACTCCAACATCACGTCCGTCCCGGACGACAACGCGGGCACCGGCGGCTTCAGCAAGGACCGGGCGATCAACATCCTGCTGATCGGCACGGACAAGCGCACGGGCGCGGGCAACGAGGGCTACGGCGACAAGAACAGCCCCGGCCACGCGGACACCACGGTGCTGCTGCACGTGTCCAAGGACCGCACCAACGCGACGGCGCTGAGCATCCCCCGCGACCTGATCACCGACATCCCGGACTGCCCGACGACGCAGGAGGACGGCTCGACCAAGGTCATCCCCGGTCAGCAGGGCGTCCGCTTCAACACCAGCCTCGGCCAGGCGGGCCGCACACCGAGCTGCACCATGCGGACCGTCACCGAGATGACCGGCATCACCATGGACCACTTCATGGTCGCCGACTTCAACGCGGTCAAGACCCTCACCTCCGCGGTCGGCGGTGTCCCGATCTGCCTCGCCAAGGACGTCAAGGACCCGGACTCGCATCTGAACCTGCCGGCCGGCGACCACACGCTGGAGGGCGAGGAGGCGCTCGCCTTCGTGCGGACCCGGCACTCCTTCGGCAACCAGGGCGACCTCGACCGCATCAAGATCCAGCAGCAGTTCCTCAGCTCGCTGATGCGGACGCTGAAGTCCAACGACACGCTGACCAGCCCCACCAAGCTGGTCAAGCTCGCCGAGGCCGGCACCAAGGCGCTGACGGTCGACTCCAAGATCGACGACATCGGCAAGCTCCGCGATCTCGGCCTGGAGCTCGGCAAGTTCGACATGAAGAACCTGACGTTCGCCACGGTCCCGGTGCTCGACAACCCGGCGGAGAAGGTCAAGGCGACGGTCGTCCTGAACACCGCCAAGTCGGACTCGCTGTTCTCGATGGTCAAGAACGACATCTCGCTCACCGAGGTCGAGGCGCAGAAGAAGGAGAAGCAGCAGGCCGCCCAGGCCGAGCAGGCCAAGCTGCTGGAGGGAACCAGGGCGGAGGCGTCCGACGTCCGTGTGGACGTACTCAACGGCGGCGGCCCGCAGGGCGCGGCCCAGAAGACGCTGGACTGGCTTCAGAACACCGAAGGGGTCCTGAAGTCCACCAACAAGGGCAACGCACCCGCCGACGTCCCGCAGACGACGCTGGTGTACGCGCCCAACCAGGCCGACCAGGCCCGCAAGCTCGCGGACCTGATGGGCCTGCCCGCCGGGGCGCTGAAGCCCGGCACGACGGACGCCGAGGGGCTGGAAGCGATGACGCTGACCCTCGGCCCCGACTTCAAGGGCGCGGGGGTGCCCATCACCGGTCCGGCGAAGGCGCCGGACGACGCGGTCCAGGCGGACAAGAAGGTGTGCGCCAAGTGACACGCGTGTACGTCATATGACATCCGATGAACCGGGCTCGACGGGGAGAGCCTGAACACAGGGGGGCTTGGGGTGGGACAGAGCAAGGTCCGTGGGGAGGGGACGCGCCGGCGCGGACCGGAACCGGAACCCGGCGATTTCGGCTGGGACGAGAGCCTGTACGAGGACGGCGGACGCGTCCCGGGCAGCCGAAGGGCTCCCGACGACACCCCGGCGGACGGCAACGGGGACGGCGCACCGGAGGCGGCCAACGGCTCGCACCGGCGGCGCGGTGCCCCGCGCCGTCGGGCCGGCCGCGGCAAGCGCCGGACAGGGCGCTGGATCGCGCTGGCGCTGTCGGTGCTGATCCTCGGCACCGCCGGTGCCGGCTACCTGTACTACGAGCACCTGAACGGCAACATCCGCAAGGGCGAACGGAGTTCCGCCGACTCCGACGTGCGCAGGACCGCGCCCAACGCGGCCGGGCAGACTCCGCTCAACGTGCTGCTCATCGGCTCGGACGACCGGAACAGCGCGTCCAACCTCAAGCTCGGCGGTTCCAAGAAGAGCGTCGGCTCGAAGCCGCTCGCGGACGTGCAGATGCTGCTGCACGTGTCGGCCGACCGCAAGAACGCCTCGGTCGTCTCCATCCCGCGGGACACCAAGGTCGACATCCCCAAGTGCACCGACCCGAAGACCGACGAGAAGTACCCCGCCACCCGCGGTCTGATCAACACGACGCTCCAGCGCGGCGGCGCCGGCTGCACGCTGGCCACCTGGCAGGAGCTCACCGGGGTCTACATCGACCACTGGATGATGGTCGACTTCACGGGCGTGGTCTCGATGGCGGACGCGATCGGCGGCGCCGACGTCTGTGTGAAGCAGAACGTCTACGACGGCCCCAAGCCGGGCGTCCCCGGCGGCTCCGGGCTGCGGCTGAAGGCGGGCACCTGGCCGATCCAGGGCGAGCAGGCGCTCCAGTGGCTGCGCACCCGGCACGCCTTCGAGAGCGACTTCGGCCGCTCCAAGGCCCAGCACATGTACATGAACTCGGTGATCCGCAAGCTCAAGGACCAGAACGCCTTCACCGACACCGGTCAGCTGATGGACCTCGCGGAGACGGCCACCAAGGCGCTCCAGGTCTCGCAGGAGATCGGCACCGTCAAGAAGCTGTTCGACCTGAGCATGACGCTGAAGGACGTGCCCACCAGCCGTATCGCGATGCTGACGATGCCGCGCATCCCCGACCCGCAGAACCCGAACGCGCATGTGCTGCCCGCCCCGGGTGAGGCCGAGCGGCTGTGGGAGATGCTGCGCGAGGACCTCCCCGTGGACGGCAAGGAGCCCACCTCCGAGGCGAAGAAGCCGGCCGCGCCCAAGGACCCGGCCGCCGACCCGGCGGACATCGGGATCATGGTGCGCAACGGCACCGGCTCCACCACCGAGGCGCCCACGCAGCGCCGGGCGGCCACGGTCGCCGGACTGCTGGCGGAGAAGGGCTTCACGGGGGCCAGGGCGGACGTCACGCCCGAGTCCCAGAAGCGCACCCAGCTGCTGTTCCCGAGCGTCGACCTGGAGGGCGACGCCCATGCCGTGGCCAAGGCCCTCTCCATCCCCACGAGCGCGGTGAAGAAGTCGGCCGACGTGTCCGGTGTGACGCTGGTGGTCGGCGCCGACTGGCGGACGGGGAACACCTTCCCGAAGGCGGACCCGGCCGGCGGCCCGCCGAAGAACACCGAGACGGTGATGGGCGACAACAAGGGCGAGTGCATGGACATCTACCGGCCCTACCGCTTCTGATCCCCCGCATGACGACGCCGGCCCGCCCCCTCTTCCGCAGGGGGCGGGCCGGCGTCGTCTCGGGGGTGCCGCTCAGGCCGCGGTGCCCACGGAGGGGCGGCGGCTGGCGATGACCTTCTTCGCCAGCGAGCGCGGGCTGGTCAGGAAGCCGTAGCCCCACGACATGTGCATGGTGGCGAGCGCGACGGGGATCCTCAGCCGGGCCGCGAGCGGGAGGCCCTTGCCGGCCGGCACCGAGCCCGCGGCGATGGCGGCCAGGTAGCCGCCCGGCACGACGAGCGCCCAGGGCGTCACGGCCGCACCGGCGACCAGCCCGGCGGCAATGGCGCACACGGCGACCGGCGGGGCGAGGTAGCGGAGGTTGATGGAGCCTGCGTGGTACCGGGCGACGACGTGGCGCCAGCGCCCGTAGTCCTTGTACTGCTTCGCCAGGGCGCGCACCGAGGGGCGGGGGCGGTACTGGACCCTGAGCTCGGGCGAGAACCAGATCAGGCCGCCCGCCTCGCGGATCCGGAAGTTCAGCTCCCAGTCCTGGGCACGGATGAACTCCACGTTGTAGCCGCCCTGCTGCTCCAGCGCCTCGCGCCGGAACACGCCCAGGTAGACGGTCTCCGCGGGGCCGGCGGCGCCGCCCGTGTGGAAGGCCGCGTTGCCGACGCCGATCCTCGACGTCATGGCGGCGGCGACCGCGTGCTCCCAGTCGTTCTCGCCCTCGGCGTGCATGATGCCGCCGACGTTCTGCGCGCCGGTCTCCTCCAGGAGGCGGACCGCGGTGGCGATGTAGTTCGGCGACAGCATTCCGTGGCCGTCGACCCGGACGACGATCGGGTGGCGCGACGCCTTGATGGCGGCGTTCAGGGCGGCCGGGGTGCGGCCGGTGGGGTTCGGCACGGTGTGGACGCGGGGGTCCTCGCGCACGAGTTCTGCGGCGATCTCGTCGGTGCGGTCCGTGGACGGCCCCAGCGCGATCACCACCTCCATCTCGCCGTCGTACTCCTGCTCGAGGATGTGACGGACCGAGTTGCGCAGGTGCCGCTCCTCGTTGAGGACCGGCATGATCACGGATACAGGCGGCGTGGCGTTCATCGTCCGCCACGTTACCGCGAACGGGGGACCCCCTGGCGCGGCGGCCGGTGTCGCAGATCGTATGGACCTACGGTGCTCAGGATTCCCTGCCGTCGGTCCCGGTGCAGGATCCCGTCCATCGCGGAGGTGTCCCTTGCCCCCACCGCCCCGCCCACGGCGTCCGGCCCCCCGGCCGGCGCGGCCGGCGTCCGGCCGCCGCCCCGCTCCGGCACCGGCTCCCCGGGCGAGACGGCCCCGCTGGGGCGCCCGGATCGTGACCTCTCTCTCGGTGCTGGTGCTCGGCGTCGGCGGCATCGGCCACATGGTCGTGTCGAGCCTGGAGACGGGCATCGACCGCGTCGACCCGTTCCGCGACATGAAGAACCGGCCCGACGGCGGCCACGGCACCAACATCCTGCTCGTGGGCACCGACGGCCGCGACAAGATCACGGCCGAGGAGAAGAAGAAGTACAAGCTCGGCGGGGCGGGATGCCGCTGCACCGACACGATCATGCTGGTCCACATCTCCGAGGACCGGGAGCGGGCCAGTGTGGTGAGCCTGCCGCGGGACAGCTACGCGGAGATCCCCGAGCACACCGACGCCACCACCGGCAAGCGCCACGAGAAGCACCCGGTGAAGCTGAACGCCGCGTTCTCCGAGGGCGGCCCGGCCCTGACGGTGCGGACCGTGGAGCACATGACGCGCGTCAAGATCGACCACTACCTGGAGGTCGACTTCACCAGCTTCATGCGGACCGTGGACGCCGTGGGCGGGGTCCGGATCTGCACGGCCCGCCCCATGAAGGACTCCTACACCGGCCTCGACCTGCCGGTCGGCACCCATGAGCTGACCGGCGGCCAGGCCCTCCAGTACGTGCGTTCCCGCCACATCGACGGGGCCGCCGACCTCGGGCGGATGCAGCGCCAGCAGCGCTTCGTGGCGGCCCTCGTCGACCGGGCGACCAGCACCGGCGTGCTGCTGAACCCGGTGAAGCTGCGCAAGGTGACCTCGACGGTGCTGGACTCGGTGCGGGCCGACAAGGACTTCGGCACGGACGAGATGCTGGCGCTCGGCCGGGCCATGCGCGGCTTCTCCGCCGCCTCCTCCGAGTTCACCTCGGTGCCGGTCGGTGACGTGAGCCACATGGTCAAGGGTGTCGGCTCGACCGTGAAATGGGACGAGGCGAAGTCGCGCAAGCTCTTCCAGCTCATCCGGGACGACAAGCCGATCGCGGTGCAGCGGCCGAAGCAGCCGAGGAGCACCCTGGTCGACGTCTCCCCCGGGCAGATCCGTGTCCAGGTCTACAACGGCACCCGCACCGACGGTCTCGGCGAGCGTGTCGACGCGGCGCTGCGCGGGACCGGCTTCCTCACCACCCGCGCGCCCCTCAACGGGGGCGACGGCGGGGTGGAGCGCACCTATGTGACGTACGACCCGCGCTGGGACCGTTCGGCGAAGTCGCTGCAGACGGCGCTGGGCGGCTGCGAGCTGCGGCCGGTGCGCGGCCAGGGCCCGACGATGAAGGTGATGGCGGGCTCGGACTTCGAGGGTGTGAAACCGGTGCGGGCGCAGGACCGGCAGCAGGGCGAGTTCGGCGCGGTCACGGGCGACCAGGTCGTCTGCCCGTAGGACGGCGCTCCCGGAGCGCGGGGGCGCGTCCCGGGAGCGGCCTCCGGGGGTCCGGGGGCCGGCGGGGTTCCCGGCGTCGGGGCCCCGACGGGCGGGGCTCCCGGCGGAGGTCCTTCTAGTCGTCGATCCCCTCGGCGGCGCGCTTCTCGCGCAGCTCCTTGATCGCGCGCCGGCGCGCGAGCCGGTGGGTGCGCCGGATCTGCGCCTCCTGGTAGCGCCGCCGGTCGCGCTCGGTCTCGGGGATCACCGGAGGCACCTGCCGGGGCCGTCCGTCCGCGTCCACGGCCGCGAAGACGAGATAGGCGGAGCCGACCTGCTGGGCCGGGGTCGACTCGTTCCACCGCTCGGCCATGACCCGGACGCCGACCTCCATCGAGGACCGTCCCGTCCAGTTGACCTGGGCCTTCACATGCACCAGGTCACCGACCCTGACCGGCTCCAGGAAGACCATCTCGTCCATGGAGGCGGTGACCGCCGGCCCGCCGGAGTGGCGCCCCGCGACGGCGCCCGCCGCGTCGTCCACCAGCTTCATGATCACGCCGCCGTGCACCGTGCCCAGCAGGTTCGTGTCGTTGCCGGTCATGATGTGGCTGAGGGTGGTGCGGGACGCCTCGGTGGGCTTGCCCGGGATGTCGCTCTCCGGGCGGGGGGCCTGATCTGTCATGGCGTCCACCTTATGCCGGGCCGCGGAGCCGTCCTCATTGCATCAGCTTGGCTACAGCAGTGGTGTGATTTCCCACCCGCTCTGTCGGCCCGGGGCAGACCCCCGGCACACTGTTGCGCATGAACGACTGGCCGAACGGATGGACCGCCGAGGGCGGCAACGGCGACGGGCGCGGCTACGGGCGCGGCAGCGCCGGGCAGCAGCCCGAGGGCGCCCGTGTGATGCGCCATGTCCAGCGCCCGGCGAACCCGCCGCGCAGCTCGGTGCCACCGCAGCAGCGGGGGCACGACCAGGGGTACGCGGAGCCGGGTTACGACAGCGGTTACAACACCGGCCAGGTCTACGGCTCCCCCTCCGGCGGGGGCCACGGCGGCGTCCCGCCGCAGGGCGGCGACCCGTACGGGCGGCCCGGCAGATCCGCCCCGGACTGGCGCAAGCGCCTCAAGGTCGGCTCGATCGTCGTCCTGGTCGCCGTGCTCGGCACGACCATCGGCACCTACTTCTGGGCCGACGGCAAGGTGCGGCGCGAGGTCGACCTCTCCAAGGTGGTCGAACGGCCGGCGGAGGGCGACTGCACCACCTACCTGATCGTCGGCTCGGACAGCCGCGAGGGCATGTCCGCCGAGGAGAAGAAGAAGCTCCACACCGGGTCCGCCGAAGGCAAGCGCACGGACTCGATGATGATCCTCGCCGCCTGCGGCAGCGGGAACACCATGATCTCGCTCCCCCGTGACTCCGACGTGGAGATACCGACGTTCGTCGGCTCGGAGTCGGGCAAGACGTTCCCGGGCACCGGCCGCCGGGTCAAGCTGAACGCCGCGTACGCGGAGGACGGGCCGGAGCTCCTGGTCCGCACCGTCGAGCACAACACCGGCCTGCGCATCGACCACTACGCGGAGATCGGCTTCGCCGGCTTCGCGAACATCGTGGACGCGCTCGGCGGTGTCGAGATGAACATCGAGAAGGGCTTCAAGGACAAGAAGTCCGGGGCCGACTTCCAGGCGGGCAAGCAGACCCTCGACGGCGAGCAGGCCCTCGCCTTCGTCCGCACCCGGTACGCCTTCGCGGGCAGCGACCTGGACCGGACGAAGAACCAGCAGAAATTCCTCTCCACCCTGGCGAACCAGGCGGCGACGCCGGGCACGATCCTCAACCCGTTCAAGCTGTACCCGACGCTCGGCGCCGGGCTGGACACCCTGATCGTCGACAAGGACATGTCCCTGTGGGACCTGGGGTCGATGTTCTTCGCGATGAAGGGCGTCAGCAGCGGCGACGGGAAGTCGATGAACATCCCTATCTCCGGCAGCCGCGGCGGCAACCTCGTCTGGGACAAGGCGAAGGTGCAGCAGCTCGTGAAGCAGATCCAGAACGACGAGCCGGTGACCGTCACCGGCAAGTGACACCGGCCGCACGAAGGGCCCGCACCGCGCCAGCGGTGCGGGCCCTTCGGTGTCGCTGGGCTACGCGAACGGGTTGGCGTGGCCCGGGAGTTGCTGCCCCGGCGGCAGGAAGCGGGTGCGGCCGTGCTCGTCGGTGACCGCGGTGAGGCCGGCGGACGTGAGGCGGTCGGCGATGCGCTGCCGGCGGACGTCGCTCAGCCGGAACGCGCCGACGAGGAAGGCGGTGAGGACCGCGCTCACCGCCAGGGCCTCCACCCACTTGCCCATCACGAGGAAGATGAGGGCCACGACGCCGATCATCGCGTAGGCGAAGCGCCTCTGGCTCGGGGCGGTGGGCTGCGCCATCACGTCGTAGCCGATGCGGTCCTTGAGCACGGCGACGGCGGCCTCCGCCTCGGGCAGCGGGTTCAGCGTGCCGGGCTTCAGGCCGGGCACGGCGCCGCCCATGCCGGCCTCCGGGTGGGCGGCGATGGCCGCCGCCTCGCGGGCGCGGGCCTCGGGCCGGGGGTCGCGGTACAGGCGGACGGCGAGGACCGACTTGTTGTGCCCCTCGCGCCAGGCCTCCCCGTACGAGAAGCCGTACTGCTCGGCGACGTACGCCTGCGCGGCGACCCGCTTGGCGACGGATGCCTCCTGCCGCAGCTCGACGACGTCCTGCGTGGCGATCTGCCGCAGCAGCGACGCGATCCGCTTGTCGGATGCGTTCATGACCTTCTCCCACCCCTGATGTGCGCGTGCGGCCGCCCAGTGGCGGCAGCGCAGCGTAATCCGGCGCGGAGTGGATCATTCCGGCGGGGGTGCGGAATGCGGTCTGGGGGATTCTCGCGAGAGATGTCCCGGCTCCGAGGGACCGCCTGCTGGAGCTGAACCACGCTCGCTACAAGGAGGAGCAGGAGGCCGGACTGCACGCGCCTGGAGCCAAGAGGAAGGTCGCGCGGAAGCCGAAGGCAGCGGCCAAGCCGACCGACGGCGATCAGATCAGCTTCTTCTGACGCCAACGCGCCCCGCCCCTGGCATCACCGGGGCGGGGCGCGGGTGCCCTGTTCAGATCTCGGATGCGTACATCACGAAGTCAGCCCATGCGGCAGGCTCGAAGCCGAGCTCCGGGCCCGGCACGTTCTTGGAGTCTCGGACGTGGATGACGCTGACCGTCGCCGCAACCTCGACACACTCAGGGCCGTCGTTCGTGCTGTAGCTGCTCTTGACCCACGTCAGCTCGGCGGGGGCTCCGGCTGAGGGCTTGACACTCATGTCTCTCCTGCCAGTTTCTCGATGAAGGTCCGCGACAACCGAGGCGTCAACGCCTGGGCTCTGATCAGGCCGTACCGCATCTCAAGGATCTGGACCTCCTTGGGCTCGGTGATCAGCCGGCTGGTGAGCTGGACCTCGTTGTGCCCCACAGCCGTGCCATCGCTCAACTTGAGCACCTGGTGAGACCCGCCCAGCCCCGCATGCTCTTCCGTCTCCGTCGGCATGACCTGAATCTCGACGTGCCTCAACGAGCTCAGCTCCAGCAGGTGTTCGAGCTGTCGGCGTAACACCATTCTGCCTCCCGTGGGCCGCCTCAGTGTCGCCTCCTCCTGGACGAACGTCAGCAGGGGAGCCGGCTGCCGCCCGAAAACCGACTGCCTGGACAGCCGCGCAGCCACCAAGCGCTCAACCTGCTCTTCGGAGAACGCCGGCCGTCGCTCGCCGTACAGCGCCCGGGCGTACTCCTCTGTCTGGAGCAGACCGTGCACCACGACACTCGCGTACGCCCCCATCTCCACCGCATCCGCCTCCAGCTTCGCCAGGTCCCGGACCTTCTTCGGGTACCTCGCTTCTGCCACGTCGCGCTTCATCGCGGCCAGCTTCCCGCCCGCCCCCAGGACCTCGTCCGCCCTGTCCAGGAACTCCGGCTTGGGAATCCGCTTGCCGACCTCGACCTTGTAGACCTGGTTCTCGCCGTAGCCGATCGCCGCGCCCAGCTCGGCCGCCCGCATGCCCGCCGCCTCGCGCCACAGCCTGACCTGCCGTCCCACCGCCGCGATGACCGCTCCCGAGTCGTCGTCCTCCAACTCGACGTCCCGGTCCGGCTCGCCCGCGCCGGCGGCCGCCCCTGCCCTGCCGTCCTCATCCGTCATACGACACCGCCTCACCCGTCGTCCGTACCGTGTCTGTGCGGTCCGCCGTACCGGGTGGACACGTCCGTACACCGCCGGGACAGTCACTGTCCGTACACGCGCCGCTCTGTCCAGCGTAGGCACCACCCGGCCACGCTGAGTGACGTGAACCAGGAAATCACCCGAACCGAACCTTCCGCTCCCCCTCGGCACTTCAGCGTGCTGCTCTCCCCCACCCGCCGGAGCGCGCGGCTCGCCCGTCTGCTGACCGCCGCCCAACTCACCTCCTGGGGCCTCCCGTCGGAGACGGCCTCGCAGATCGTCGCCGAGCTGGCGGCCAACGCCACCGTCCACGGGCGCGTGCCCGGACGGGACTTCCGGCTGGAACTCGCCGTCGTGGACGACGGAACGCGCCTGCGGATCGCCGTCACCGACACCCGGGGCGACCTTCTCCCGCCCGGACCGGGCACCCGCCGCGCCCCCGCCGCCGACTCCGAGTCCGGACGTGGCCTGCTGATCGTCGAGGCACTCGCCGACCGCTGGGGCGTCGCCCTCGACCCCGTACCCCGCAAGACCGTCTGGGCGGAGCTGGATCTCGCCCCGTGAACCACCCGCGAACCGCCCCGCGAACGGCTCCGCACCTGGTCGCACCGGATCGCAGAGGCCCGCGATCCGGTGCTCCGCGACGCGGCAGCGCACGACCCTAAAAGACCAAAGAACCTGGTGAAAGAACCACCCACCCCACCCCACCGGTCCCATCACCCTCCCGGGTGACTTTGCCCGATCCGGCTGGATTCCGGGCGGGTTGGCGGGCATATGCTCGCCGCGACAACCCCAGACATGCGACGGCCCCCGGCCGGGACTCGCAATCCCGATCGAGGGCCTGACCACCGAGGAAGCTGGAACTTCCCGATGGATACACCGCAGATTAGCGCGCCCTCGCGCGCCCCGTCCCGCGTTCCCCGCCGTGTCACCGCCTTCGGCGTGATCCATGTGAACGCGATCCACACCACCCGCTTCACGATCGTCGGCAACCACCTCGCCCAACACCGGCAGTTGTCCCTCACCGCGATCGGGCTCGCCGTGCACATCCAGTCGCTCCCCGAGGGCGCGAAGGCCGACATCAAGACGCTCGCGGACCGCTTCCCGGAGAGCGAGGCGCGCATCGCCGCCGCCCTGCGCGAACTGGAGGCTCACTCCTACCTGGCGCGCACCCTGGTGCGCATCCCCGGCGGCAGGCTCGTCACGCGCACGGTCTCGTACAACCACCCGGAAGCGGCGGGCTCCGCACAGGCCGCGCCCTCCGCACCGCCGCCGCCGGAACCGCGCCCCGCACCAGCCGCACCGGCCGCCCCCGCGACCGAACCGCCTCCGCCCCCGCCTCCAGCACCGGACCCCGAGCCCGCGACCGTGCCTCCGGCCGAGGCCGAACCCTCCCCGGCACCCGCCCCTTCCCCCACCCCCAAGCCGCCGCGCCCGCCGCTCCCCCAGCCGCTGGCCCCCGACCCGGAACGGCAGCGCATCGCCACCGACCTCCTCGCCGGACTGCGCCGCGACGAGCCCCGCCTGCTCCTCGGCGAGCGGGACGTCCGCCGCCTGGCCCCGGCCGTCGCCGCCTGGCTGGAACGCGAGGCCACCCCCGACGCCGTCCGCCGCGCCCTCACCGCCGATCTGCCGCACCCGCTGAAGCAGCCGGCGGGCCTGCTCGCCCACCGGCTCACCGCCCTCCTCCCGCCACAGCTCCCCGACCTGCCCGCCCCGGACGTGCTCCACCCCCTCCACGACTGCACCGGCACCTGCAAACGCGTCATCCGCGCCCCCGAGCCGGGCCTCTGCCGCGACTGCCGCGCCGAGGCACGGTCGAGGAGAGGCGACGCCCTGGCCGCCTGACCGGCACGCGTCCGTACCGGCTCCCGGAGAGCCCGGCCGCCGACCTCCCGCTCGGAGCAGGCCGAAACGGCCACCTTCCCGCCCATCGGCGGGCATACTCGTCGTCGTCACGGGCCTCGGCACCGACCGCGCGGCCCGCTGCCGAACAGCGAGGGGGGTCGCGTGTTCACCGAGGACAGCCGGCTGGTGAAGGTCGCCGTGCTCGACAGTCCCACATCCGAGCGGCCGGTCATCCTGCCCCAGGAGCACGACGACGCGCTCCTGATGAAACGACGGCACGGCGTGGACGCCTTCTTCTGCGGAACGCTGCTCGGCGGCTGCGGCACCAGGCTGACCGTGCGGATAGGCCACCGCACCGTCAGCCACTTCGCGCACCGCCCCGACGTCCGGTGCGTCCGGCGGCACACCGGCCGGAGCAGCGGGGACCACCTGTACCTCCTCCAGGAGTTGCGTCGCTGGCTGGACGCGTGCGGGCTCAACCACCGGCTCGAACTGCGCAGGCGGACCGACGGCGACTGGACGTACCTGGACGCCTTCCTCCCCGACCCCGGGCTGAAGCTGCGGTTCAACTGCCCGTACACCGGGGCGTCCTTGCCGCGCGCCGCGGTGGAGTTCGCGCTCAGCGGCGGCTACGACGAGGTACTGCTCGGGGAGCACACCCCGATGCCCGGTGAACTCCTCACCGGGCGCGGGTACGCCCTGCGGCTCCGTATGGTCGGCAACCAGCACAAGGGAGTGCTGGAGCGACGTGTCCAGATCGGCACCGAGTTACCCGGACGCCGGGTCACCTGGCAGGACCTCGACACCTGCTGGGTCACGTCGGCCGGCCTGATGACCCCGGCCGCCCGCGAGGCCGTCCCGCCCGGGACACCCGTCGCGCGCTACCGCCAGAAGACCCCGTACCGCCCCGAGCCGCAGAGGGCCACGGAGCACGACGCACCGCCTCTGCACCACCGGCCGGCGACCGCGCCGGCACCGGCGACGCCCCTCCAGGAGGCCGCCTTCACCGTGCGGGACTACCTGGAGCACTGCGCCGCACACCGGGAGACCACGACCTGGCGCGACCTGGCCGGAATCACCGGGCTCGATCTCCACCGATTCGCCCCCGACCGATGCCGGACACTGCTCGGCATGGTCGACGCCCCGACCCGCCCGACGCAGCCGCTGCTGTCCTCCCTGATCCGCAGGGACAACGGTCTCGCCCTGCCCTACTTCCGCGACCACGCGAGGTCGCTCGGCCGCCTCGTACCCGGCGGACGTGCCGGTGACGAGTGGTGCGAGGACCAGACACGGAGGCTGTTCTCCGCTCACTGGCGTGCGCCACAGGGCGTCGACCGCCGGCAGAGGGAAGCGGTCCGGCGCGGCACCGCCCGGATGAAGAGGCTGTTCGCCACCGGACACGACCTGCTGGACTTCGCGGGCGAGGACGACCGGAACCGTCTGACGGACGCGATCAGGAAGGCACGGGCCTGGGAGGAGCGGTGGCGGGAGGCCGGGCAGCGCGGAGACGCCTACCGCGCCTGGAAGGCACAAGACCTCCAGAGGGACCTCGGCAGCCGCCTCACCGCTCTGGACCAGGCGGTCCAGCGGGGCGACGCGCTCCTGCGGGACCTGCGGCGTCATCTGACCACAGTGGCTCGGCGCGGCGGCACGGTGACCGTCTCCGACCTGTTCGGCCCCCGAGGCGGCGTGGCGCAGAAGCTCCCGCCCGCCGGGCTGCTGCGCACGCTCGTGCGCGCCGAGGGGACGGTCACCGACGACGTCCCGATCCTGGGCGCCCTGATCACGGACCGGGAGGGCGACCCGCCGCCCCAGGCCCGGGACCTCCTCGCCCGCCTCGGGTTCGTCCGCCCCATCTCGGACGAGGTACTGGCCATCGTGTGGCGGGAGGAACAGCAGCGCGCCCACGCCGCACACGGCTCGACTCCGACGGAGATGCGCCCCCGCCGCATCCCCCGGGCGGCGCCGGCCGCCAGAACGTGACGGCCGTCCATCCGACCGGTGAAAGCGATCGAGGGGTTCCCGGCTGAACTCGGCGTTCGCCCCCCTGCCCTGGGAGAGCGGCTGCAAGCGGCCCGGTCGCGGCACGCGTCGCCCGCCCATGAGCGATACGCGGAAGCAGGGAACGGAGATCGCGGGTCACCTCGAAGGAAGCCGCAACCATCAGAAAGCGTGATCTTCCTACCGTTCCTACCCCCATGTGAGCATCAGCCACTACCGTGGGTATTTCTCACATCGGGCGAAGCGCACAACGGGGGGACCTGTGCTGCCGGATTTCACCGTGGAGGGTTTCCTGCCACCCGGCCGCTTCTCCGTGACCATGGAGGAAGCGCAAGACCTGCTGGTGAGCAGTCCTCTGTTCCATCCGTCCGGCCGGCGGACGACTCTGTGGAACGGCTTGCAGGAGTACCTCGACCGCTTCGGAGTGCTGGAGGACACGTACGCCGAGCGGTTGCAAGGTCGTTCACTGGTGCACCGTGTGTGGCTGGGCGGCAGCTTCGTCAGCGCGAAGGCGGAGCCCCGGAACATCGACGCGACGGTGTTCGTCGATGTGACTGCCGAGGCGGCGGTCAAGGGAAACCCCGGCTCCAAGTGGCTCACCAGCGCTTTCAAGAGCCGTGAGCAGATCCTGCGCAACTTCGGCGTATCGCCCCTGCGTGTCGGATATCGCCCCGTCGCGTCGGCCTTCGATTTGCAGAGCATCACCGAGGACGACCGGACATACTTCATGCAACGCGGGATCTGGGACGACTGGTGGCAGCGCTGCCGCCTGCCTGACGGAGGCGACCCGGCTCCTTCCGAAGCGAGTGCCGTGCCGGTGCGTGGCTACCTGGAGGTGCGACTGTGAACGAGAGCAGCTGGCGCCGCCGGATGCGAGAAGCCCGCGCGCACGACCCGGATGCCACCGCGAGGCTCCTGGAGGAGATGGGCACCGAGGAACGCGACGACGCGGAAGTGGAGGCGGAGCACCGAAGGAGCCTCCTCTCCGCGATGCAGGAGTACCAGCCGGGCGCGACCCTCCAGGAAGAGTTGCGCCTGCGTCTGACGGGCCCGGAGGCCGAACGGGGAGCGTTGCGGTTCCAGTGGGGCCACGCATTGCTGGACCCGGTCGAGAAAGCCGTGTCCAAGGCCGCGGGAACGCCGGTCGAGCTGGAGGTCACCGGGCTCTCCCGAGGCAGCACAGTCGTGCATGCCCGTCCCACCACCACGGTGCCCGCCGACCCGGAGACGCTTGACGGCCCTGTACCCACTGCGGCGGACAAGGGAGTCCGCACGTTCGCGCGCCTCCTCACCGCTCTGGAGGAAGGAGAAGACGTACGGGAGTGGGCCCAGCTGTTCGACTCCGTGGACGCACTGTCGAAGGCTCTCTCCCAGTTCCGGCTGAGCCTGGCATTGACCTGGTATGCCGCGGACGGCGGCATGCGCCAGGCCAGTCTGACCCGGCGCGGAGTCGACTACGCCAAGCGGCTGCAGGCGACCCGCGACGACGACCAGGAGTTCACCATCTCCGGTCGGGTCACCGAACTCCGCAGCAGCGGCGTGGTGAAGGTGAAGTCGGGCCTCGCCCGCCATGCTCCCGCGTACGACGTACGGGTCGAACCGGAACAGCTCGTGCGTATGAGGCTGACGCTCGGGGACAACGTGCACTTCAAGGTGCGCTACCGGCGAAAGCTCGACGCCGTCGGTCGCACGCGCGCGTCGGAGTACTACTTTCTCGACGTCGCCGCCGAGGAACTCACCCTCGACCTCGGCATCAGCAGGTCGGACGACTCCGACGACAGGCCCGAAGGACGTTCATAGATCCGACTCGGTGGTGTGCCGGGCGCCCGGGCCCGGCACACCACGATCGAACTCGCTTCGGACGGTGTCCTGAGCCGACCGCACCGACCTGACACCCACATCGCGCCGGCACCTGCCGCTCCAACCAGAGCAGCGGATCTCACCCAGGTCACCCCTCCGAGGAGTCCTCGGAGTCGCCGTTGCCCTCGGCCAGCACCCGTCCGCCGACGAAGGCCACCGCCAGAGCCGCCAGAGCCCCCACCCCGGCCAGCGACTTGCCGAGCGTCGTGTCCAGGAACTTCTTGCTCTCCGTGTCCTTCTCCGACTGGTCCCTTCCGGTCTTCTGGATCTGCTCGATCAGGTACGTCCGCTGTTCCCACGTCAGGTCGCCCTTGTCGAGCTCCCTCGCGAGGATCTCCCTGATCTCCCGGAAGGCCTGGTGCACATGCTCCTGGCTCCGGTCGTTGGCCGCGAGCGTGGACTCGTGCTGCTTCTGCATCATGTCCACGGCGTTCTTGGCGAAGTCCTTGAACGCCGGGAACTGCTCGACGATCCTCAGCGCCACCTCGGTGCTCATGTCGGGCATCATGGCCACGAAGCGGACCATCTTGTCCTTGGAGAGGTGCCTCCAGGAATCGATTCCCAGCGCCTTCTTGATCTGCTCTTCGTTCTTGTAGCGCATGTCGTTGCTCCGTCCCGCCCCTGTGGTGTCAGTCGAACGTCCAGCCCTGTGCACTCAGCGCGGCGAGCCACCGCTCCCGGACCGGACGCGCCCACTCTGCCTCGGCCCCGAGGGCGTAGGCGATCAAACCGTCGATGTGGTTGACCCTGCCGGCCAGCGAGGCGAAGTCGCGGTGCCGCTGGTGGGACCGGAGCCCGAACCTAGAGCTGCTTCTCGAGGAGTCCACTTCGGCCGTGAAGGCCTTCGGTCCGTTGCGGCACCGTGCTCGCCTCTAGCACCGCGCGGACCCCTCCGCTCTCGGCAGCCTGCACGCGAAGGTCGTGGCTGCCGACCGACGGGTCGCACTGCTGGGCAGCGCGAATCTCACCGGCCGAGCCCTACGTGAGAACGTGGAGATCGGCGTCGTACTGCGGGACCGGGCAACGGTCGGGCACCTAGTGGATCACCTGCGCTGGCTCAGGAGCCCGACGGCCGGCTTCATGCGCCCCGCGTGAAGCGACGACGGTGCTGCGTGTCTCCGACACACGGCACTCTCGGCGCGCTGTGACGGATCAGCGATCCACCGCCGATGAGTTCCGGCGGTGCGGATCGTCTACCAGTTGACGAACACCACGGATACGGCGCACCACGCCCGGAGGACCGGCCATGAAGAAGATCATCGCGCAGCTGTTCATCTCGCTCGACGGCGTCATCGAGGACCCCCACGAGTGGCACTTCCCCTACTTCAGCGACGCCATGGGCCGGGCGGTGGACGGTGTGATCGGGCAGGCGGACACCCTGCTGCTGGGCCGGGCCACCTACGACGGCTTCGCCGAGGCGTGGCCGGGCCGGGAGACGGAGGGCGGGGAGGACGCGTACTTCGCGAAGAAGCTCGGCGACACCCGCAAGGTCGTCGTCTCGCACCGGCCGCTGGACGGGGCATGGCGGAACTCGGAGCGGCTGGAGGGCGACCTCGTCGAGGCGGTCACGGCGCTGAAGAACGAGCCGGGCGAGGGGCACATCGCGGTCAGCGGTTCGGTCGCGCTGGTACGGCAGTTGCTCGCCGCGGGGCTGCTCGACGACCTCAACCTGCTGGTGCACCCGATCGCCGTCGGCAAGGGCGACCGCCTCTTCCGCGACGGATCGGACTCGGTGCCGCTGGCCCTGCTCTCCGCCGAGACCCTGGACCTGGGTGTGGTGGACCTCCACTACGGTCCCGCCGCGCCGGCCGAGGAGGCGTCCTACGAGGACGCGAAGCAGCACCTGGCCGGGGCGGAGGGCTGACGGGCGGGGGCTACACGGGGGCGGGGCCCGTGATGCGGGCGGCCCCTGCCGCGACCGCCTTCTCGTCGGCGTCCGCGAGCCAGAACAGCACGGGCGGGAGGGCGAGTTCGATGCCCGTGAGCACGAGCTGGAAGCCATGGGGGCGGCCCTCGGCTGCGAGCGAGAGCAGCCGCCCGACCGCTCCCAGCAGGAAGACGGCGGTGAGCCAGCGCACGGCGTACGCGGGGATCGGCGAGCGCCGCGCGGCCAGCAGCCAGGCGAGCCCGTAGCCGGCGAAGACCGCGCCGAAGAAGCGCCCGAGGCTGTCCATGGTGGCCCCGGCGTCCTCGGCGCCCGGCACGACCGCGTTGCCCAGCAGGACGTGCCCGAGCCCGATCGCCAGACAGGCGTACCCCATCGTGAGCACGAGCCCCCGCAGTGCCTTCGCCTTGGTCATGACCTGCAGCCCTCCGCCGGAAGCGCGCTAGTAGACGTGTGTCAACCAGACTCCGCCGCTAGTAGACATGTGTCAAGTAGGATCGGCGGATGCCCCGCCAGCGCCTCACGCCCGACCAGCGACGCGCCCAGCTCCTGGACGTCGCCGCCGCCCTCTTCGCCGCACAGCCCTACGAGGACGTGACGATGGAGGAGATCGCCGAACGGGCGGGGGTGTCGCGCGCGCTGCTCTACCGCCACTTCCCCGGCAAGCGGGAGCTGTTCGCCGCGCTCTACGCCCAGGTCGCCGGGCAGTTGCTGGCCAGCACCAGGGTCGATCCGGCGGAGACGTTCACCGAGCAGCTGACGGAGGGCCTGGACGCGCACATCGCCTACTTCGCGGAGAACCGCCATACCGTGCTGGCCGCGAACCGTGCCCTGGCGGGCGATCTCGTGATCCAGACGATCATCACGGACGAGCTGGACGCCCTGCGGGAGAAGCTGCTGGGCGCCCTGCCGGTCACCGGCTCCCGCGAGCGGGCCGCCGTCTCGGGCGTGCTCAAGAGCTGGCTGGTCTTCGTCCAAGTCCTCTGCCTGGACTGGCTCGTCGAGGAGACCTGCACCCGCGAGGAGCTGCGCGACGTGTGCATCGGCGCGGCGGTGGGCGCCCTGCGCCCGCTCCTCGCCGAGGACCCGGCCCCGGAGTGGGACGCCGGGCGCTGAGGCGTCAGTCTCGGGACGCGTAGGCCACGAAGGCGGCCCACGCCCCGGGCGCGAAGCCGAGCTCGGGCCCAGCGGGGTCCTTGGAGTCGCGGACCCGGATCGCACCGGGGGTGGCGGCGCACTCGACGCACTCGGGGCCGTCGTTGCTGCTGTAGCTGCTCTTGTGCCACACGCGTGTGGAGCCGCCTCCGCCCGGCGGCCTGCCGCATCCCCTGAAACGCCCGGCGGCGCTTCTCGCGCACCGCCTCACCGTCCACCTGCCGCCGCCGCTGCCCGACCCGCCCCCACCCGAGGCCGTCCACCCCATGCACGACTGCACCGGCACCTGCAAGCGGGTCATCCGCGCGGCGGAACCCGGCCTCTGCCGCGACTGCCGACTGGCCGCCGAGGCGACGGGGCCCGCCCCGGCCGAGGCCGCGTGAGCCGTCCGCGCGACAGAGGCGGCCCAGCCTGCCGCCTCACCGAACCGCCCCACCCCGTACGGGAGACACCGTGAACGCCGACATCGAGGCCGCCCGCGTGCGCCAGCGCGCCAGGGCCTACGAGGAGCTGACCGACATCGCGAGCCGGCTCCAGTTGCTGCTGCGCCTGGAGGACAGGGCCGACGCGCACGTCGGCTCGGCCCTGCACGCGGTCCGCTTCGCCGTCACCATGCTCTGGCCCAGGACCCCGGAGTCCCCGCCGCCGGACTGCCGCCACGACAGCGAGTACCTGCACTACCTCGCCGGGCACTGGCGGGAAGCAGCGTTGGAGATCGGTGAGTTCGCCGTCGAGCGTCCGGCCGCCCTGCGCCTGGTCGGCGACCCCAAACCGCCTGCCTGACCCCGCCCGCAGGTGTTCCGCCCCGACGACGAGCGCCCCCGCTCAGCGGGTCAGTTCGTGCCGGACGTAGTCCGGATGGGCCGCACCGGTCTCCAGGGAGTTCTCGTCGAGGCCGTTGACAATCCGCAGGAAGTCCTCGCCGAAGACAAACTCGACGGCCACCGTCCCGGCCGCCATGTCCCGCCCCGGCGGCCTCGGCCGCCACTCCAGGAGCCGGACCGCGGTCAGTTCACGGCCGACGAGCGGTGCGAGGCTTTCATGGTCGCCGGACCACCGAGGGGTGAACTCGGACGACTCCCACCCCGTGACGGCCGCCGTCGTGTCGATCTCGTTCCAGCCGATCGAGAGCTCGTCGAACTTCCAGTGGCACACCTCCACCCGGATGCCGTCGAAGTCCAGCACGACCGGAAGGTCGGCGAACCAGTCCCCGTCCTCGACGAACCGGACCACGGCGAACCCCGCCAGCCGCCGCCCGGCGAGCGCCGCGAGGCGTGGACCGTGCGTACGGCGCACAGCTTCGATCCCGACCAGGAAGGCCGGCTCGAAGCCGCGGATCCCTCTGTCCACGCTCCCGATCCTTCCACCAGGGGTCCGGCCCGCCGGTCCGGCCGGTTCGGGGTCCTGCCGCACGCACCGGAGCGCTAGTCCAGTTCCGCCGCGCGAGCTTTGAGCTCCTCGGCGTACGTGTCCCAGTCAGGGCCGAACGACAGCAGATCCGCGGCCGCCTCCCGGAGCAGCCGGGGATCGCCGGGGCGCTGGAGACAGGCCAGGCGGTAGGCGAGGTTCCGGGCCCAGGGCGGCAGGGCGGTCCAGTCCTCGTCGAGCACGTCCCCGAGCATGGCGAGGATCTCGTCGGCCGTCGCGAAGGTGACCTTCTCGACGAACTCGCGGGAGGCATCGTTGATCTGCCGGCTGTCGGCACCCTCGATCGCCTGACCGAGCTTCCTGGCAGCAGGGGTGGGATCGGTCATGTCTGGCTTCTCCTGAGGGGCTTCTTCCGGCTCCCGGATCCCTGCTCCGGTCACGGAGCGGTCCGGGTGTCCAGAGACCCTAACAGCCGGGCGGAGCCCCGGACGGGCCGCCGAACGCGGCTGCGCTCCGGGGCGGGTCGCCGGTGCGGCGACCGGCCGTGCGGGGTCGCCGCACAGCGGGCCGGGCACCGCGGGCCGGGCGCCCGGCACGGGACACCACCCCCCTCAGGTCGGCGGTCGCGTCAGGGGTTGAGCCAGTAGGTGGACAGTTGGTATGCCCCGTCGGGGCGCTGCACGACGCGGTAGCCGACGTCGTGCCCGTCGATCTGCACCGACCTGTCGAGCGGTCCGGTGAACTCGGGTGTCCTCGCCCGCGGCACAACCCCGCCGTCCTGCATGAACGCGTACACGTCGGAGACGATCGCCTGCTCGATCCGGTCGGGTTTCAAGGCGGTGGTCCGCAGATCGTTGGTGCTTCCGTCCGGCCCGGTGTGGGCCCGGTCGTAGCCGTGGCCGGTGTTGAAGTGCCACTGGTCGTCGCCCACCATGGCGGAGCGTTTGAGGTCCTGGCCCTCGCCCTTGGAGGTGTACTCGCCGATGGTCGGGCCCTCGCCGTTCGGGTACGGCGACAGACCGAAGGGGTCGCAGACGGTGTGCGGGTTGGTCACGTAGGCGACCGGATTCGGCGCCGGAGAGAGCCCCAGCGGGTCCGGGGACGTGTACCGGCCGGTCTGCGGGTCGTAGTGACGGAAGAGGTTGTAGTGGAAGCCGGTCTCCGGGTCGAAGTACTGGCCCGGGAAGCGCAGCGGCGTGTAGGCCGTGCTGGACCGGGACCAGGCGGTGGCGCCCCACAGTGTGGTGCGGGTGGACCAGGCGATCTGCCCGGACTCGTCGACGAGTTCGGTGGGAGTGCCGATCAGGTCGGTGGCCACCGCGAAGAAGCGCCGGTCGATCTCCTCCTGGCGGGCATCCGGAGTGAGGACGCGTTCGGTCTGCGCGAGGGGCACGAGACCGCGGTGGTCCCAGGTGATCGCCACCGGACGGGGCAGTTCGCCGGAGACGGTGGTCTGTTCGCACAGGGTCAGGCCGTCCCAGGTGAACCGGGTCTCCTCGAGTACGGATTCGCCGTCCGCGGCCAGACGCCGCTTGGCGACGCGCCGGCCGAGCGGGTCGTAGCGGTAGCGCCAGCGTGTGCCGTCCGGAGTGACCACCGAGGCGAGACGGTCCTCGGCGTCCCACGTGTAGCGCCAGGTCTCCGGCTTGCGGGAGAGCCGGGTCCTCTGGCGCAGTGTGACGCGGCCGAGGCCGTCGTGCTCGAAGCGGACCCGGCCCGCGCGTGTGACGGTGGTGCCGCTGTAGGCACGGGGGCCACCGGCCTCGTGACCGGGGTGCGAGTCGGGCACGACGGCCGAGGACTGGTTGCCGCTCGCGTCGTAGGCGTACCGCTCGGTCCAGCCGCGTGCGTGCACCGCGGTCACCCGGCCGCCCGGGTCGAGTTCGAAGGTTCGCCCGCCCGAGGCGGTGTCGGATGTCGCGGTGAGACATCCGTCGGCGCGGTAGGAGTAGGTGCGCGAGCCCAGTGGGCGGGAGCCTGCGGTCAGTTGCCGGGCGGACAGCCGGCCGGCCTCGTCCCAGGACGAGGTCTGGGTCATGAAGTCGCCGAAGGCGCGCTCGACCTCGTGTCCCGCGGCATCGTGGGTGAACGTGATGTCCCGGTCGCCGGAGGTCATCCGGGTGGGGCGGTTCGCGGCATCATAGGCATAGCGCGTGACCATCCCCGTCGGGGTGGTCCTGCGGGTCCGGCGGCCGGCTGCGTCGTAGGCGCAGTCGAGCAGCCGGCCGTCGACGAGTTCGGACGTCAGCCGGCCGCACCGGTCGTATCGGCGCACCAGCTCGCTGTCCGCGGAAGTCGCCCGGACGAGGCGTCCCGCACGATCGTAGGCATGGACGGTGACCCGGCCGCCGGCATCCTTGCGGATCACCCGGCCGAGTTCGTCGTACGCGAAGGCGGTCACACCGCCCAGGTGATCCGTCCGGGTGACGAGCTGTCCGGCGGCGTCGAGGCCGAAGGCGGTGGTACGGCCGTCGAAGTCGGTCTCGGCCACGAGCCGGCCGGCCCCGTCGTACTCGTACGTCCACTGGAGCCCCTGCGGGTCGGTCACCCGGGTGAGCCGCAGGCCGGCGTCGTGCTCGAACTCGTACCGCGCGCCGTCGGGATGCGTGCGGGCGGCGAGGAGGTCGAAGTGGGTGTACTCGAAGCGGGACACCCCGCCCGCCGCGTTGCTGTGGCTGAGGCAGTTGCCCTCGCCGTCGTAGGTCCACGACTCGGCGGCGCCGTCGTGGCCGGTACGCCGGGCCAGATGCCCGTCGGCTCCCCATTCGAGGCGGGTCACCGCACCCACCGGGTCGGTGACGCGGACCAGCCGCCCGAGCGCGTCGCGATCCAGGCGGGTGGCGCCGCCCTCCGGGTCGGTCACCTCCACCGGGCGGCCGGCCCCGTCGCAGCGCACGACGGTGACGGCTCCCAGGGCATCGGTGACGGACACCAGGAGACCGGCGTCGTCGTAGGCGTAGCGGGTGGTGCGGCCGGCCGGATCGGTGACCGCCGTGCGGTTCCCCCGCTCGTCGAACTCCTGGAGCCAGCGGGCCCCGTCCGGGTCGTGGCGCTCGGTGGGCAGGCCGAGCGGGCCGCGCACGACGCGCAGTTCGGTGCCGTCGGGCCGGGTGACGGCGGCGAGCCGGCCGTCCTCGTCGTGGGCGTACACGGTGGTACGGCCCAGCGGGTCGGTGCGGGACAGCAGGTCGCCTCGCGGGCTGTAGCGGAACCGCGTCGTGTGGCCGAGTGGGTCGACGGTGGCCAGGACGTGGCAGCCCGGTCCGATCAGATGCCGGGTGGCCCGGCCGTCGGGGGTCGTCAGGACGGTCGTCCGATGACCGGTCCCGGCGTCCGGTTCGGTGTAGGCCAGCGAGATCTGGACGTGCCCCGCCTCGCCGCCCTCGAAGACGACCCGGTCGCGGTCGTCGTAGATGTAGTCGTAGCGGCTGCCGTTGGAGTCGATCCAGGCGATCACACGGCGGCGGTCGTCGTACACGAACGCGGTCGTGGCGCCGGACGGCTTGGTGACGGCGGTGAGGTTGCCGTCCTCGTAGCCGTAGGACATCAGCGGCAGATCCCCGCCGCCCTCGCCCGCTCCGGCCAGGGACACGGCGGTGACGAGGCCGCCCTCGGTGGCCAGCCGCAGCAGGTGGCCCGCGGAGTGGGCCAGTGCCGAGGGAAGACCGTCCTCGCCGCGGTCGACGGTGACCGTGTGGCCGTTGCGCTCGGTGACACAGGAGAGCCAGGCCGTGCCGTCGCCGCCCGGTTCGGCGCCCACGGCGGCCGTGAAGTGAAGGGTGAGGCCGCTGTCGGTGTGGGTGACGGTGTAGTCGCCGCCCGCGTCCCTGGCCAGCACCGTGCGGTGGGTGCCGCTTTCCGGCGTGGTGGGCGCGCCGGTCACCGGGTGGGGGTAGGCGATCAGGAGACCGTCGGCGGTGACGTGGACGACGCCGACCGCGTCGACCTCCAGGCGTTCGTCCACCGTGGACGTCCATGCCGGCCCGAGGAACCGGCCCGCGGCGCAACCCGACTCGGTACGGCGGGAGAACAGCAGCGGCAGGATGCCCGGGATCTCGACGTCCGTCTGGGGCAGGAACATCCGGCCGGAGGCCAGGTCGACGGGGTCCGTGCCGTCCGTCGTGCGCTGGTCGTCGGGCCGGTTGTGCGTGCCCTCCGGGGAGTCGTCGACCAGCTTGCGGGCCTGCGCCGCGTCGGCGGCGTTCTCCACGACCCGCAGCGCCTTGACCGCGGCGCCCCCGCCTCCCGTCGCGACGGTCAGCGCCGCGTCGGGCAGCAGGCGTCCGAAGCCCTCGTACGGGTCCTTCATGAAGTCGCTGACCATCTGCTTGCCGGTGCCGACCGGATCGTTGACGGCGACGACCAGCCCCGCGGCCAGGTTGTTCAGGTTGGTCGCGTACTCGGCGGGGTGGGTGATGTTGTACGGGTCCAGAGGATTGATGCCGCGCACGAAGTTCACGAGCCCCGCGGTGCCCTTGATGATGCCGCCGCCCACGTGGTCGCCCATGATCTGGAGCTCCTGGAGCCCGTCGCCCAGCTGCTCGGCGTAGGACGGCTTCTCCGGTGCCGTGTCACGGGCGGCCCGCACCGCGGTGCGGGCGGTCTCGGCAGCCGTGTTCCGCTGTTTGCGGGCCTCGGCGAGGGTGTCCTGTGCCTCCTGCATGAGCTTCTTGCCCGGGTCCGTGAACGTCGGGGCGGGGCACGGCGGCAGGGTGGAGGGATTGCGTTCGTCCGCGGGCTGGGCGTTGTAGCGGTCGACCGCGCTGTTGTAGTCGTCGACCTTCTTGCGGTGGGCGTTCGCGGCGTCCTCCGATGCCTTGACGCCCTCCTTCCACTTGTCGATGGCGGTCTGCGCCTGCCCCTGCGCCCAGGTCACCGTCCCGGCGAACGCCTCCATCGCGGAGGCCGCCTTGTCGCAGGCGTCGGCGCCCTTGAACCACTTGGGCGGCTGGGTGCTCACCGCCGTCCGGAGCGCTTCGGCGGCCTCGCCCTTGAGTTCGGAGGACTTGAGGCCCTTGAGGCCTTCGCCGGCCGTGTCGAAGGAGGTCGCGAAGGCCCGGAGCTGCTTGGCCCGGGAGCGGATCGTGTCGGCGCTGCCGTAGATCAGCTTGGTCTTGTCCTCGGTCTGCCCGAGGTCCATCTCGTCGACCTCGGCGCCCATCCGGTTGGCGACCGAACGCGACTGCTCGCGCACCCAGTCGGCGCCCGACTCCCAGCCGACGTCGTCCAGGCGGTCGGCGGTCCAGTTCCCGGCGTCCTCGACCCGGTTGCCGACCCACTCGACGCCGTCCTCGACCGCGTTCTCCACCGAGTCCGGTGTGATGTCGCTGATCAGATCGCCGATGCCCATGCTCAGTTGCCCCCCGTGTCGCCCTGCTGCTGCGCCTGCCGGGCGCGTTCCTCCGGCGACGGCCCGAAGGTGTCGTCCAGCGCCCGGTTCCACTGGTCGTCGGTGATGCCGAGAGCGTCGTTGAGCATCTCCGACTGGCGGCCGCCCTGGCCCTCCGTGAGGACGGTGCGACCGGTGTCCTTCCAGGTCTGGCCCATCTCCTGGCCGGCCCGGTCCCAGGACTCGGCACTCCAGTCGGGGTTCAGGTAGTCGGGGGTGAACACGTCGCCCCAGCCCTGCTGGGTGATCTCCTCCTCGGTGGCGTGCGGGTTGCCGCCCATCACCGAGTTGACCCCCACCTTCAGGGCGCCCTCGACGTACTTGTCGTGCTCCCACTGGGTGCCCGCGGCCAGGCCCAGGCGGTTCGCGAGGGCGCTGGCGTCGTGCACCAGGGCCCGCACACCCCATTCCCAGCGTTCGCAGAAGTCCTCGAAGTCGACGGAGAGCCCGTGGTGGCCGGCCTCCATCCCGGTCATCGACAGTCCCGAGAAGCCCTTGCCCATCGTGGAGCCGGTGGCGCCCCCGAGGTCGCCGAGCTGCGAGATCGTCGAGCCCACGCCCTGCGTGAACTTGGCGACGGCGCCCTTGTCGAAGGCGAGCTCGCCGCCCCCGCCGCTCATCGGGCGCTCCCGTCCGGGGCCACGTCCACCGCGACGCCGTCCGGGACGATGCCGGCCACCGGCGGGAAGAACATCGACCCGTCCTCGGTCGCGATGTCGACGGCGAGGCCGGCCGGCTCCTCCAGTCCGGGCACGATCTCGTCCACGATGCGGGCGCCCAGGAGCGCCGCGTAGTCCAGGGACCGGCCGCCGAGTCCCCGGACCTCGGCGAAGCGGGCCAGCGCGGCCTCGTCGGTGAAGGCGCACACCCAGCGCACCCCGCCCGACCGGGCCGACCACAGGCCCTCGCCGTCCATCGGCACCAGGAGGACGGAGCGCCTCATCTCGCCCACCAGAGCGCGCGGGTCGCCCGCACCTCTTCTGGTCTCGGCGATCCGGTCGGCGAGCTGGGTCCTCGTCCCCGTCACGACCACGTCCCCCTCCTGCGTCACATCCGTTGTCCGTGTGTCCCTGGACAGGGACGCGCTGGACGGCCGCGGGGGTTCCGGCCACGCTCCTGCCCTGTTCCGGCCACGTTCCGGCCACGGGTGACGGGGCGCCGGCCACGGGTGACGGGGCGGCGCAGGCGCCGAAGGCTCCGGGGTGCCGCGGCGGCCCGCACGAAGGCCCCGGCGGGAACGGTGCGTCCCTGCCGGGGCCCTTCGTGCGGATCCGTCTCGTGCGCGGGCTCAGCGCCCGGCCTGGAGCGCGCCCCAGGTCAGCGGGCCCACCTCGGAGTCCGGGTCCAGGCCGCGGGTCGACTGGTAGTCGCGTACCGCCTGCGCGGTGCCCGAGCCGAAGATGCCGTCGGCGGCGACGGTCCGGCCGAGCGCGGCCGTCAGCGCACGCTGGACGCGCTGCACGGCCTCGCCGGTGGAGCCCTGCTTCAGCGCCGGCCGGGCACCGGCCGAGAGCAGCGCCGTCCAGGTCTTCGGGCCCACCGTCGAGTCCGCGGAGAGGCCCTTCGCCGTCTGGAACGCGCGGACGGCGGCGGCCGTCCCGGAACCGAACTGGCCGTCCACCTGGCCCACGTCGTGGCCCTGGGCTTCCAGGAGCCACTGGGCGGCACTGACCTGGGCGCCCGTGGAACCGTTGCGCAGGGTGGCGTACGAGGAGAAGGTGAGCTGCGGCGGGGCCGTCGTGCTGCCGCCCACGAGCTGCATGTACCGGTTCCAGTCCCAGTGCGGGCCGGGGTCGGTGTGATCGTTGCCCGGGACCTCCACATGGCCCACGATGTGCGCGCGGTCCTTGGGGATGTTGTAGCGGTCGGCGATCGAGCGGGTGAGCGCCGCGGAGGAGCGGTACATCGCGTCGGTGAACCAGGACGGCTGGTCGACCCAGCCCTCGTGCTCGATGCCGACGGAGTACGGGTTGCCGGACTTGGCGTGCCAGGCGGTGTCCTTCTCGCGGACCATCTGCGTCACCTGGCCGTCCGAGGAACGCACCACGTAGTGCGCGCTGACCTGGGACGTGGGGTTCTGGATCCAGCTGATGGTGCCGGCGTACGAGCCCTGGGTGACGTGCACCACGACCGCCGTGATCGCGGAGGTGCGCCCCACCTTGTAGTTGCTGGTGCTGGCCGGGACCCAGAGCGCGGACGGGTAGTCGGGGGCGGCGACGAGCGGGGCCGCGTCGGCGTAGTCGCCACGGTCCGGCTCGACGGCCGTGGGCCGGACGGTGACCGCGGAGCCGTCCTCGGCGCGGGCGGTGACGCCCTGGACGAGGATGTCGTAGACGCCGTCGGCGTAGAAACGGGCGGCGCGGTCGTCGGGGGATCCGCCGTAGCGCGCCACCGCCTCGTACCAGGCGGCGGGGCGGTCGCGTTCGGCGCCGGTGAGCCCGGCGGCGTCGGCGCGGGCGCGCAGGACGGCGGCGCCGCCGCGGATGTTGGCGGCGGTGTCGTGGCGCAGGGTCGCGGCGGGGAGGCCGGTGAGCCTCGACGCCTCGCGCAGGGTCTGCTGACGCGGGTTGTCGACGAGGTGCATCACCCCGTACCCGCGGGCCTGGCTGGGCTGCCCGTCGTGTCCGTCGAGCCGGCTCTCGCCGTACCCGACCGCGACGAGCAGGTCCCTGGGGACGTCGTACTCCTCTGCGGCGGCCGTGAAGGCGGCCGCCACGGTGGGCGGGGCCGGGGCCGCCGGGCTGGCCTGAGCCGCGGGCGCGAGGGCTGTCAGGGTCAGACCGAGTACGGCGGTGAGCACCGCCGGGATGTGCCGTGCCGGTGTCGCATGGTGTCTCACGGGGCCTCCGTGGTACGGGAGTTGGGGCGACAGGACCGTTCACGCCGGTCGGCGTCCGACCACTGAACCGGTCTTGGCTACGCGCGTCAATGGCGCCACGCCCGTCTCTCCCTCACCACATGTCCCAACCGTCTTCCGGCCGCCCCCGGGCGCCGTCCGCCGGGCCGCACCCACCTGCCTTCCGCGCCTCACGCGCCGAAGGCAGCCAGCGCCGCACGGGCCGCGGGGTACACGTCCGGGGGGAAACGCCGTTCGGACGACAGAACCCCTGCGAGCAGCGGGGCCGCGGCGGCGGCCGGGGCCCCGATACGGGCCGCGTACCGGACCGCCGCGCGACAGGGTGCGTCAGCGGCACCCGATGCCAGCGGGCGCAGCGCCGCCAGCAGCACCGGGACGGCGGCGTCCGTGTCGCCGGTGATCCGCCACCAGGCATGGGCGGCGCGGACACGGGTCCAGGGGCCGGGCGAATCGAGCAGCGGGCGGACCGCGGACGCGTACGGCGTCGCCACCTGCCCCAGCTCCGCCAGCCGGTGGAGGTCGGCGTACCCGAGACCCCGGGGAGCCTCCTCGTCCAGGAAGGCCAGGAAGACCCCCGGATCACCGGTGATCCGCCAGTGGGCCCAGGCAGCGTTCTGGGTGCCGTGCCACCGCCGTCGTCCGGGCGGCTCCGGGCAGCCGCCGTCGTGGCGCGGCGGCTGTGCGACGCCTCGGACGAAATCGCCGAGAGTGTCCGCCGCGGGCGCCGCCGCCGCGCCGACGGCGCCGAGCGCGTCGCAGGCCCATCGCACATTGCGGGTGGCGAGGACCGCTGTCAGTTCGGGTACCGCCGCACTCGCCGCGGGGCCCCATGCGGCCAGTGCGGCGAGGACCGGCCTCAGTTGCTCCTTGCCGGCCGCGTCGGCCAGCAGGCGACGGACCCCGGGGAGCAACGCTTCGGCATGCGCCGCCATCGGTCGCAGAATCTGCCCGAGCGACGTCACCTCGAAGAACGGAAGCGTGCTGCTCGACGCCAGCCAGCGGTGCACCGGGGGCAGCGCTTCCGGGTGGCCGAGACGGGCGAGGGCCAGCGCGGCCGGCCCGGAGACCCGGTCGTACGGGTCGCCGGCGGCCACGATCAGAGCGGGCACGGCCAGCGTGACGTCCTGCGTGGAGTCGGCGGACACCAGCCGGGCCAGCACCATCGCGGCGTCGCCCTTCGCGTGGGCATGAGGCGACGTCAGACACCGCACCAGGCCGGCCACCAGATCCGGCCGGGGCGTCCGCCATCGCAGCAGGACCTCCGAGGCGATCGAGACGGCACCCTCGGCCAGATCGGAGCGCGGGGAGCCGAAGGCGCCGAGGGCGAGCGCGACCCCGCGGTCCACGTGCTCGTACTCGTCCAGCCGCAGATCGGCCGGGTCCACGCCCGCCTCCGCGAGGAGCTTGCGCGCTTCGAAGGTGTACTCGGCCCGACTCCCCCGCGTCATGGGCCCACGCTACCGCCGGCCGGACTCCGGCGATCATCCCCGCGGGGCCGCCCCGTGGTCCCCGCACCGGTCGACCGCGGCACCGGCCTGCCCGGTCGCCTGAGCGAAGCGACGAAGCCCCGGCCACGAGGGCCGGGGCCGGCCAGGGCCCCATGCGAACGACCCCCGGCAGCGAGCCGGGGGTCGTTGTGTTTGTGCAGGTGAGGGGCGGTTCCCGTCCAGCGTCAGCCGAGGAGTTTCCCAGCACGACGCCCACGGCAGGCCCGAAACGGTCCCGAACGGGCAGGAAGCCGATCACGGTCCGCGAACCGTTGAAGATGGCCGCTGCCCTGTGAGAACCCGGTTACGGCAGGTTCCTCGCCATCACGATGCGCTGGACCTGGTTGGTGCCCTCGTAGATCTGGGTGATCTTGGCGTCGCGCATCATGCGCTCGACCGGGTAGTCGCGGGTGTAGCCGTAGCCGCCCAGGAGCTGGACCGCGTCGGTGGTGACCTCCATCGCGACGTCGGAGGCGAAGCACTTGGCCGCGGCGCCCTGGAAGGTGAGGTCCCCTTCTGCACCTCCGGCGGCGACGCGCTCGGACTTCGCGGCGGCCGCGTAGGTCAGCTGGCGGGCGGCCTCGATCTTCATGGCCATGTCCGCGAGCATGAACTGGATGCCCTGGAAGTCGGCGATCGGCTTGCCGAACTGCTTGCGCTCCTGGACGTAGCCCTTGGCGTAGTCGAGGGCGCCCTGCGCGACACCGAGGGCCTGCGCGGCGATGGTGATGCGGGTGTGGTCCAGGGTCTTCATCGCGGTGGCGAAGCCCGTGCCCTCCGCGCCGATCATGCGGTCGGCGGGGATGCGGACGTTGTCGAGGTAGACCTCGCGGGTCGGGGAGCCCTTGATGCCGAGCTTCTTCTCCGGGGCGCCGAAGGAGACGCCCTCGTCGGACTTCTCGACCACGAAGGCGCTGATGCCCTTGGAGCGCTTCTCGGGGTCGGTGACGGCCATCACCGTGTAGAAGTCGGAGACGCCGGCGTTGGTGATCCAGCGCTTCACGCCGTTGAGGACCCAGAAGTCGCCGTCGCGGACCGCGCGGGTCTTCATGCCCGCCGCGTCCGAACCGGCGTCCGGCTCGGAGAGGCAGTACGAGAACATCGCGTCGCCCTTGGCCAGCGGGCCCAGGTACTTCTTCTTCAGCTCCTCGGAGCCGGAGAGGATCACCGGCAGCGAGCCCAGCTTGTTGACCGCGGGGATCAGGGAGGAGGAGACGCAGGCGCGGGCCACCTCCTCGATCACGATGACGGTGGCGAGCGCGTCGGCGCCGGCGCCGCCGTAGGACTCCGGGACGTGCACGGCGTGCAGGTCGGAGGCGACGAGCGCGTCGAGCGCCTCCTGCGGGAAGCGGGCCTCCTCGTCCACCGCCGCGGCGAAGGGTGCGATCTTCGCCTCGGTCAGGGAGCGGACCGTCTCGCGGAGCATGTCGTGCTCTTCGGACGGGCGGTACAGATCGAAGTCGGCCGATCCTGCCAAGGTGTCTCACTCCCCAAGCTGCTGCTAACTACCGTTAAGTAACCCAATTTTAGACGGGCTCCCCGCGCCCGGCATACGTGAGCTTGACGACAGGTCCATCACTACCCCCGGGACGGCCGGATTCGACCCCGGAGCAGGCGCGGATATGCTCGGGCGCGCACCTTCGCCCGCGCATCAGTACTGGAGCACGCATGGCCCTCAAGATCACCGTGATCGGCACCGGCTACCTCGGTGCGACCCACGCAGCGGCCATGGCGGAGCTCGGCTTCGAGGTCCTGGGCCTCGACATCGTGCCCGAGAAGGTCGAGCTGCTGTCCACGGGCCGGGTGCCGATGTACGAGCCCGGTCTGGAGGAGCTGCTGCGCAAGCACGTCGCGGGCATCGAGGGCTCCAGCGGGCGGCTGAGGTTCACGACCTCCTGGGAGGAGGTCGGCGCGTTCGGCGACGTCCACTTCGTGTGCGTGAACACTCCGCAGAAGCACGGCGAGTACGCCTGTGACATGAGTTACGTGGACTCCGCCTTCGCCTCGCTCGCCCCGCACCTGGCGGGCCGGGCACTGGTCGTGGGCAAGTCGACCGTGCCGGTCGGCAGCGCGGAGCGGCTCGCCGTCCTGCTCGCCGAGCGGGCTCCCGGCGACGTCGAGCTGGCCTGGAACCCGGAGTTCCTCCGGGAGGGCTTCGCCGTCGACGACACCCTCCACCCGGACCGGATCGTGGTCGGCGTCGGCAGCGCGGACGCGGAGAAGGTGCTCCGCGAGGTGTACGCCACCCCCATCGCGGAGGGGTCGCCGTTCGTGGTGACGGACTTCCCGACGGCCGAGCTGGTGAAGACCGCCGCGAACTCCTTCCTCGCGACGAAGATCTCCTTCATCAACGCCATGGCCGAGGTGTGCGAGGCGGCCGGCGGCGACGTGGTGAAGCTGGCGGAGGCGATCGGCCACGACGAGCGCATCGGCAAGCGGTTCCTGCGCGCGGGCGTCGGCTTCGGCGGCGGCTGCCTGCCGAAGGACATCCGGGCCTTCATGGCCCGGGCCGGCGAGCTGGGCGCCGACCAGGCGCTGACGTTCCTGCGCGAGGTCGACTCCATCAACATGCGGCGCCGCGGGCACATGGTCGAGCTGGCGCGTGAGGCCGTCGGCGGCGGCTCGTTCCTGGGCAAGCGGGTGGCGGTGCTCGGCGCGACGTTCAAGCCGGACTCCGACGACGTCCGCGACTCGCCCGCGCTCAACGTGGCCGGCCAGATACAGCTCCAGGGCGGCCAGGTGACCGTGTACGACCCCAAGGGCATGGAGAACGCCCGGCGGCTCTTCCCCACGCTGGCCTACGCGGACTCGGCGCTGGAGGCGGTCCGTGGCGCGGACGTGGTGCTGCACCTGACGGAGTGGCGCGAGTTCCGCGAGCTGGACCCCGAGGCGCTGGGCGAGGTGG
Organism: Streptomyces genisteinicus; assembly: GCF_014489615.1. Classification (GTDB taxonomy): domain Bacteria; phylum Actinomycetota; class Actinomycetes; order Streptomycetales; family Streptomycetaceae; genus Streptomyces; species Streptomyces genisteinicus. Next base: position 2,830,371 of record NZ_CP060825.1, read on the forward strand.
CGTCCGAGCGGATCGTGCTCGACGGCCGGAACGCGCTGGACCCGGGGGTGTGGCGCTCGGCAGGCTGGACGTACCGCGCGATGGGCCGCCCGGTGGCCTGAGCCTCCCCGTCCCCTTCCCGTGCCGATGGCCGGGGCGACCGCACGGCGGTCGCCCCGGCCATCGGCGTGTCCGGACCCGGCGCGGGGTGGTGGGCGTTGCGCGGGCGGGCGGCGGGTGTCGCAGCGGCGCGGCAGCGTGGGAAGGGGACGCTGCCCGGGTGCGGAAGGCGCGCGTCCGGGCGGGTGCGGGCGTCAGGTGTCGCGGCGGGCGCGGTAGGTGCGCATCTTGGCCCGGGCTCCGCAGACGGACATCGAGCACCAGCGGCGGCGGCCCGCCGGGCTGCGGTCGTAGTACGCCCAGCGGCAGTCCTCGGCCTCGCACGCCTTGAGGCGTGCCCAGGTGCCGTCGGCGGCACCGGCCGCGATCGCCAGCGCGACCCGGCACAGCAGGCCGTCCCCGCCGGCCGCCGCCCGCAGCCGAGCCGTGCCGTCGGCGGCGATGGAGACGTGCAGCGGGGCACCCGTGAGCAGGGCGTCGAGGCCGTCGGGCGTGCCGTGTCCCGCATGGGCGAGACAGGCGCAGCGCAGCGCCTCGCGCAGCGCGCGGGCCGCACCGAGGTCGCGCTCCGCGAGGGCGAAGCGCTCCAGGTTCTCCGGCGTGCCGAGCGTGTCCGCGCCGGACTCGACGTCCAGCGTGTTGACCAGCGCCTCGATCAGCGCGAGCCCGCCGGGTGCGGTGGCCCTGTCGTTCATGGTTGCGACGTTACCTCCATTACGGCACCATGCAGTAACGGTGACCGGTTGAAGCTGTCTACCGGTAACGCCGGGGAGGGCCGTCACGTGACACAGGAGGAGCAGCCATGAGCATCGCCAAGCTGGGAGCCGTCGTACTGGACTGTCCCGACCCGCTCGCGCTCGCGCGCTTCTACGCGGAGCTGCTCGGCGGGGAGATCGAGGACGACGGCGACGGGTGGGTCGACCTCAAGAGCGCCGGCGCGACGCTCGCGTTCCAGGCCGCGCCCGGGTTCGAGCCGCCGAAGTGGCCGTCGCCGAAGGATTCGCAGCAGTTCCATCTGGACGTGACGGTGGACGACCTGGACGCGGCGGAGAAGCAGGTGCTGGCGCTCGGCGCCACGGCGCTGGAGGCGGACGACAGGTCGCGCAGCTTCCGGGTGTACGCCGACCCGGCGGGGCACCCGTTCTGCCTCTGCGCCTGCTGAACCGGCGCGGCCGCCGCGGCGGCCGCGCACCCGGGGGCGGTCAGGTGCCCAGGGTGTCGATGGTGGCGCGCGACGGGGACTCGCGGGTGGCCGCGGCGCGGGCGGCGAACTCCGCCTCGCGCAGCACCCTCATCATGTTCGACCAGGTGAGCGCGGTGACATCGGCCTCCGGCCAGCCGCGCTCCAGCAGGAGTGCCACGAGGCCGGGGAAACAGGCGACGTCCGCCAGACCCGGGGCGTGCGGCAGGCCCGTGTCCCAGGCGCCGGTCAGCGCCACGGTCTCGGGGCCGGCCGCCTCGCGGACGCGTTCGAGCGCCTCGGCCGTCTCCTCGGGGGTACCGGGGGTGCACGGCACCATGCACACTCCGCCGGATGCGCGCAGGGCGCGCAGGACGTCCTCCGGAAGGGGCTCCGGAGGGTGCGACACGATCGCGGGGACACGGCTGACGGCGAGCACCCGGCGAACGGTCTCGGGGGCGCTCCCGGAGAGGTCGGCGACGACGCCCAGCCGGTTCATCTCGCGGATCATCTCGTGGCCGAGCGGCGTCAGCCCGCGCTCCCCCGCCCAGCGCGTGCCTGCCAGGGTGACGCTGCGCACGCCGAGCGCGTGGAGCGCGCGGAGGGCGGCGAGCGAGTCGCCGAGCGCCTGGCCCGGGGCCGGACCGGGCAGCACCGCGGTGCGGCCGCGGTTGCGGGCGTCGACCAGGTCGTCGGCGGCCGCCGCGAGGAGCAGGCCCTCGGGGGTGGCGGCGGTCGTGGCCCGGACGAGGTCGAGGAGTTCGAGCACGTCCGCCAGGGTGGGGTCGGCGCCGGCCGGCGGGTGCAGGGACCAGAACTGGGCGCCCACCCGGCCGCGCCGCAGCCGCGGGACATCGGTCTCCAGCAGGGTCTCGCCCGCTTCGAGATCGTGGAAGTGCATGCTCCGCAGGACCGGGGCGAGCCCGCTGCGGCCGTCCACCACGGGGTGGGTGCGCAGCAGCGCCTCGGCACGGGCGAGGGAGTCCGCCCCCGCGGCTCCCGTGGTGACGCGGACCGCCCCCGCGGAACGGCCGGGTCCGTCGGCACCGGGACCGCCCGGCTGTCCGGCGGAGCCGGCCCGGCCGGGCGGCGCGGACTGCCCGGGGGCCTCGGCGCCGTCCGTCTCCCCGAGCGTCTCGATCGTCTCGATCGCCTCGAGCGCGCGGAGATCGGCGGTGGTGAAGAACGTGGCGTCCTGCGGTTCAGCCATGAGAGTGCTCCGGTCGCTGCCTCGGCGCGGGCCGCCGTGGCGCGGCCGGCCGTACGCCAACCGTGGCACGGCGGCTCCGGCGGGTCGCGGCGGGCGATGCGTTCGGGGGGTGCGCGGGCGCAGCCCGCCGTACCCGCCCGCACCACCGGGCGCGGCCGGATGCGCGGTCCGCGCGCCCGGCCGCGGGGTCAGACCGCGTCGAGCTCGTCGATCGTGGCGATCGACGGTCCGCGGGTGGCCTGGAGGTCGCGTGCCACGGCCTCCGCGCCGCGCAGGGCGCGGACCGCGTTCTGCCAGGTCAGCTTCGCCAGGTCGGTCTCCGACCAGCCGCGGTGGAGGAGCTCGGCGACGAGGTTCGGATAGCCGGCGACGTCGTCCAGGTCCGCCGGGGTGAAGGCGGTCCCGTCGAAGTCCCCGCCGATGCCGATGTGGTCGACGCCTGCGACCTCCCGCATGTGGTCGAGGTGGTCGGCCACGGTCGCGGCGGTCGCGACCGGCCTGGGGTTCGCCGCCTCGAACTCCTCGTGGATCTTCATGGCGCGCGGCGTGGTCTCCAGGTGGTGGAGTCCGTGGGCGCGCATGTTGTCGTCGGCGGCGCGGGTCCACTCGACGGCCGCGGGCAGGATGAACTTCGGCACGAACGTGGCCATCGCCACGCCGCCGTTGGCGGCCAGCATCGCGAGCACGTCGTCGGGGACGTTGCGCGGATGGTCGCAGACGGCCCGCGAGGAGGAGTGCGAGAAGATCACCGGCGCGGCCGAGGTGGCGAGCGCGTGGCGCATCGTCGACTCGGCGACGTGCGAGAGGTCGACGAGCATGCCGAGGCGGTTCATCTCGCGCACGACCTCGTGGCCGAACGCGGAGAGGCCGCCGACGCCCGGCTCGTCGGTCGCCGAGTCCGCCCAGGCGATGTTGTCGTTGTGGGTGAGCGTCATGTAGCGCACGCCCAGCGCGTACAGCGCCCGCAGCGTGGCCAGCGACTCGTTGATGGAGTGCCCGCCCTCGGCCCCCATCAGGGACGCGATCCGGCCCTCGGCGCGGGCGGTCTCCATGTCGTCGGCGGTGAGCGCCCGGGCCAGGTCGGCCGGGTAGCGGTCGAGGAGCCGGCCGACGACGTCGATCTGCTCCAGGGTGGCGCTGACCGCGTCGTCACCCGCCAGGTCGCTGCGCACGTACACGGACCAGAACTGCGCGCCGACGCCCCCGGAGCGCAGCCGGGGGATGTCGGTGTGCAGCCGGCCGCGCTGGTCGTCCGCGATGTCCAGCCGGTCGAGGTCGTAGCGGACGTGCTGGCGCAGCGCCCAGGGCAGGTCGTTGTGGCCGTCGACGACCGGGTGGGCGGCGAGCAGTTCGCGCGCCCGGCCGAGGTGGTGCGAGGGCTGGGTGGGGGATGTCATTCGGTGTTACTTCCCGGCGCGTTACTTGCCGAAGCCGAAGGCGTCCGCGCCCTGCACCTTGGCCCGCAGGCGCTTGCCCTTCTCGGTGGCCTGGTCGTTCAGCTCCTGCTGGAAGTCGCGCATCCGGCCGAGCAGCTCGGCGTCCTGGGTGGCGAGGATGCGGGCGGCGAGCAGGCCCGCGTTGCGGGCGCCGCCGACCGAGACCGTGGCGACCGGCACCCCGGCGGGCATCTGCACGATGGACAGCAGCGAGTCCATGCCGTCCAGGTACTTCAGCGGGACGGGGACGCCGATCACGGGCAGCGGGGTGACGGAGGCGAGCATGCCCGGCAGGTGGGCGGCACCGCCGGCGCCGGCGATGATCGCCTTGAGACCGCGGTCCGCGGCCTGCTCCCCGTACGCGATCATCTCGCGCGGCATGCGGTGGGCGGAGACGACGTCGACCTCGTAGGCGATCTCGAACTCGTCGAGGGCCTGCGCGGCGAGCTCCATGACGGGCCAGTCGGAGTCCGAGCCCATGACAATGCCGACGACAGCGCTCATTCGGTGATCGTTCCTCGCAGGTAGCCGGCGGCGTGACGGGCGCGCTCCAGCACGTCGTCGAGGTCGTCGCCGTAGGTGTTGACGTGTCCGACCTTGCGGCCGGGCTTCACGTCCTTTCCGTACATGTGGATCTTGAGCTGCGGGTCCCTGGCCATGCAGTGCAGGTACGCCGAGTACATGTCGGGGAAGTCGCCGCCCAGGACATTGCACATCACGGTCCAGGGGGCCCTCGGCCGGGGGTCGCCGAGCGGGAGGTCGAGCACGGCGCGGACGTGGTTCGCGAACTGCGAGGTGACCGCGCCGTCCTGGGTCCAGTGACCGGAGTTGTGGGGCCGCATGGCCAGCTCGTTGACGAGGATGCGGCCGTCGCGGGTCTCGAAGAGCTCGACCGCGAGGTGGCCGACGACGCCGAGTTCCTTGGCGATCCGCAGCGCGAGCTCCTGCGCCTGTCCGGCGAGCTCGTCCGAGAGGCCGGGCGCGGGCGCGATCACGGTGTCGCAGACGCCGTCGACCTGCTGCGACTCGACGACCGGGTAGGCGACGGCCTGCCCGTGCGGGGAGCGGACGATGTTCGCGGCGAGCTCGCGGACGAAGTCGACCCTCTCCTCCGCGAGGACGGCCACGCCCGCCTTGAACGGCGCCTCGGCGTCCTCGGGCGTGCGGACGAACCACACGCCCTTGCCGTCGTAGCCGCCCCGCACCGTCTTGAGGATGACCGGGAAGCCCCCGACCTCCTCGGCGAACGCGGCGGCGTCCGCGGGGTCGGACACGATGCGGTGCCGCGGGCAGGGCGCGCCGATCTCCGTGAGCTTCTCGCGCATCACGCCCTTGTCCTGGGCGTGCACGAGGGCCTCGGGTCCCGGCCGGACGGGGATGCCGTCGGCCTCCAGGGCGCGCAGGTGCTCGTAGGGCACGTGCTCGTGGTCGAAGGTGATCACATCGCAGCCGCGGGCGAACGCGCGCAGCGTCTCCAGGTCGCGGTAGTCGCCGATGACGACGTCACCGACGACCTGGGCCGCGGAGTCCTGCGGGGTGTCACTGAGGAGCTTGAATTTCAGGCCGAGGGGGATGCCCGCCTCGTGGGTCATACGGGCGAGCTGACCGCCGCCGACCATGCCGACTACCGGGAACGTCACCCCTTCAGGGTATCCGCCGAGGCGAGTGGCCCCGCCCCCCGTATGTTCCGACAAGACGTGTAGCAGCCGTCACACCGTCCTCACGACCCCCGGGCGTCGCCCCGGACGGCTGGATAGCATGACGGTGTCGACGCTGCCGCTCGACACCGCCGATCCGACGAGACTGGACACGCACCATGGGCGAACGACGCGGAGGACTGCGCGGCCGGCTGCGGCAGCTCGCGCGCGAGGTCGCCAAGTTCGGCGCGGTCGGCGGGGCGGGGCTGCTGGTCAACCTCGCGGTCTTCAACCTGGTGCGGCACCTGACCGACCTCCCCGTGGTGCGGGCGTCGGTGCTCGCGACCGTGGTGGCGATCGCGTTCAACTACGTGGGCTTCCGCTACTTCACGTACCGCGACCGCGACAAGAGCGGCCGCACCCGCGAGATGACGCTCTTCCTGCTGTTCAGCGCGGCCGGCCTGGTGATCGAGAACGGCATCCTCTACGCGGCGACCTACGGCTTCGGCTGGGACACCCCGCTCCAGAGCAACGTCTTCAAGTTCCTGGGCATCGGGATAGCGACTCTCTTCCGCTTCTGGTCCTACCGCACCTGGGTGTTCCGGGCGATGCCCGCCGCGGGGACGTCCGGGGCCGCTCCCGGTCCGGTGCTCCCAGCACACCTGCCGGAAGCGGCCCCGGACGTCCCCGCGGAGCCGGACCCGGTCGGACGGTAGCGCCCCGGTCCCGGAGCCCCCGGTGGAAAGCGGTCGCCTCCCGGCACCGGCGGAGCACGCCGGTCAGCGGACGGTCGGCTTCTCGTCCTTGCGCCCCCGGGCCACCCGGCTGAGGAAGACCGCGAACACCGGCGGATGCTGCTGGAGCAGTTCCAGCCGCCCGCCGTCGGCCTCCGCGAGGTCCCGCGCCACGGCGAGGCCGATGCCGGTGGAGTTCCGGCCGCTGATGGTCCGCTCGAAGATGCGCGCGCCGAGGTCGGCGGGCACGCCCGGGCCCTCGTCCGTGACCTCCACGACGGCCTGGTTCCCGGTGACCCGGGTCCGCACGGCCACGGTGCCGCCGCCGTGCATCAGCGAGTTCTCGATCAGGGCGGCCAGGACCTGCGCGACGGCCCCGGGGGTGCCGACCGCCCGCATCCCGCGCCGGCCCGAGTGCACGATGGCGCGGCCCGCGCTGCGGTACGCGGGGCGCCACTCCTCCAGCTGCTGCTTCACGACCTCGTCGAGGTCGAAGGCGACGGCGGAACCGATGCGCGGGTCGCGGGAATTGGTGAGCAACCGCTGGACGACGTCGGTGAGGCGCTCCACCTGATTCAGAGCGATGCTCGCCTCCTCCTTCACCGTCTCCGGGTCGTCGGTGAGGGTGATCTCCTCCAGCCGCATCGAGAGCGCGGTCAGCGGGGTGCGCAGCTGGTGGGAGGCGTCGGCGGCGAGCCTGCGCTCGGCCGTGAGCATGCGGGCGATCCGCTCGGCGCTCGCGTCGAGAACGTCGGCGACCCGGTCCAGCTCGGGGACGCCGTAGCGGCGGTGCCGGGGACGGGGGTCGCCCGAGCCGAGGCGCTCGGCGGTCTCGGCGAGATCGGTCAGCGGCGAGGTGAGGCGGTTCGCCTGCCGTACGGCGAGGGCCACGGCGGCCACCACGGCGAGGAGGGCCACCGCGCCGATGATCAGCAGCGAGCGGGCGACTTCGCGGGTCACCGCCGAGCGGGACTCCTCCACCGTGATCTCGGTGTCCTGCTCCCCCTCGGCGCTGGCGCTGATGACGCTGCCGGAGGGCCGCTTGCCGATCTCGATGGGAGCGCGGCCCGGGATGCGGATCTCGGCGTAGCGGGTGATGTCCGCCTGCTGGGCGATGATGCCGGGGTTGACCGGCTCACCGCCCACCAGCCGGGAGTCGACGATGCTGGCGAGCCGCAGGGCCTCGGAGTCCACGCTCTCCTGGGCGCTGCTGCTGATCGTGCGGGTCTCCACGAGGACGAGGGAGACCCCGAAGACGGCGATGACGACGAGGACCACGGCGAGCGTGGAGTTGATCAGACGGCGGCGCATGAGGTCTGCCTACCAGCTCGGGGACCGGACGTCGTGCCCGGACGGGGCCGGGCGTGCCCGGCCGGCGGGGGCGGGGCGCCGGGCGGCCCGGGCAGGGGCGGGTCGGGGTCGGGGCGGGTCAGGCCGGGGGGTTCAGGCCGGGAGCGGGTCAGGACTTCTCGAAACGGAAGCCCACGCCCCGGACGGTGGCGATGTAGCGGGGGTTGGCCGCGTCGTCGCCGAGCTTCTTGCGCAGCCAGGAGATGTGCATGTCGAGGGTCTTGGTCGACGACCACCAGGTGGTGTCCCAGACCTCGCGCATCAACTGGTCGCGGGTGACGACCCGTCCGGCGTCCCTGACCAGCACGCGCAGCAGGTCGAACTCCTTGGCGGTCAGCTGGAGCTCCTCCTCGCCCATCCACGCCCGGTGCGACTCGACGTCGATCCGCACGCCGTGGGTGGAGGGGGCGGGTACCGGCTCCGCGGCGCCGCGCCTCAGCAGGGCCCGGACCCGGGCGAGCAGCTCGGCCAGCCGGAACGGCTTGGTGACGTAGTCGTCGGCCCCGGCGTCGAGGCCCACCACGGTGTCCACCTCGTCGGCGCGGGCGGTCAGGACCAGGATCGGGATCGTGTGCCCCTCGGCACGGAGCCGCCTGGCCACCTCCAGACCGTCCATCCCGGGCAGTCCCAGGTCCAGGACGACGAGGTCGACACCGCCCGCGAGTCCGGCGTCGAGCGCGGTCGGACCGTCCTCGCGCACCTCCACCTCGTACCCCTCGCGGCGCAGCGCGCGGGCCAGCGGTTCGGAGATGGATGCGTCGTCCTCGGCGAGCAGTACACGCGTCATGAGGTGATGGTAGTCCGCGTGCCTCAGCCGGCGGAGGGTGATCGACAACGGCTTCGACTCAGGGGTGAGATCCTGTTATGGACCTTCGTTTCAGGGCAGACGGTTCCGCAGTGACCTGTGATTGATGTCTCAAGTCCTTCCATATGCCGCACTGTCGTGTCGTATGGTGGCGAGACGCCTGAAGTAGTATCCGGGGGCCTTTGGAGCGCATCCGCACCAAAGGTCTCTCTTTCTGTCCGGAGCCGGCCCCAACCCGGTTCCGCGGCAGCCCAAGTGACTGACCTGTGGGCCGGGCTCCCGTGCGGTGACGCGCGGGGGTGTGGATCCCGGTGAGGCCCGTTCCGTGCCGCTCCGCGAGGAGGGGCACGCCCCCTGGCGTGGGCGGTGGACGGACCGGCCGGTGCCGGCTGCCCCCACCGGGCGTGTTCCCGCTCACGAAGCGGCGCGCGTCCCGACACAACAAGGATCGACCATGGCGTCCAGCCTGACGAAGGCATCGGCCAGTACCCCTGGCAGCGATAAGACCTTCTTCGGCCACCCCCGCGGTATGGCCACGCTGTTCATGACGGAGATGTGGGAGCGCTTCTCCTGGTACGGGATGCGCGCCATCCTCGTGCTCTACCTGGTCGCGGGCGTCCTGGACGGCCCGCTGGAGGGCCGCGAGGCGCTTGCCGCCTCCATCTACGGCGTCTACAACGCCGTCGTCTACATGGCCGCGATGCCCGGCGGCTGGATCGCCGACCGCCTGTGGGGCGCCCGGAAGGCCGTCCTCGTGGGCGGCATCGTCATCGCCCTCGGCCACTTCACGCTGGCGATCCCGTCCGACGCCGCGTTCTTCGCCGGTCTCGCGCTGATCGCCGCCGGTACCGGCCTGCTGAAGCCCAACATCTCCGCGATGGTCGGCGGCCTCTACGAGGGCCAGCCGAGCGCGCGCCGTGACGCGGGCTTCACCCTCTTCTACATGGCGATCAACATCGGCGGCATGGCCGCGCCGCTGATCGTCGGCTACCTCGGTGAGAACGTCAACTGGCACCTCGGCTTCGCCGTCGCCGGTATCGGCATGACGCTCGCCGTCGTGCAGTACGTCCTCGGCGGACGCCACCTCGGCGACGTCGGCAAGGAGCCCGGCACCCCGGCCACGCCGGAGGAGAAGCGCAACGTGCTGCGGAAGGTGCTGCTGTGGGGCGGCATCGCCGTCGCGGCGGTCGCCGTGGACGTCGCACTCGGCACCTACGACATCGAGCACATCGTCAACGCGCTCGCCGTCCTCGGCATCGTCGTGCCGGTCGTCTACTTCGTCGCGATGTACCGGAACCCCGGCCTGACCGCCGAGGACCGTCCCAAGATCCAGGCCTTCGCGTGGTTCTTCGCGACGGCCGTGCTCTTCTGGATGATCTACGACCAGTCCGGATCGCTGCTGACGCTGTTCGCCGACGGCAAGACCGACCGGATGATCGGCGGCTGGGAGTTCCCCGCGTCCTGGTACCAGTCGGTCAACCCGGCCATGGTGATCATCCTGGCTCCGATCTTCGCCGGGCTGTGGGTCGCGCTGGCCAAGCGCAACCGCGAGCCCAGCACCCCGATGAAGTTCGCGCTGGCGATGCTCCTCATCGGCGGCTCCTTCGCCATCATGGGCCTCGCGGGCGCCGCGGCCGCCAACAGCGAGACCGGCAAGGTCACCGTCTTCTGGCTGCTGAGCGTGTACCTCGTCCAGACCATCGGCGAGATGTGCCTGTCCCCGGTCGGTCTCTCGCTCTCCACGAAGCTGGCGCCGAAGCAGTTCGTCGGCCAGATCATGGGTCTGTGGTTCCTCGCCACCGCGACGGGCAACGCCCTCAACGGCTGGACCACCAAGCTCAACGCTCCGCTGGGCGACGCCCTGTACTACTCCCTGTGGGCGGTCATCGCCGTCGCCACGGGCCTGGCGTTCATGACGGCGGGGCGCAAGATCCGCGCCCTGATGGGCAACGTGCGCTGAGGAATCAGCTGCTGACGCAGTGACACGGCGGCGGTCCGCCACCCGGAAGGGTGGCGGACCGCCGCCGTGTCCGGTCTCGGGGTGCGCGGGCCGCCGTATCGGACCTCGGGGTGTGCGCGCCGGCGTGTCGGACCTCGGGGTGTGTACGCGGCCGGCGCGGGGCGCGTCGTGGTCTTCGCGGCCCCGCGGGCCCGGGAAGCCCCTCCGGTGCGTGATGCCCGTGGCCGCCCCGCGTGGGACGCGGGGGCGCGACGACGACCATGGGGCGCGGAGCGCGCGCGTCCGCCGCCCGGGAGCGCCTGAGGGACGCGGAGCGCGGGCGTCCGCCCCGTGCAGGGCACTGGCGAGCGCCCCTCGTGAGATGGGGGCGCGTCCGCCGCGGCGCCGATGGGGCGCGAGGGCCTGAAAGGGACGTGGCGGCGGGCGTCGGGCATCGTCGCGGGCGCGCCCGCGACGGGCATGTGTCAGGCGGGGGCGGCCAGTTCGGCCCACACCGTCTTGCCCGGGGCGCCCGGCGTGCGGGCGACGCCCCAGTCGAGGCAGAGGCGCTGGACGATGAACATCCCGTGGCCGCCGGGGCGGCCCGCGCGGTGCGGGGTCCGGGGTGCGGGCTGGCCCGTGCCGCGGTCGTCGACCTCCAGGCGGAGCACCTTGCCGTCGGAGGCGACGCGCAGTTCCTCGGGGCCGTCCGCGTGCAGACAGGCGTTGGTGACCAGCTCGGAGACGACCAGCAGGACGTCCTCGGCCGCCGCGCTGCGCTCGGCCGTACCGGCGGGCAGCCAGCCCCAGTCGTAGAGGGCCTGCCGGGTGAAGTCGCGGGCGAGCGGGACGATGCCGCTGGCGCTGCCGAGCGCGAGACGGCGCACAGCGCCGCCCGGCGGTGCGGGTACGGCCGGTGCCGCGCCCGCTTCCCCGGGCTCGGGGCCCAATTCGCCCGGCGGCTGCTGCCGGGTGGTGCTCATCAGCGCTTCACCTCACCGATTCACCGATTCACCAGTTCGCCATTGCTTCTCTTCACGGGGCGCCCGTACGCGTCGCCCCGCGGGGGTCTCCTGCCCGGCGGGGACGTGACGACACCCACCGTTCTCCGTGACCCGCGTGACGCTCGGCACGTACGGGTACGGGGAGGAATACGTTCAGTCGTCCGCGAGGGCGTCTTCCAGCGTGCTGTGCACGGTGAAGACGGCCTCCGCTCCGGTGATCTCGAAGACCCTGGCCACCACGGGCCGCATCCCGGCCAGATGAACCCCACCGCCGCCGGCCTCGGCTTTCAGCCGGGCGCCGAGCAGCACATTGAGTCCGGTGGAGTCGCAGAAGTCGAGCTGCGAACAGTCGACCACCAGCCGCACCCGGCCTCGTTCGACCGCCTCGTCCAAGGGCGCACGCAGGAGTTCGGCCGTGTGGTGATCCAACTCACCGGCCGGTCTCACCACCTCGTTGCGACCCTCGGTCCGAACCTCGACCTGGAGTCGGCCCCGATTCACGCTGCCGACCGTCTCGCGGTCCATGCCCGTCCCTCTTCGCCGTGTCGTCGCTGCCGCGTCCACCGTATCCGTGCTGCATGTCACAACATCCCCCGGGGTGTTGCGGACACCCCCGAACCCTACGCCCTCCACGCGGTCACGGGGTAGCCGAACTAACCGACAAAGCGGACATGTCGAATCGACGTCACTTGCCACCCGTCCAACGGAACCGGTAGGCCTAGAGAGACACATCCGGAACTGGCCGGCTTTGGAGGCGCCGCTCACCGCAGCAGCATGCACGGCTTCGGCAGCCATATGCCGAGAACGATGGAGGAGACCATGTCACCCCGGCTCGACGATTCGCGTACCCCCACCGCGCCGTCGGCAACGCACGACTTCGCCCCGACGGAACTCCGCGACGAGGAGTACCGGACCGCGGCCGTCCCGGAGGGCCTCGAGGGCCTGCCGGACATTCCCGACCCCGGTGAATTGAGCACGCTGGACTCGCGCGCGCTGTCCAAGACGCTCTTCGACCGGCTGGCCGCCCTCGACGAGGGCACCCACGCACACGCCTACGTACGCAACACCCTGATCGAGCTGAACCTGGCACTGGTCAAGTTCGCCGCGTCGCGCTTCCGCACCCGCAGCGAGCCGATGGAGGACATCGTCCAGGTCGGCACGATCGGCCTGATCAAGGCCATCGACCGGTTCGAGCTGAGCCGCGGGGTCGAGTTCCCCACCTTCGCGATGCCGACCATCATCGGCGAGATCAAGCGCTTCTTCCGCGACACCTCGTGGTCCGTGCGCGTCCCGCGCCGGCTTCAGGAGCTGCGGCTCGAACTGGCGAAGGCGGGCGACGAGCTGTCCCAGCGCCTCGACCGCGCCCCGACCGCCGGCGAACTCGCCGAGCACCTCGGGATCAGCCGCGAGGAGGTCGCCGAGGGCATGGCGGCGAGCAACGCCTACACGGCGAGCTCGCTGGACGCCCAGCCGGAGGACGACGACAGCGAGGGCGCGCTGGCGGACCGCATCGGCTACGAGGACCACGGACTCGAGGGCATCGAGTACGTCGAGTCGCTCAAGCCGATGATCGCCGCCCTCCCGGCGCGCGACCGCACGATTCTCAGCCTGCGGTTCGTGGCGAACATGACGCAGTCGGAGATCGGCGAGGAACTCGGCATCTCGCAGATGCACGTGTCGCGTCTGCTGACGAAGACTCTGGTCAAGCTGCGCAAGGGCCTCACCGCCGAGCAGTGAGACGCGGCCGCCGCGGGCGGCATGTCACGACGCGCGGGGGCCCGTTCCGTCACGGAACGGGCCCCCGCGCGTCGTGCGTGTCCGGGCGTGCCGTGCGTGTCCGGTGGTCCGGCGCGCAGGGCGGGGCGGACCACCGGTCCGGACGGCAGGTGGGCGGGGAGCCGCCGAGCGAGGGCGGCGTGCGAGGTGACTCCGCGGCTCGTGCACCGCATGTCGCGCCCGCGCAGGCGGGAGGCGCGCGGCGACACTGGGACGCGCCGTGCGGAAGCGGCGCACGGCAACGGCCCACGAGGCGCGTGTGCAAGGACGCCTCCCGCCGGCGGGCGGGGTGCGCGGGCTCGTACGGCTGCCGGTGCGTGCCACGTCCGCGCGCCGTCGCGGCGCCGGAGCGGGCCTCGCCGGAGCGGGCCGCCCCGCTGTCGCACGGCCGTGCGGTGGCGGCGGTGGGGTGCGGCCGTGCGGTGATGCCGTGCGGCCGTCCCGTGGTGCAACCGTTCAGTCGTCGTTCGTCGAGAGGACCTTCATGACCGATGTCATCGCAGTCACCGGAGCCGGCGGCAGGGTCGGCGGACGGGTCGCGCGCCGGCTCGCCGAAGCGGGCGCGGCGACCCGGCTGATCGGCCGCGATCCGGACCGGCTGCCCCGGCTGCCCGGGGCGGTCGCGGCGCCCGCCGCCGCCTACGCCGACGGCGAGGCGATGCGCCGTGCGCTGGACGGGGCGCACACGCTGTTCATGGTCTCGGCGCACGAGGCCCCCGACCGGGTGCGGGAGCACCACACGGCGGTGGACGCGGCCCTCGCTGCGGGCGTGGAACGGATCGTGTACCTGTCCTTCGTGGGCGCGGCACCGCGCGCCACGTTCACCTTCGCCCGCGACCACTTCCACACCGAGGAGTACATCCGGGCCGCCCCGGTGCGCCGCACGTTCCTGCGGGACAACTTCTACCTGGCCGCGATCCCGGCGATGACCGGTGCGGACGGGGTGCTGCGCGGACCGGCGGGGCAGGGGCGGGTCGCCGCCGTGGCGCACGACGACATCGCCGACGCCGCCGCGGCCGTCCTGCTGGACACCACGGGCGCGCACGAGAGCGCCGTGTACGACCTCACCGGGCCTTCGGCGTTCACCCTCGCCGAGGCCGCCGCCGAACTCACCCTCGCCACCGGGCGGACGGTCCGCTACCTGTCCGAGTCCCACGACGAGGCGTTCGCCTCCCGCGCCGGCCACGGTGCCGAGGAGTGGGAGGTGACGGGCTGGGTGACGTCCTACGAGGCCATCGGCGCGGGCGAGATGGCCCTCGTCTCGGACGCGGTGCCCCGTCTCACCGGACATCCGGCGCAGTCGCTGCGCGCGTACCTGGCGGCGCACCCGCGCAGCTGGGCGCACCTGCTGGGCTGAGCGCGAGGGGCGGCGGCGCATCCGGGAAGCGAGCCGGTGGAAGCCGGCCGGTGGGAGACGCCGGAGGGGCGGGAGCCCGGGTGCGGCACGCGGACGGGTTCGGGGCCCACGCGAGGTGCCCGGAACCCGGGCTCCCCGGCCCCGCCGGCGCCAGCCCTCCCGGCGCCCGCCCGCCGCCCCTTACGGGCGGACCGGTCCGCCGCCCGCGACCGTGCGTCCCGCACGCAGGACCCGGTGGACCAGCGGGACGCCCGGGCGGTAGGCGAGGTGCACATGGCTCGGGGCGTCGAGCACGACCAGGTCGGCGCGGGCTCCGGGGGTGAGGCGGCCGATGTCCGTGCGGCGCAGGGCCGCCGCGCCGCCGGCCGTCGCGGACCAGACGGCCTCGTCGGGCGTCATCCCCATGTCCCGCACGGCGAGGGCGACGCAGAACGGCACCGACGAGGTGAACGACGAGCCGGGGTTGCAGTCCGTCGAGAGGGCGACGGTGACGCCCGCGTCGAGCAGCCGCCGTGCGTCGGGCCACTCGGCCCGGGTGGAGAACTCCGCGCCCGGGAGCAGCGTCGCCACCGTCGAACCGGCGGCGAGGGCGTCCACGTCCGCGTCCGTCAGATGGGTGCAGTGGTCGGCCGACGCGGCGTCGAGCTCCACGGCGAGCTGCACTCCGGGACCGTAGGTGAGCTGGTTGGCGTGGACCCTCGGCACCAGTCCCTTCGCCTTCCCGGCGGTGAGGACCGCGCGGGCCTGGTCGCCGTCGAACGCGCCCTTCTCGCAGAACACGTCGACCCAGCGGGCGTGCGGCGCGCAGGCGTCGAGCATCTCGCCGGTGACGAGGGCGACGTACGCCGCCGGGTCGTCCGCGAGGTCGGGGGAGACGATGTGCGCTCCCAGGTAGGTCACCTCGTCGGTGTGGCGGGCGGCGATCCGCAGCGCGCGGGCCTCGTCCTCGACGGTGAGCCCGTAGCCGGACTTGGTCTCGAACGTGGTGGTGCCCTGGCGGAGCGCCTCGTCGAGGTAGCGGACGAGGTTGGCCTCCAGCTCCTCGTCGCTCGCGGCGCGGGTGGCGGCGACCGTGGTGCGGATGCCGCCCGCGGAGTAGGAGCGTCCGGACATCCGGGCGTTGAACTCGGCGGTGCGGTCACCGGCGAAGACCAGGTGCGAGTGGGAGTCCACGAAGCCGGGGATCACCGCCCGTCCCCCGGCGTCGATCCGGTTGTCAGTGGCGGGTGCTTTGCTTGATCCACCGACCCAGACGACACGGTCGCCCTCGATGACGACGGCCGCGTCCCTGATCAGACCGAGGGGCGTTCCCTCACCGAGGGAGGGATCGTTGGTGACCAGACTGGCGATGTTGACGATGGCGGTGGCGTCCGTCGCCACGGCGCTGTTCGCGCTCGTGGGGCCGGGGGTCGCCACCGGCCTGTTCGTCGCCGCGGGGCCCGTGTTCATGGTGAGAGATGCCTCCTTCAGCCGCGCAGGGCGGCGATCGAGTCGGCGAGCGCGCCGGCCACGTCCGGTACGGACCGGTGGACCCCGTCCCGCACGACATGGCGTCCGCCCACGACCGTGTGACGCACATCCGCTGCCGACGCTGCGAATACCGCCGTCTCGGCTGCCAGACGCGGCACCGGCCCCGCTGTCCTGACGGAGTCCAGGGCGATCGTGGTGAAGTCGGCGAGCGCGCCCTGTTCCAGCCTGCCTGCCTGCTCCCAGCCGAGTGCGGCGTGGCCGTCGGCCGTCGCGGCACGCAGCAGGGCGGCCGCCGTCCAGTGACCGCGGGTGCGGGAGCGCAGGCGCTCGTTCAGTTCCATGGCCCGCGCCTCCTCCAGCAGGTCGACCACGGCGTGGCTGTCGCTGCCGAGCGAGAGCGGGCTGCCCGCGCGCTGGAGGGCGACGGCGGGTCCGATGCCGTCGGCGAGGTCGCGTTCGGTGGTGGGGCACATGCAGGTGCCGGTGGACGAGTCCCCGAGGAGCGCGATGTCGTGCTCCGTGAGGTGGGTGTTGTGGACGCCCGTGGTCCGCGGGCCGAGCACGCCGTGCTCGGCGAGGAGTTCGGTGGGCGTGCGGCCGTGGGCGGCGAGGCAGGCGTCGTTCTCGGCGGTCTGCTCCGAGAGGTGGACGTGGAGCGGGGCGCCGCGCCCGGCGGCCCAGGCGGCCACGGTGGCCAGCTGGTCCGCGGGTACGGCGCGTACGGAGTGGATCGCCGCCCCGATGCGTGCGCCGTCCCGCTCCTTCAGGCCGGACACCCGCTCGGCCCAGGCGTCGGCCGTCCCGTCGGAGAAGCGGAGCTGGTGGCGGTCGGGGGCGGCGCCGAAGCCGGAGGAGAGATAGGCGGTGTCGAGCAGCGTGATCCGGATGCCCGCCTCGGCGGCGGCCGCGATGAGCGCCTCGCCCATCGCGTTGGGATCGGCGTAGGGCGTGCCGCCCGGCGCGTGGTGGACGTAGTGGAACTCCCCGACGGCCGTGATGCCTGCGAGCGCCATCTCGGCGTACACCGCCCGCGCGAGGGCGTGGTAGCTGTCGGGGGTGAGACGGGAGGCGACCTGGTACATCACCTCGCGCCACGTCCAGAAGGTGCCGGAGCCGACCTGGACGGTGCCGCGCAGGGCGCGGTGGAAGGCGTGCGAGTGGGCGTTGGCGAGGCCGGGGACGGTCAGGCCGCGCAGGACGACGGCGCCGGGCGGCGGCGCGTCGGCTCCGGTGCGCACCTCGGTGATCCTGCCGTCCGCGACGGTCAGGGTCACGCCCGGTTCGGTCCCCGGGTCGAGCCAGGCGTGCTCCAGCCAGTACGTCGTCACCTGCACGCGAGCCCCTCCAGTACGTCGGCGAGCGCGCGGACCCCGGCCACGCAGTCGTCCTCGGCCGCGGCCTCGGCCGGGGAGTGCGAGACGCCCGTGGGGTTGCGCACGAACAGCATGGCGGTCGGGACGTGCGCGGAGAGGATTCCCGCGTCGTGTCCCGCGCCCGTGCCGAGGACGGGGGTCTTCTCGCCGAGGATGCCCGCGAGCTCGTCGCGCAGCGTGTGCGCGAACTCCACCACCGGGGTGAACGACTCCCGGACGACGGTCAGGTCGATGCCCTGGCGGGCGGCGTGGTCCCGGGCGGCGGTCTCGATGCCGGCGACGACCGCGTCGAGGCCCGCCTGGTCGGCGGCGCGGGCGTCGAGCCAGCCGCGGACGAGGGAGGGGATGGCGTTGACGCCGTTGGGTTCGACGGCGATCTTGCCGAAGGTGGCGACGGCGCCCGCGAGTTCCGCCTCGCGCCGGGCGGCGAGGACGGTCTCGGCGTAGGTGAGCATCGGGTCGCGGCGGTCGACGAGACGGGTGGTGCCGGCGTGGTTGGCCTCACCGGCGAAGTCGTACCGCCAGCGGCCGTGAGGCCAGATCGCCGAGGCGATGCCGATGGCGTCCCCGGACAGGTCGAGGGCCCTGCCCTGTTCGACATGGAGCTCGACGAACGCGCCGATCCGGGCGAGCCGCTCGGGGTCGGGACCGATGCCCGCGGGGTCGTGCCCGGCGGCCTCCATGGCCTCCGGGAGGCTGGTCCCGTCGGCGTCGTGCAGCGCGTACGCCTGCTCCCTCGTCAGCTGCCCCGAGACGAGACGGGAGCCGACGCAGGCGAGGCCGAAGCGGGCCCCCTCCTCGTCGGCGAAGTTGACGACGGCGAAGGGCCGGGCGAACCGGACGCCGCGGGAGCGCAGTTCGTCGAGGGCGGCGAAGGCGGAGACCACGCCGAGCGGGCCGTCGAAGGCGCCGCCGTCGGGTACGGAGTCCAGGTGGGAGCCGGTGACCACGGCGTCGCCGGCCTCCCGGTCGCCGAGCCAGGCCCACTGGTTGCCGTTGCGGTCCACCTCGTAGTCCAGCCGCCGGGCCTCCGCCTGCATCCGGAACCAGAGCCGGCAGTCGGCGTCCGCGCCGGTCCAGGCGTAACGGCGGTAGCCGCCGGAGGCGGCGCTGCGGCCGATGGGCCGCAGCGACCGCCACATGGCGTGGAAGGTCTCGCTCACGCGGAGTCGCCCTCCCGCATCGGGACGCGGACGCCCTTGGCGTCGGAGACGGACTCGGCGATGTCGTAGCCCGCGTCGACGTGGCGGATGACGCCCATGCCCGGGTCGTTGGTGAGCACCCGGCGGATCTTCTCGCCCGCGAGCGCGGTGCCGTCGGCGACCGTGACCTGCCCGGCGTGGATGGAGCGGCCCATGCCGACACCGCCGCCGTGGTGGAGGGAGACCCAGGAGGCGCCGGAGGCGACGTTGACCATGGCGTTGAGCAGCGGCCAGTCGGCGATGGCGTCGGAGCCGTCGAGCATGGCCTCGGTCTCGCGGTACGGGGAGGCGACGGAGCCGCAGTCGAGGTGGTCGCGGCCGATGGCCAGCGGTGCCTGGAGCTCGCCCGAGGCGACCATGTCGTTGAAGCGCTCGCCGGCCCGGTCGCGCTCGCCGTAGCCGAGCCAGCAGATACGGGCGGGCAGGCCCTGGAAGTGGACGCGCTCGCCGGCCATCCTGATCCAGCGGTGCAGGGACTCGTTCTCCGGGAAGAGGTCGAGGATCGCCTTGTCCGTCCTGTGGATGTCGGACGCCTCGCCGGACAGCGCCGCCCAGCGGAACGGTCCCTTGCCCTCGCAGAACAGCGGGCGGATGTAGGCGGGGACGAAGCCGGGGAAGGCGAACGCCCGGTCGTAGCCGGCGAGCTGGGCCTCGCCGCGGATCGAGTTGCCGTAGTCGAAGACCTCGGCGCCGGCGTCCATGAAGCCGACCATCGCCTCGACGTGGCGTGCCATGGACTCGCGGGCGCGGGTGGTGAAGCCCGCCGGGTCCTTCGCCGCCGCGTCCGCCATGTCCTCGAAGGCCATGCCGGACGGCAGGTAGGCCAGCGGGTCGTGGGCGGAGGTCTGGTCGGTGACGATGTCGATCGGCGCGCCCTCGGCGAGCAGCTGCGGCAGCAGGTCGGCGGCGTTGCCGAGGAGGCCGATGGAGAGCGGGCGGCGGGCGTCGCGCGCCTCGGTCGCCAGCTGGAGGGCGTGGGCCGGGCTGTCGGCCTTCACGTCCAGGTAGCGGTGCTCGATCCGGCGCTCGATGGCGCGGGGGTCGCAGTCGACGCAGATGGCGACGCCGTCGTTCATGGTGACGGCGAGCGGCTGGGCGCCGCCCATGCCGCCGAGTCCGGCGGTGAGGGTGATGGTGCCGGCCAGGGTGCCGCCGAACTTCTTGGCGGCGACGGCGGCGAAGGTCTCGTAGGTGCCCTGGAGGATGCCCTGGGTGCCGATGTAGATCCAGGAACCGGCGGTCATCTGGCCGTACATGGTGAGGCCGAGGGCCTCCAGGCGCCGGAACTCCTCCCAGTTGGCCCAGTCGCCGACGAGGTTGGAGTTGGCGATCAGGACGCGCGGCGCCCACTCGTGGGTCTGCATGACGCCGACCGGACGGCCGGACTGGACCAGCATCGTCTCGTCCTGCTTGAGGGTCCTCAGCGTGCGCACCATGGCGTCGAAGGAGCGCCAGTCACGGGCCGCCTTCCCGGTGCCGCCGTAGACGACGAGCTTGTCGGGGTGTTCGGCGACCTCGGGGTCGAGGTTGTTCTGGAGCATGCGGAGGGCGGCTTCCTGCTGCCATCCCAGGGCGCTCAGTTCCGTACCGCGCGGTGCCCGTACGGGGCGGGGTCCTGACATGGCGATGCCTCCTCGCGTCACCCGGCGCCCGCGGTCGCGGGCGCTGATGTTCACATCTCTATTCACATCCTGGCGACATGAATACTTCTAGTCAACCACGGCGGCGGGTCCGCGACGGCAAAGACGGGCGGGCCCGCGCCGGTGACCTGCGGGTGACGCTCGCCGGTGACGTGCGGCGGGCCCGCGCCGGCGGCCGGCCGGTGCGGGGGCGGCCCGCGCACCCCGGTGGTTCCATGGAAGACATGGCTATCTCCACGGTCGTGGTCGAGCGGCTGATCCAGGCGCCTCCCGGACGGGTCTGGGAGACGATGACCGACCTGGCGGCATGGGAATCCGTGCTCAGCGGCGTCGAGAGGGTGGAGGTGCTCTCCCCGGGCGGCTTCGGCGTCGGCACCCGCTGGCGCGAGACGCGCCGGATGTTCGGCAAGGAGGCCACCGAGGAGATGTGGGTGACGGCCTGCGAGCCGGCCGAGCGGTACATGGTGGAGGCCGAGTCCCACGGCACCCGGTACATCTCCGAACTCCGCCTGCTCACCGCCGGCCCCGAGACCACCACCGTCCGGATGAGCTTCACCGCCGTGCCGCCGGGCGGCGTCAAGGGCCTGCTGGCCAAGGCCGCCGGGGCGCTCGGCGCACGGGCCGTGCGGCAGGCGATCACCCGCGACCTCGACGACGTCGCACGCGCCGTGGAGCACGGCACCGCCTGACCCGCCCCGCCGGCGCGTCGCGGCCGGATCCGCGCGACGTGGGGCCGGACCGGGGGGAATCACCTCCGCCGCACCGGGCAGAAACCTCTCCACCGGCGAGCGGAAGAGGACCCCCATGAGCGGATCCGGCCCACACCCCAGCACCGAGGCGACGCCCCAGGCGCCGGACGCCGACGGGTCGCCGTCCCTGAAACGGGCCATCGGCCCGAAGCTGCTCATCCTCTTCGTGATCGGCGACATCCTCGGCACCGGCATCTACGCCACCACCGGCAAGGTCGCCGGAAAGGTCGGCGGCGCCCTGTGGCTGCCGTTCCTCATCGGCTTCGTGGTCGCCCTGCTCACCGCCGCCTCGTACGTCGAACTCGTCGGGAAGTACCCGAAGGCCGCCGGCGCCGCCCTCTACACCCAGAAGGCGTTCAAGGTGCCGTTCCTGACCTTCATCGTCGCCTTCATGGTCATGTGCTCGGGGCTCTCCTCCGCCAGCGCGGCCGCCCGCGCCTTCAGCGGCGACTACTTCCAGGAGTTCACCGACGCGATACCGCCCACCCTGATCGCGATCGTCTTCATCGTCGCCCTCGCCGGCCTCGCCCTGCGCGGCGTCTCCGAGTCGGTGAAGACCAACGTGGTGCTCACCGCGGTCGAGCTGACCGGCCTGGCCGTGATCCTCGGCATCGGCGCCTGGCCGTACTGAACGGCGACGGCGAGCCGTCCCGGCTGACCGAGTTCGAGGCGTCGGGCACCGGGTACGCGCTGATCACCGGCGTCCTCGGAGCGACCGCCCTCGGGTTCTTCGCCTTCGTCGGCTTCGAGGACTCGGTCAACATGGCCGAGGAGACCCGGGACCCGGTGCGCACCTTCCCCCGCGCCATCTTCATCGGCGTCACCGTCACCGGAACGATCTACGTCCTCGTCGCCCTGGTGTCGTCGCTGCTCGTCGACTACCGCACCCTGGAGTCGTCCAGCGGCCCCCTGCTGGAGGTCGTCAAGGCGGGCGGGGTCGAGTTCCCGGCCAAACTCTTCGCGCTCATCGCCCTGTTCGCCGTCACCAACTCGGCGCTGATCAACATCATGATGGCCTCGCGGCTGTGCTACGGACTCGCCAACGAACGCGTCCTGCCGAAGGCCATGGGCAAGGTCCACCCCCGCCGCCGCACCCCCGTCACCGGGATCGTCTTCGTCACCGTGCTCGCCATCGGCCTGGTGTCGACGGGCGAGATCGAGGGGCTCGGCGACACCACCTCGTTCCTGCTGCTCTGCGTCTTCGCCGTGGTCAACGTGGCCGTCCTGGTGCTGCGCAGGGACCCGGTCGACCACGCCCACTTCCGGACGCCGACCGTCCTGCCGGTGCTCGGCGCGATCACCGCGCTGGCGCTGGCGAGTCCGCTCGCGGACCGCGCGGCGGACGTCTACATCCGCGCCGGGGTGCTGATCGCCGTCGGCGTCCTGCTGTGGGGCCTGAACAAGCTGTTCCTGCGGATGCGGCCGGAGGGCTGACCGACGGCCCGGCACCGGTCCGTCGGTTTTCGGCCGCGGACCTTATCCGCAACGGGGCATGTCCCATGTGAATTTGCCAGAACTGCCCACGGCGGATGCCACGTTGCGTAGCCTCTCGGTCACCGGCGCGCATCCGTGCGGGCCGTACCGAGGCGGGGAGGGGAGTTCCGCGTGCCCGGAATCGACGAGTGCCTGCTGCAGGCCATGGTGGTGCCGGGGGCACGCGGAGCGGCGATCGTGGACTGGACCAGCGGGCTCGCGCTCGGCGCGATAGGCGAGACACCCGGCGGCGACGTGGAGACCACGGCGGCCGAGACGGCCGAACTGGCCCGGATGGCCGCCGAGTACCCCTCGTTCGCCCCCGACGCCACCGGCCCCGCGGGGCCGGGCGGCCCCGGAAACCCGGAGCCGGGCACCGGGGCGCGCGGCATCAAGGGCTTACCGGTGGAGGACCTCATCGTCACGACCCGCGACGGCTACCACGTCATCCGCTTCGTCGAGACGACCTTCGACAGCAGCGTGTTCCTGCATCTGTGGCTCGACCGGGACACCGGCAACCTCGCCCTCGCCAGACTGCGAATGGCCGACATCGCCGAGCGGCTGGTCCTCGGATGAGCTCCGCGGCGACGGCCGTCTCCCCGATGCTCGCCCGGCTCGCCGAGGAGCGCGCCACCGGCGTCCTCGTACGCGACCACGGCGCCCTCTACCTGGCGGACGGCCAGGTCGTGCACGCCGAGAGCCCCGCGGCGCCCGGCATCGACGTCCTGCTGACCGCGAGCGGGCGCCTGCCCCGCGCCGGCTGGGAGGAGGCCGTGGCCCGGGCCGGCGCCCGGCGCGAGGTGGCACGCTTCCTCGTCGACAGCGGCCGGCTGGCCGACGGCGAACTGGAGATCTGCCATCTCGCCGCCCTGCACGACGCCGCCTTCTTCGCCCTCGCCCCCACCAGCGGCCCCACCCGCTTCCGCTACGGCGTCGCGCACTGGATGGGCACCGTCCGCCCGGTGCCCGCGGCCGACGTGGCCCGCGAGGCCCGCCGCCGCCGCGGACTGCTGGAGACGGTGTGGCCCTACCCCGAGGTCGACACCGCCCCCCTCGTCCCGGGCACCGCAGCTGCCGCGGCCTCGCGGCGGCAGCGGGATCTGCTGGCCCTGGCGGACGGGGTGCGCACGCCGTCCGCCATCGCCCGCGAACTCGGCCGCCCCGCCTTCAACACCCTGGTCGAGGTGCGGCGGATGGCCGCCGCAGGACTCGTCGAGACACCGTCCGAGCCGGTGGCGGACACCGGCGGCCCGCTGCCCGGCTGGGTCTCCCAGTTCCCCGCCGACCCGGACATCGCCCTGCTCCGCCGGCTCCGCGACGCCCTGGAGGCAAGCCTGTGAATCACCGCCGCCCGACCCACCGGGCCCGGCGTGTCCCGTCATGAGGCGCGCGCTGCGGCTGCGCGCCGAGAGGAGACAGCTCATGACGGCCGAAGCCGATGTGCTCGGCGAGATCAGAAGGCTGCGCGCCAGGGTGCCGCAGCTGACCGGCGCCCTCGCGGCGAGCGCGGACGGCCTGGTGCTGGCGGCGGACACCGCCGAGGCGGAGGGGGTCGCCGCCCTCACCGCCGCCGCGCTCGGAGTCGCCCTGCGCCTGACCGACGCGACCGGCCAGGGCGGTTTCAAGGAACTGCTCGTCCGCGGCGAGAGGGGATACGTCGCCACCTACGCGGCCGGAACGTCGGCCGTGCTCACGGTACTGGCCGAGCCGAGGATCAACGTCGGCCGGCTCCACCTCGAGGCCCGTCGTGCCGGAGCCCGCATCGGAGAGCTCGTCGACGGGGCGCTCGAACGGACACAGGACGCCTGACATGGCTGCCACCCCCGCGAAACCACCCGCACGCAACACCACCACCACGACACGCAACACGACGACCACGACCACGACCACGACCACGACCCGGAGAAACCGGACCGGACGGAAGGAAGGTGCGCCCGCCATGGCCAACACCGAAGCCGCGCTCAAGGAAGCGATGACCATCGACGGAGCGATCGGAGCCGCCCTCGTCGACTACACCAGCGGCATGGCGCTGGGCACCATCGGCGGCGGCAAGGATCTCGACCTCAACGTCGCGGCCGCCGGCAACACCGACGTGGTCCGCGCCAAGGTGCGCACCATGGAGCACCTGGGGCTCAAGGAGGAGATCGAGGACATCCTGATCACCCTCGACACCCAGTACCACATGATCCGGCTGCTCAAGAGCCGTGGATCGAACGGGCTGTTCCTCTACCTCGCGCTCGACAAGCAGCGCGCCAACCTGGCGATGTCCCGGCACCAGCTGCGGAAGATCGAGGCCGAGCTGGAGGTCTGACGCCGGCGGAGCGGCCGGCCCGCCCGGCGGGCATGCCGGGCAGGAACCGGGCGCCGCCGAAGGGCGCCGCCGACGGTCCCGTCCGCCCCGCACGCCGGGCGGGGCGTGGCACGCCCCGCGCCGCGCCCCACCGGGCGCGGCGTCGTCCGCCGCGGTCCCCGCGGTCGGGAAGCCCTCGACCCGCCTGCCCACAGGTCCGCCCGGCAGCCGGTCCGTGCGCACCCGCAGGAGCACGTCCCGGTCCCGCTGCACCCGGCCTCGGCCAGCCGTGACGAGGCCGTCGGCCAGGCGCGGTGGCGGGTCGCAGCCTGGGCCGACCCGGCGGACCCATGCGGTCGCCGC
This sequence comes from Streptomyces genisteinicus, assembly GCF_014489615.1. Lineage (GTDB taxonomy): Bacteria > Actinomycetota > Actinomycetes > Streptomycetales > Streptomycetaceae > Streptomyces > Streptomyces genisteinicus. The sequence continues at coordinate 2,855,458 of NZ_CP060825.1, forward strand.
ACCAGCCGCCCTTCCGGGCGCACCATGAGAACCGGTGCAGCCGGCACGGCGCCGGGGCACCACCCGGTCCTGCGCGAAGCGCGCGGCCGGCGAACCGCCCCGCCCGCCCGACCGCCCGGGCGTCAGTCGGCGAAGAGCCCCCGGGCCGCGGCCCGGGTGTCGAAGTCCTCCAGCCGGGCCTGCGCGTCCGGCAGACCGTCGCACATGGCCTCCAGCAGCACGCGGCCCAGCAGCATCGGGGCGCAGGCGGTGTCGAAGGCGAGGCCCGTGCCGACGGCGGCCGGGATCAGCAGGTCGCTGTGGGCGGCGACGGGGGCGAACGCGGAGTCCGCGACCGTGATCACGGTGAGTCCCGCGGACCGGGCGTACTCCAGGGCCGCGACCACCTCGCGGGGGTGGCGCGGCAGCGCGAAGCAGATCAGCGCGGTGGCGCCCGCCCGGCGTGCGGCGTCGACGCGGTCGGCGAGCATCGAGCCGCCCTCGTCGAGGAGGCGCACGTCGGGGTGGACCTTGGCGGCGAAGTACGCGAACCCGCGGGCCTGCGAGGAGGCGGCGCGCAGGCCGAGCACGGGCAGCGGCCGGGACGCGGCGAGCAGCCGTCCGGCGCGTTCGACGGGTGCGGGGTCGGCGAGCATCGCGGAGAGCTGGCGCAGGTTCTCGATCTCGGCCTGCACCGCCTGCTGGTACTCGTTGAGTTCGTCCTCGCGGGACGCCGTGGTCCGGGGCGGCGCCACGTCGCGCAGGTGCTTGCGCAGCGACGGGTAGCCGTCGAAGCCGAGGGCGACGGCGAAGCGGGTGACCGAGGGCTGGCTGACCCCGGCGAGGTCCGCCAGCTCGACACTGGACAGGAACGGCACGTCCGCCGCCTTGCGGACCATGCAGTGGGCGATGCGCCGCTGGGTGGGGGTGAGCCGGTGCCCTTCGAACAGCAGTTGCAGCCGCGCGGCAGGGCTGTCGCTCATCGCCACCCCTCACGGGTCTTGTATTCAGTCATCCAGAACTCTGCATGACGATATACAGGACCGGCAAGCGGTACGTGCGGGTAGCCCTCGCGGGGCAGGAGCCGGCCGCATGCGGGCAGCCCCCGCGGGCCAGGACCCGGCCGCGTGCGGGCAGCCCCCCGCGGGCCAGGACCCGGCCGGGCCCCACGCGGTCACCCCCGGGGGTCCCCACCCGGAAAGGGGGGCTGGCCCCACTGACTCCGGCGCCCCGCTCTTCTACCGTCTTCTCCATGGAAGCCCGCGACCAGGAGCTCAAGAAGGAGCTCGACGCCACCCTCCACGCCCGACGCGACCTGGGCGAGGAGTACGACTCCGCGCTCGTGGAGTCGTTCCTGGAGAAGATCGAGCAGCGCGTGGACGGCACGGTGGACCGCCGGGTGCGCCGGCAGCTGGCCGAACACCAGATGGTCGTGGCGCGCGGCGGCGCCCGGCCGGGACCGGCACCGGGGTCCCACTTCGCCGAGCGCTACGGCTTCGCCGTCATCACGATGGTCCTCGCGATCCCGCTGTCGGCGATCGGGGTGGCCAACGCCGACCTCGCCGGGCTGGTCGTCACCTGGCTGGGCATCGTGGGTGTGAACGTGGCGCACGCGGCCCACCTGTGGCCGTGGCAGCGCGCCGCCGACCGGCGCCGTGCGTCGGAGTGGGAGGACTGACCGTCCGTCCCCGCGCCCGGGGAGGTAGCGCGGGGACCGCCGCACCCCCGGCGAACCGGGGGGCGGGACGACGGCGGTCCCCGCGAGGGACACGGACCGGGTCAGGGCCGGTCGACGCGTCCTGGCGTCCTGGAGGTCCGGGAGCCGCTCCGTAGTCCTGGACGCCGTCCTTGCCGGCCGGATCACCTGCCCGGTCCCCTGCCGACACCCCTTACTGTGCAGGACGCGTGTTAAGCGGGTGCTGCGCGTACGTGACGTGCTCGTACCGAATGCGCGAAGGCCCGGTCGGTCAGCTCACTTCACGTCGCCGGCGAGGAAGGCGAGCAGGTCCTGACGGCTCACCACACCCGTGGGCTTGCCCTCGACCAGCACGATCGCCGCGTCGGCCGCGTCGCCGAGCACCGCCATCAGGTCGGCGACGGGCTCGCCGGAACCGACCTGGGGCAGCGGCGCGGACATGTGCTTCTCCAGCGGGTCGTTCAGCGAGGCCCGCTGGGTGAACAGGGCGTCCAGCAGTTCCCGCTCCACGACCGAGCCGATGACCTCGGCGGCCATCACGTCCGGGTGGCCCGCGCCCGGCTTGACGATCGGCATCTGCGAGACGCCGTACTCGCGGAGCACCTCGATGGCCTGGCCGACGGTCTCCTCCGGGTGCATGTGCACCAGGCTGGGCAGCGCGCCGCCCTCCTTGTGGCGCAGCACCTCGGCGACGCTGGCGCCGCCGCTCTCCAGGAAGCCGTAGTCCGCCATCCACTCGTCGTTGAAGATCTTGGAGAGGTAGCCGCGGCCGCTGTCCGGCAGCAGCACCACCACGACGTCGTCCGGGCCGAGCCGCTCGGCGACCCGCAGCGCGGCCACCACGGCCATGCCGCAGGAGCCGCCGACGAGCAGGCCCTCCTCCTTCGCGAGCCGGCGGGTCATCTGGAACGAGTCCTTGTCGGACACGGCGACGATCTCGTCGGTCACGGTCCGGTCGTAGGCGCTCGGCCAGAAGTCCTCGCCCACGCCCTCGACGAGGTAGGGGCGGCCGGAGCCTCCCGAGTAGACGGAGCCCTCGGGGTCGGCGCCGACGATCTTCACCGCGCCGTCGCTGACCTCCTTGAGGTAGCGGCCGGTGCCGGAGATGGTGCCGCCGGTGCCGACGCCGGCGACGAAGTGGGTGATCCGCCCGTCGGTCTGCTCCCAGAGCTCGGGACCGGTGGTCTCGTAGTGGGAGCGCGGGTTGTTCGGGTTCGAGTACTGGTCGGGCTTCCAGGCGTCCGGGATCTCACGGACCAGCCGGTCGGAGACGTTGTAGTACGAGTCCGGGTGCTCCGGGTCGACGGCCGTCGGGCAGACCACGACCTCGGCGCCGTAGGCACGCAGCACGTTGATCTTGTCGGTGGACACCTTGTCCGGGCAGACGAAGACGCACTTGTAGCCCTTCTGCTGGGCCACGATCGCCAGTCCCACACCGGTGTTTCCGCTGGTGGGCTCGACGATGGTGCCGCCGGGCCGCAGCTCGCCGCTCTGCTCGGCGGCCTCGATCATCCGCAGCGCGATCCGGTCCTTCACCGAACCGCCCGGGTTGAAGTACTCGACCTTGGCGAGGACGGTCGCCGAGATGCCTTCGGTCACGTTGTTCAGCCGTACCAGCGGGGTGTCGCCGACGAGACTGATCATCGAGTCGTGGATGCGCACAATGTTCTCCGGGGTCTCCGTAATGGTGCCGCCAGCGTATGCCGGATGGGCGGGTGATTGGGCGACGGCGGCTACGGGGCAGTTACGTCATGTACGCGCGCGACGGCGGTCCGGGACGACCGCGAGGAGGTGGCTGTGTCGAGGGCGAGGGTGGCCAGGCGCATCGCGGCAGGTGCGGCATACGGCGGGGGCAGCATCGGGCTCATCGGCGCGGCCGCCGTGGGCGTGCTGCTCGCCGAGGTCCAGCTGGCGAAACGCACGGTGGGCGGCGGCACGGCACCGATCCCGCCACGGGGCAACGGCCTGTACGGGCTCTCCTTCGGGCGGGAGAACCCGCTCCACCTCGCCGTCCTGGGGGATTCCACCGCCGCGGGCCAAGGCGTGCGCCGGGCCGGGCACACCCCCGGCGCCCTGCTCGCGTCGGGACTGGCGGCGGTGGCCGAGCAGCCGGTCGAGGTGCGGAACGTCGCCCTGCCCGGAGCGCGCTCGGACGACCTGGAACGCCAGGTCACCCAGCTCCTCGCGGACCGCACCCGGACCCCCGACGTCTGCGTGATCATGATCGGGGCGAACGACGTCACCCACCGGATGCCGGCCACCGAGTCGGTGCGGTGCCTGGCCTCCGCCGTGCGCAGGCTGCGCACGGCCGGCGCGGAGGTGGTCGTCGGCACCTGCCCCGACCTCGGCACCATCGAGCCGGTGTACCAGCCGCTGCGCTGGCTGGCCCGCCGGGTCAGCCGGCAGCTCGCGGCGGCCCAGACGATCGTGGTGGTGGAGCAGGGCGGCCGCACGGTGTCGCTGGGCGATCTGCTCGGGCCGGAGTTCGCGGCCAACCCCCGGGAGATGTTCGGCGCGGACAACTACCACCCGTCGGCCGAGGGGTACGCGACGGCGGCGATGGCGATGCTGCCGACCCTGTGCGCGGCGCTCGGCCTGTGGCCCGAGAGCGACGCGCTGGACGTCGACCGCGACGAGGACATGCTCCCGGTGGCGCGGGCGGCGGCGACCGCGGCGTCGGAGGCGGGCACCGAGGTCACGGGCGCCCGCGCCCCCTGGGCACTGCTCAAGCACCGGCGGCGGCGCCGGCTGCCGGCCGAGGACGCCGCGTCCCACGAGCCCGCCGGCCACTCCGCCCCGGCCGAGGACCGCGCCGGACCGTCCTGACCCGGGCGCCCTGACCTGGGCCGCACCGCCCGTACGGGCCCTCGGGAGCCGCAGGCCGGCCAGCCGGGGGCCCGGCCGCGGCCCCCGGCCGGCCCCGGGCGCAGAGTGCCGCTGTCCGACGAGCACCCCGGCGGCGGGGCCGACGTGGCACACTCGGTACTGAGCAAGCGCCCGCTTAGAAAAGAGGCCCGCATCACACGGCTCGCACCGTGACCGCGGGCATACGGACGGGTAATTTCCCAGACAGCCCGACCCCCTTCCCTCATGGAGCCGTGATGCCCGAAGCCGTGATCGTCTCTGCTGCCCGTTCACCCATCGGCCGGGCCTTCAAGGGCTCCCTGAAGGAGCTGCGGCCCGACGACCTGACCGCCACGATCATCCAGGCGGCGCTCGCGAAGGTGCCCGAGCTCGACCCGCGCGACATCGACGACCTGATGCTCGGCTGCGGCCTCCCCGGCGGCGAGCAGGGCAACAACCTGGGCCGGATCGTCGCCGTGCAGATGGGGATGGACCACCTCCCGGGCTGCACCGTCACCCGCTACTGCTCCTCCTCGCTCCAGACCTCGCGGATGGCGCTGCACGCCATCAAGGCGGGTGAGGGCGACGTCTTCATCTCGGCCGGCGTCGAGATGGTGTCCCGCTTCGTGAAGGGCAACTCCGACAGCCTGCCGGACACGCACAACCCGTTCTTCGCCGAGGCCGAGGCCCGCACGGTCGCCGTCGCCGAGTCCGAGGGCTCGACCTGGCACGACCCGCGCGAGGACGGCCTCGTGCCGGACGCCTACATCGCGATGGGCCAGACCGCGGAGAACCTCGCCCGCTGGAAGGGCGTGACCCGCGCGGACATGGACGAGTTCGGCGTCCGCTCGCAGAACCTCGCCGAGGAAGCCATCAAGAACGGCTTCTGGGAGCGCGAGATCACCCCGGTGACCACCCCCGACGGCACCGTCGTCAGCAAGGACGACGGCCCCCGCGCGGGCGTCACGCTGGAGGGCGTCCAGGGCCTCAAGCCCGTCTTCCGCCCCGACGGCCTGGTCACCGCGGGCAACTGCTGCCCGCTCAACGACGGCGCCGCGGCGCTCGTCATCATGAGCGACACCAAGGCCCGCGAGCTGGGCCTGACCCCGCTCGCCCGCATCGTGTCCACCGGTGTCTCGGGCCTCTCCCCCGAGATCATGGGCCTCGGCCCGGTCGAGGCGTCGAAGCAGGCGCTGAGCCGCGCCGGGCTCACCTCGTCGGACATCGACCTGGTCGAGATCAACGAGGCGTTCGCGGCGCAGGTCATCCCGTCGTACCGGGACCTGGGCTTCGACATCGACCAGGTCAACGTCAACGGCGGCGCCATCGCGGTCGGCCACCCCTTCGGCATGACCGGCGCCCGCATCACCGGCACGCTGATCAACAGCCTCCAGTTCCACGACAAGCAGTTCGGCCTGGAGACGATGTGCGTGGGCGGCGGCCAGGGCATGGCCATGGTCATCGAGCGGCTGAGCTGAGCGGCTGAGCCGAGCCGGAGCGGAGCGACACAGCAGTGCGGCCGAGCCGAGCCGGCGCCCCCGGAGTCCGGGCAGGGGTACCCCTGATCCTCCTCGTTCACCGCACGGTGGATTTCGGTTCGTGACTCAATCTCCCCCAGGATGTGACCTATCTCCTGGGGGAGAGGTGTTTCAGCAGGTCACCGTCGCTTCATGGCTAAACACGGGGCACAAAGTCCTGTCCATTTCGTGACGTAATGCACTGACAGGAGGCACGGACGCACCGCAAGCTGATGTAGGAAGTCGGGGGTATCGAGTGAAATCGGGAGTACGTCAGTGAGCGCCATGTCTCTTGCCCTGCTGCTGACCACGGCCGCCGCCACGGCCGTGGGCGCCGCTGCCCTGCACGCCGCCCACGGGCTCCGCAAGCAGGTCGCCGCGCTGCGCACCGAGCTCGCCGCGTCGTCGTACGGCACCGGACCCACCGCGTCCGTCCCCCATGCCCGCAGCAGCGACACCGCCGAGATACGCGCGGCGGTCGCCGAGGCGCTGGCCGAGGAGCGGGAGCGGGAGCTGGCCGAGGCGCGTGCGTTCTGGGCGGCCCAGGAGGCCAGGGACGCCGCGGACACGTCCGCGCGCTTCCCGGGCGACTCCTCGCTGCTGGGCGGGCTCACCGGCGGCACCGAGGACATGACGCCGTTCTACGTGCCGCGTCAGGCCGACTTCGCGGGTCTGGAGGCCATGGACCTGGAGGCGGTGGAGGCGGTGGACGCCTTCGACGGCCTGGCGCACACGGCCGACGCTCCCGGTGCGGCGGCCGACCTGTCCGAGGCGACGGAGTTCGCCGAGGACTCCCCCGAGCTGGCGGCGGCCCGCCGCCGCCACCCCTCGCACCCCGACTTCGTGCCGGTCCAGACCCCCGTCGTGACGGACCACGAGCGGACCGTCGCGCGGCTGGAGGAGCTGGCGGACGCGCGCACCGAGCTGGCCGACGTGCGGCCCGGCCCGCTGGGCACCCTGGACGTGTACGTGTTCTCCGACGGGACCACGCTGTGCATGACGCCCGGTCACCGTGAGACGGCCGAGCGCCTCGCCGACGCCCTGCGCGCGGGCACGGCCCCGGTCCTGCTCGGCGGGTCCGGCGTGTCCGGTGCGTACGCGCTGACGTTCACCTGCGGCGACGAGAGCGTCTACATCCTCGCCGACCGCGTGATCGCCTCGCACTGACCTGCTCCGGGCCGGCGTCCTCCGGTCACCGGCCCGAACCGCACCCCCGCTGCCGCGCGGCATCCGTTCCCGGGGCGTCGCCCCGGCACCGCGCCGCCGCCGCGGGCCCCTGCCGCCCGGGGCCCCGCTCTCAGAGCCCCGCCCGCGCCGCCGCTTCCCGTACCAGGGCGACCGCGGCGTCCCGGCCGGTCCCGTCCGCCGCGCCCTCGGGGGCGAGGCGCAGGGCTTCGGCCAAATCCCGGCCGGCCACCAGCAGTTGATCGGCGACGGCGAAGACTCCCGCGTCCGGCATGGTCCGCGGCCGTTCCTCCGGCGTCTCCAGGCGCTGCGCCCGCGCGGCAAGTTCCCTGGCGAGCGCCAGTCCCTCCGCCGCGGCACCCCGCTGGAGCCGGCTCTGCGGGGCCGCCCTCAGCCGGTCCGAGAATCGCTCCACCGCATCGGTCAGTTCCGTCGTATCCAGCACGGCGCGACCCTACGCGCCCCTGCGGGGCTGTTGCCAATACGCGAACGCTCAGGCACGGTGGCGTGAAGAGCACACGCGCAATGCGTCCGGAGGCGCCGATGTCCCAAGTCTTCTCCGAAGAGACCCATCGAAATCTGCTCTCCCGAATCCCCCAGTGCACCGGCCGCGAGGTCTCCGACTGGCTGCGCATGGTCGACGACGGCCCGTCCCTCTTCCGTTTCGAGGAGAAGGTCAGCTGGCTCCGGGGTGAGCACGGTCTCGCCTACGGTCACGCGAAGGCGATCATCCACGAGTACGACCTGAGGCGCGCCGCCCGCAAGCTCACCTGAGAGCGGCACGACGAAAGGGCCCGCCCGGCTGCTGCCGGGCGGGCCCTTCGCGCGTCGGGGACGCGGAGCGGTGCGTCAGTCGTCGCCCTGGAGGATCGACAGCAGACGCAGCATCTCCAGGTAGATCCACACCAGGGTCAGGGTGAGGCCGAAGGCCGCCAGCCACGACTCCTCGCGCGGGGCGCCGTACGCGATGCCGTCCTCGACCTGCTTGAAGTCGAGGGCCAGGAAGCAGGCGCCGAGGACGATGCCGATGACACCGAAGAGGATGCCGAGGCCGCCGCTGCGGAAGCCGAGGCCGTCACCGCCGCCGAAGACGGCGAACAGCAGGTTCACCATCATCAGGAGGACGAAGCCCATCGCGGCCGCCATCACGAAGCCGTAGAAACGGCGCGTGACGCGGATCCAGCGCATCTTGTAGGCGATCAGCACACCGGCGAAGACCGCCATCGTGCCGAGCACCGCCTGGGCGACCACGCCGTCGGAGATGTACGTGGAGACCGCGCTGGAGATGACGCCGAGGAAGACGCCCTCGAAGGCCGCGTACGACAGGATCAGCGCGGGCGAGGCCTTGCGCTTGAAGGACTGGACGAGCGCGAGCACCATCGCGACCAGTGCCGCGCCGATGGCGATGCCGTACGACTTGCCGATGTTGGCCTCGTCGACGGGCAGCAGCACCCAGGACAGGATCGCCGTGAGGACGACCGTGCCGAGGGTCATGGCGGTACGGGTGACGACGTCGTCGATCGTCATGGCCCCCGAGCGGGCGGGAGCCTGCGGCGGGGCGCCGTGCTGGGTGTCCGCCGGGGCGTACGGGTTGGTCGCGTACGGGTTGGCCGGGGCCTGGGCGTACGGGTTGCCCGCAGCCTGCGCGTACGGGTTCGTGCCAGCGGCGCCCCCGGCCTGCGGCTGCTGCGCGTTGAAGCCGGCGTAGCCGTTGTCGCGGCTGAACCCCCGTCGCGAGAAGACCGGGTTGCTGCTCCTCATCCTCACTCCTCCATGGCCACCCTGCGCGGCCTTGAGGTCAAGAGTAATGCGCAAGCAAAAGAATCACCCTAGTGCCCAGGGAGGATCTTTCGGGAAAACGGCACCGCCGCGTCACACCCGCAGGCCGTGACGGGTGTGACAGGTGCTTCACAGCGCTGTCGCGGGACGGTATCGCTCCCGGCCATGTCCGGAATCCGGTGGTTGGCTGGGCCCCGCCGCGGACCGCCGGTGGGGCCGTCCGGGCACGGGGTGGGGAGAGTGTCCGTGGAGACGCAGCAGCAGGGGGACCCGGCGGCCGCCGGAGCCGGCCGGAGCGGAGCGGGGGACGGCCGGAGCGCGGCGGGGGCCGTCCGGGGCGCCGCCGTGACGCGCAGACGGCTGCTGGGGACGGCCGGCGCGGGGCTGGTGCTGGCCGGCGCCGCGCTGACGGGCTGCACCCCGGACGCCGAGGCGGAGGCGGACGCCGCGGGCGGCGGCTCCCCGGAGCCGTCGGGCGACTCCTTCACCACCCCGCCGCCCGGCACCGCGCCGAAGCCCCTGTGGCAGGCGCCCGCGGCGGCCGGGGCACTCGGCAGCCTGGACGCCCTCGCGGTCGCCGGCGACGTCGTCATCGTGTCGGGCGATCCGCTGGTCGGCCGGGACGTCGCCACCGGTGAGGAGCGGTGGTCGCGGCCCGGGACGGCCGTGCCCGGCGCGCGGCTGATCCTCGGCGGCGGGCGGCTGTACCTGGCGAGCGCCGAGTACGACGGGGACGTGGTGGCCCTGGACCCGGCCACCGGCAAGGAGGTCTGGCGCAGCCGCCTGGGCGGGCGGTACTCCATGCCGCGGCCCGTCGGGGCGGACGGGGAGCGGGTCTACGTCGTCGCCGGGATCCTGGAGAAGGACCACAGCGTCCGGGAGAACGTGATCGCGGCGATCGACACCCGCACCGGGAAGGTCGCCTGGAGCGAGCGGCGGGACGCGGGCACGGAGGAGTTCGGGCTCGCCTCCGCCGTCAGCGGCCGGCGGCTCGTCTACACCGACCAGCGCAGGAACGTGACGGTCCGCGACACCGTGAGCGGCCGGCAGGTGTGGACGAGGAAGACGGGCCGTTCCGGCTTCGACCGGGTGGTCGTCCACGACGGCGGCGTCATGGTCTCGGACGGCCGGACCCTGCGCGCCTACGACCTGGAGAACGGCGCCGAGCGCTGGTCCCTGGACGCGGGCGGGTTCGCCTCGTTCAACGGCCCGGCGGTGCTCGACGGCGTCCTCTACGTCTCCGACAGCAGCCGTGCCCTGTGGGCCGTGGACCCGTCGTCCGGCCGGAAGCTGTGGCGCAACGAGGATCTGCTCGACCACTCCTTCCCCGTGCAGTTCGCCAAGGTGGGGAACACGCTCTACGGGGCGACCCGGTTCGACGAGAAGGGCGGGGTGCACGCCTACGACGCCCGCACCGGGAAGCTGCGCTGGACCTGGAACGACGGCTCGGGGTCGGTGGAGCAGTGGTACGTCGTCTCGGCCGGCAGGCGCCTGGCCGCCCTGCACGCCCGCAAGCTGAGCGCGCTGCCCGCGGTCTGACCGGCGCACGGGACCGGGGCGCAGGAGAGGCGGAGGGGCGGGACGGACGCTGCGGCGGGCGGCTGGAGGTGCCGGCGACGATGTGCCCGGAGCCGGACTCGAACCGGGGACGTCCGAGGCTCTGAACTGCAACGATGCCTGCCCTGACATCGGAGAGCCGGACCGAAACAGAGGCAACCGGCCGGGATCACTGGCAGCTACCAGCCCTCGTGCGCCGGTTGGCGCACCGGCCGGCGCACCTGGAACGCGCCGCGGGGGCCCGGGACCGAAGTCCCGGGCCCCCGCCTTGCGAGCCCATCAGGTTTGCGGAGCACTGCGACCCACTGGGCCCCGTCCCCCCGAGCGGTGGCCCCGCATGCGCCCAGGCCGTGGTCGGAGAGCATGCCTTCCGTATGCGAACGCGCGACCAGGCCTTGTCGCAGCATTCGCTTGTGCGCCGAGACCCCCTGCATCTGGCGGCAGCTGAACCCGCTCACCGCACCTCAGGCGGTGTGAGGCGCATCACGAGCGTCTGGAGCCGCGCGTCGAACGACTTCCGGGCGTCCGGACTCACCGTGGCCAGCGCCACGAGCGCCGTGACCGCGACGTCGGCCAGTTCCTTCTCGACGTCTGCCCAGGTGTGCGACTCGCCCTTCCTGGGGTTCGCGCCGGTCGCGCCATGGACGGCCTCGGAGACCTCCCCGAGCTCCTCGCTGATCTTGAGGACGCGCATCATGACGCGCTCGCTGTCGGTCTGCTCCGGGGCATTGTTGTCCAGCCAGGTGCGGATCACGTTCACGCCGTCGAACAGCTCGGCGTGGGCCTCGGGCCGGAGGTTCTCTCCGTTCATGACTCTCCCTCGGGTGGTGCGGATCAGAACAGGGCCGGTTCGAGCGTCGGCTCGGCGGCCTGGCAGGGGTCGGTCACCGGCAGCCGACCGGCCGGGGCGACGGACATGCGTACTGTCACCGCGGAGTGGTCGGTCAGACGGTCGTCCCGGGTGCGCGGTTCGTGGACGTACGAGCAGCTGTGCAGCGAGTCCTCGGCGAACCGCCCGGAGAGATGGCGGCGGCGATCTCTTCCGGCCCGACGATGCTCGCGTCGAGCTGGAGGACGCGGACACCGGCCCCCGCAGACACCCGGATCGGTTCCGGGGACGGGGCGGCCGGCCCGAGGTGCACCGAAAGGGCGTGCAGGCGACGACGCGAGGAAGGTGCCTCGTGCAGCAGGGCGTTCCCGCCGCTCACCCAGGGTAGGCGACGATGTGCCCGGAGCCGGACTCGAACCGGCACGCCCCGAGGGGCAGCGAGGTTTAAGCTCGCCGTGTCTGCATTCCACCATCCGGGCGTGCACGCGGTCAGCGTCTGCCCAGGAGCCTATCGGTGGAGATCGATCCGCCCTCCGGGACCTTGACCCGATGTTGTCTGATTTTATTGGCGCCTGATGAGGTGTCAGAGCAGGTGGGGGCGCGTGGACAGGTGGCGCGCGCCCTCGCCAGCAGCCCCGTGGGGCCGTGGGGATTGACGGAAAAATGACGCCTCTTCGACGGCTTTGCGACAAGGTGGCACGACGTGGGGCCTCTCGGGGGTCCTGTCATACCCAAGGATGACCCGGCGCCACCCCGGGTCCGACCCGAGAAGGCCCCCAAGACGGGCATCGGGAGTGACGATCCGGCGCAGTCCGGCGGAGACGATGGAAGAGTCCCGCAGCACCACCGACACAGGAGCCCCCACGTGACCACCACGCCCCTCGCCCACCGCGCCACCGCCGTGGCCGCCCGCGCCACGGACCTCTCCAAGGTGTACGGCCAGGGCGAGACCCAGGTGGTCGCGCTCGACAACGTCACCGTCGACTTCCGGCAGGCCGAGTTCACCGCGATCATGGGCCCGTCCGGGTCCGGCAAGTCGACCCTGATGCACTGCGTCGCCGGCCTGGACACCTTCAGCTCCGGCTCGGTCCGCATCGGCGAGACCGAGCTCGGATCGCTCAAGGACAAGCAGCTCACGCAGCTGCGGCGGGACAAGATCGGCTTCATCTTCCAGGCGTTCAACCTGCTCCCCACGCTCACCGCGCTGGAGAACATCACGCTCCCCATGGACATCGCGGGCCGCAAGCCCGACAAGGAGTGGGTGCAGCAGGTCATCGACATGATCGGCCTGCGGGACCGGCTCGGCCACCGGCCGACCCAGCTCTCCGGCGGCCAGCAGCAGCGCGTCGCCGTCGCCCGCGCCCTCGCCTCCCGCCCGGAGATCATCTTCGGTGACGAGCCGACCGGGAACCTGGACTCGCGCTCCGGCGCCGAGGTGCTCGGCTTCCTGCGGAACTCGGTGCGCGAACTCGGGCAGACCGTCGTCATGGTGACCCACGACCCGGCGGCCGCCTCCTACGCGGACCGGGTGATCTTCCTCGCGGACGGACGGATCGTCGACGAGATGCCGAACCCGACCGCCGACGGCGTCCTCGACCGCATGAAGGCCTTCGACGCCAAGGGCCGCACCAGCTGACGCCGTCGCGGCACCCCCGTCCCCCTCCTCCACCCAGGGCCCCGCCCGGCCGCGGGCCCTGTCCGGCATGCGCCGGCACCACCCTCCAGGACTCACCATGTTCCGTACCGCCCTGCGCAATGTGCTCGCGCACAAGGCCAGGCTGCTGATGACCGTGCTCGCCGTGATGCTCGGCGTCGCCTTCGTCTCCGGCACCCTGGTCTTCACCGACACCCTCGGCAACGCCTACCGCAACCAGTCCGCCAAGAGCTACGACGACGTGGCGGTCGCCGTCGCCACCCACCCCAACCCCGACGACAGCAAGAAGGACGACGGGATCAGCGACCGGACGCTGGAGGACATCCGCGCCCTCGACGGAGTCGCCGGGGCCACCGGGCGGGTGACCGGCTTCGCCGGCGTCGCCGACAAGGACGGCAGGCTCATCGGCAACGGCTGGTCCAACACCGGCGGCAACTACGCCCCCGGCAAGGACGGCCAGGACCCCGCGTACGACTTCACCGCCGGCTCCGGACCGGCGTCCGCGGACCGCATCGCCCTCGACGAGGACTCCGCCGACAAGGGCGGCTACAAGGTCGGGGACACCGTCCGGGTGGCCACCAACGGGCCGGTGAAGGAGTACACCCTCGCCGGTGTCTTCACCACCGAGGACGGCGCGGTCAACGCGGGCGGCAGCCTCGTGCTGTTCACCACCGAGGTCGCGCAGAAGCTGTACCTGCAGCCCGGCTTCTACCAGGACGTCACCGTCACCGCGGCGGACGGGGCCTCGGACGCCGCGATCCTCGCCGCGGTCGAGCCCCTGCTGCCGAAGGACGCCGACGCGCAGACCGGCGCGGAACTCGCCGACGAGCAGGCCGAGTCGATCGAGAGCGGACTCGGCAACCTCAACACCATGCTGCTCGCCTTCGCGGCCATCGCCCTGTTCGTGGGCGTCTTCCTGATCGCCAACACCTTCACCATGCTGGTCGCCCAGCGCACCAGGGAACTGGCGCTGATGCGCGCCGTCGGCGCCTCCCGCCGCCAGGTGAAGCGCTCGGTCATCCTGGAGGCCGCGCTCGTCGGCGTCATCGCCTCCGTGGTCGGCTTCGTGCTGGGCGTGGGGCTCGCGACCGGACTGCGGTCCGCGATGGGCGCCTTCGGCGCCAAGGTGCCGGCCGGCCCGCTGGTCGTCTCGCCCACGGCCGTCGGCGCGGCGTTCGCGGTCGGCGTCCTGATCACCGTCCTGGCCGCCTGGCTGCCCGCCCGCCGGGCCGCGAAGATCGCGCCCGTGGCGGCGATGAGCAGCGTCCACGCGGTGGCCAGCACCAAGTCGCTCGTGGTGCGCAACAGCATCGGCGCCGTCATCACCCTGCTCGGCGCGGCCGGCATCACCGGCGGCGCGGCCACCGGCGGCAGCGACGGCCGGATGCTGATCGGCGCGGGCGCGTTCTTCGCCCTGATCGGCGTCATCGTCCTCATCCCGCTGCTGTCCCGGCCGGTGATCGCGCTCTTCCGCCCGCTGCTCCAGGGCGTGTTCGGCGTCGCCGGCAAGCTCGCCGGGCAGAACGCGGTCCGCAACCCGCGCCGCACCGGCGCCACGGCCTCCGCGCTGGCGATCGGCCTGACCCTGGTCACCGGACTCTCCGTGCTGGGCGTCACCCTCGGCCAGGCCATCGACAAGATGACCACCGACAACATCCGCGCCGACTACATGATCTCGATGGCGTCCGGCGGGGCGCTCGACGCCTCGGCGCTGGAGGCGATCGAGAAGGCGAAGGGCGTGGCCGCGGTCTCCCCGCAGCAGGCGACCTCGCTGGAGATCAAGGACACCTGGCACTCGGCGTCGGCGGTCACCCCCGGCGACGTGGAGAAGGTCTTCGACCTGAAGACGGTCTCCGGTTCGCTGGCGAGCCTCGGCAAGGGGCAGATCGCGATCGCCGAGGACACGGCGAAGTCGAACGGGTACAAGGTCGGCGACACGCTGCCCGCGAACTTCGGCGACGCCGACGACCCGCACCGGGCGGACGTCACCGTCGGCGCCGTCTACCGGGGCAACGAGTTCCTCTCCCCCGTGCTGGTGCCCGCCTCGCTGGTGGCGCCGTACGAAACGAGGCCGTACATCCCCGAGATCTGGGTGGCGATGGACGGCGGCGCGAGCGACGCCAACGAGCAGGCGCTGGTCGACGCCCTGGGCGACAACCCGGCGATCAGCGTCATGGACCAGCAGGACATCCGCAACCTGTTCGGCGGCTTCATCAACACCGCGCTGAACATCATGTACGGCCTGCTGGCGATGGCCCTGCTGATCGCGGTGCTCGGTGTCGTCAACACGCTGGCCATGTCGGTGTTCGAGCGCCAGCAGGAGATCGGCATGCTCCGCGCGATCGGCCTCGACCGCCGCAGGGTGAAGCGGATGATCCGCCTGGAGGCCGTGGTCATCTCCCTCTTCGGCGCGGTGATCGGCGTCGGCCTGGGCACCTTCCTCGGCTGGGCGATCGGCGAGACGATCCGGGGCGAGATCCCCGGCTACGCACTCGTCCTGCCCTGGGACCGGATCGGCGTCTTCCTGCTGCTGGCCGGAGTGGTCGGCGTGCTGGCCGCCATGTGGCCGGCGCGGAGCGCCGCGCGGCTGAACATGCTGACGGCCATCAAGACCGAGTAGCGCGCGGCGCGCAGGGGGTGTGCCCCGGACGGAGCGGTCTCCGTCCGGGGCACACCCGTGTCCGGGGGCGGGGACGCCGTGCGGACGCGGGTCGCGCGAGCCGGGGACGCCGGGCGGAGGCGGGCACCCCGGGAGGGTCGTGGGCGCCCGCACCTGCCCTGCTCCGGTGCGACGGGCCCGGAACGACCCCGGCCGCCCCACACGGTCCGGCGGCCCCGGCGGCCCCGGCAGCCCCGTCCCCGGAACGAGCCCGGCACGCGCCGGGTCCCGTCCGCCCGTACGTCCGGCGGCGGACGCCGCCGGACGCGTGCTACCTCCAGTCGCGGGTACGCGCCCGCATGCCCGAGGCGCCCGACGTGGGCGTGCGGACGGCGAGGATCTGGTTGACCCCGATGTGGTTGCGCTCGAAGGCCACGGCCGAGGCGGCCATGTAGAGCCGCCACACCCGCGCCCGGCCGGGCGACACCAGCCGCAGGGCGCGGGGCCAGGCGTCCTCCAGGTTGGCGACCCATGCGCGCAGGGTCCGCGCGTAGTGCTCGCGGATCGCCTCGACGTCCCGGACCTCGAAGCCCGCGTCCTCCAGCGCGGCGACCGTCCGGCCGAGCGGCGAGAGCTCCCCGTCGGGGAAGACGTAGCGGTCGATGAACGCGTCCAGTTCGTAGGCCGATTCGTCGGGCTCCGGACGGCGGGCGATCTGGTGGTTGAGCAGCCGTCCGCCCGGCTCCAGCAGCGAGAGCAGCCGGTCGGCGTACTCGCGGTACCGGACCCGGCCCACGTGCTCGGCCATCCCGATCGAGGAGATCGCGTCGTACGGGCCGTCAGCCACGTCGCGGTAGTCCTGGACGCGGATCTCGATCCGGTCCGTCAGGCCCTCCTCGGCGACCCGCTTGCGGGCGTGGGCGGCCTGCTCGCGGGAGAGGGTGATCCCGGTGACGCGGGCACCGTACTCGCGCGCCGCGTGGACGGCCATCGAGCCCCAGCCGCAGCCGACGTCGAGCAGCCGGTCGCCCTCCTTCAGGGCGAGTTTGCGGCACACCAGGTCGAGTTTGTCCCGCTGGGCGTCCTCCAGGGTGCCGCCCTCCTCGTCCCAGTAGGCGCACGAGTAGACCATCGACGGACCGAGCACGAGGCGGTAGAAGTCGTTCCCCACGTCGTAGTGGTGGCTGACGGCCTCCCGGTCGCGCCGCCGGGTGTGCACGCGGCCGGGGCGGCGGCGCGCCTCCTCCGCGGGCGGCGGGGGCGGCGGCAGCGGGCCGCCGAGCGCGAGCAGGCTGCGGGCGGCGGCCCGCAGACGCGGGTCGCGCAGGGCACGGAGCCGTCTCCCGTCCCCGGGGCCGGTCTCCCACAGCACGCCCGTCAGGAGCCCGAGCGCCTCGTACAGGTCGCCGTCCACGTCGATCTCGCCGGCGACCCAGGCGCGGACGAGGCCCAGCTCGCCCGGCCGCCACAGCAGCCTGCGCAGCGCCCGGCGGTGGCGCACGACGAGGACGGGGCCGCCCGGGGGCCCGGACTCGCTGCCGTCCCAGGCGCGGACGCGCACCGGGAACGGGGCCCCCAGCAGTTCCTCGGCAAGAGTGGTCAGCCGCAGCGCGGCGTCGGCCATGGCACACACCTCCGTGACGGTGGTTCCCACGAAACGCGCTCTCGCGAAACGCGCTCCACCGTCAACAGGGTGACCACCCCGTGTGCTTCCCGGACCACGCCGCGTGCGGACGGAGCACCGGTGGCCCGGCCGTCGCCCGCAGCCCGCAGCCCGCAGCGGGAACGCCGAAGGGGCCGCCCGCACCACGGATGGCGGGCGGCCCCTTCGGGCGTACGGCTGTCCTTACGACGCCTTGGCCTTCTCGGCCTCCGGCTTCACCGCGGCGGCCGGCGGCGGGGTCGGCTTGGCGGCCTCGTAGAACTCCTCGCGCGGCGTCTCCATGGCACCCAGGGAGACGACCTCGCGCTTGAGGAACATCGCCAGCGTCCAGTCCGCGAAGACACGGATCTTGCGGTTCCAGGTCGGCATCGCCATGCCGTGGTACGCGCGGTGCATGTACCAGGCGAGACGGCCCTTGAGCTTGATCTTCATCTTGCCGACGACGATCATCGCGACGCCCTTGTGCAGGCCGAGACCGGCGACCGCGCCCTTGTTGGCGTGCTCGTAGGTCTTCTGCGGGAAGCCGCGCATCCCGGAGATCACGTTGTCGCCGAGGACCTTCGACTGGCGCAGCGCGTGCTGGGCGTTCGGCGGGCACCAGGCGTTCTCGACACCGGCCTTGCGCAGGGCCATGTCCGGCACCTGGGCGTTGTCGCCGGCGGCCCAGATGTAGTCCGTGCCGTTGACCTGGAGCTTCTCGTTGCAGTCCACGTGGCCGCGGGGGCCGAGCGGGATGCCGTAGCGGGCCAGCGCCGGGTTCGGCTTCACACCGGCGGTCCACACGATGGTGTTGGAGTCGACCTCCAGGCCGTTCTTCAGCACCACGTGGCCGTCGACGCAGGAGTCCATGGAGGTGGAGAGGTAGACCTCGACCCCACGGCCCTCCAGGTGCTCCTTGCCGTACTTGCCGAGCTTCGGACCGACCTCGGGGAGGATCTTGTCCGCGGCGTCGACGAGGACGAAGCGCATGTCCTCGCGCTTGACGCTGGTGTAGTACTTGGCCGCGTCGCGCGCCAGGTCCTCCACCTCGCCGATGGTCTCGGCGCCGGCGAAGCCGCCGCCGACGAAGACGAAGGTGAGCGCCTTGCGGCGGACCTCCTCGTCGGTGGTCGAGTCGGCCTTGTCCAGCTGCTCGAGGACGTGGTTGCGCAGCCCGATGGCCTCCTCGATGCCCTTCATGCCGATGCCCTGCTCGGCGAGGCCGGGGATCGGGAAGGTGCGGGAGATGGCGCCGAGCGCGATCACCAGGTAGTCGAAGGGCAGCTCGTACGCCTCGCCGACGAGCGGCGCGACGGTGGCGACCTTGCGGTCCTGGTCGATGGTCGTGACCCGGCCGGTGAGCACCTCAGCCTTGGGCAGCACGCGCCGCAGCGGGACGACGACATGCCGAGGCGAGATGCTGCCGGCGGCAGCTTCGGGGAGGAAGGGCTGGTACGTCATGTACGAGCGCGGGTCGACGACCGTGACGGTCGCTTCGCCGTAGCGCATCTTCTTCAGGATGCGACGTGCCGCGTACAGGCCTACGTACCCACCGCCTACAACGAGGATCCTGGGACGCTCCGTGGTGCTCATGCCATCGAGTATCCACCCCACCCCCAGGGGGTGCTCGTGAGCCCCTTCACAAGGTTCTGGACGACCTCTGCTACACTCCGCCGCCCACGTGACCCAGGTCATGACCTGCGGCGGGAACCCCGAGGTGGCGGAGGACGTTGTTCACCCCTCGTGAGCTGGCACCTAAGGAGTCGGCACGCGGCACGCCCGGGCGGCGTCGCCCACTCGGCCGAAGCCCGCGGGAGTCCTCGGAATCCCTGTTCCGAAGCCCAACAGGGGCGGGGGGAGCGGGTTTCGGGGGTCGGAAGGGCCCCTTGGGAGGGAATTCCTTGTGAAGAACTTCACGAACTTTCTCGCGGAGGGGGTCCGGGCGCGGCGCGGCGGGGCGTCCAGGAGGGTCCGGCGCAGGTGCGCGGCCGGTTCGCGCACCGGCCTCGCCCCCCTCCGTCCCCTCACTCCACCAGCCCCAGCTGCGCGGCGCGGACCCCCGCGGCGAAGCGGCTGTCCGCGCCCAGGCGGGCGACCAGGCCGGTGATCAGACGGCGGAGCGTGCGCTCCGAGCAGCCGAGCCGCCTGGCGATCGCCTCGTCCTTGGCGCCCGCCGCGAGCAGGGCGAGCACCTCGCGCTCCCGCGGCGACCAGTCGTCCCCGGCCGCACCGTCCTCGTAGGGGCGCGCGGTGCTCCAGTGGTGTTCGAAGACCCGGGCGAAGCAGTCCGCGAGCCGGGAGCTGTGCAGGATCACGTCCTCGGCGCGTTCGCCCCGCTGGGGCGCGGGGCCGAGGGCGAGGACGGTCACCGCGCGGTCCACGACGTTCAGATGGAGCGGGACGGTCGTCGCGACGCGTATCTGCGCGCCGCGGTCGAGCATCGCCGCGAGATAGCGCGCCGCGCCGGTGCTCCGGGCGGCGCGTGCGGAGACGAGCAGCAGCATCGCGACGCCCCGGTCCAGCGCCCGCAGATCGTCCGCCAGGCCCGCCTCCAGCACCTCGGGCGCGGGGAACGTCGCCCGCATGGCCAGGAGTTGGTCGCGGCACAGCTCGTCCAGGTCCTCCATCCGCTGCCGCAGCCGGACCCGGTCGTCGTAGAACTCGACTTCCAGCGTCTCGCGCCCCGTCCGGCGGAGGTCGGGCAGCAGGCGCAGGACGTCGTCGAAGGAGTCGAGCCCCCGGTCGAGGGCGGCCAGCCGGCGGCGCTGCTCGGCGACCAGCTCGTGCAGGGCGCGCTCGGGCGTCGCGACGCGGCGCCCGCCGCCGACGGCGAGCCGGCGCTCGACGAGCCAGGCCCGCACCTCCTCGGGCACGCCCCCGAGCGCGTCGTCGGGGCCGGGGTCGTGGGGGTCGCTGACCGGCATGGAGCGACCTTAGGGCGGCACGGGTCGCCGTGGCCATGGCCGGAACACGCCCGCGGGGCGCCGCGGGCGGACGGAAGGCGCGGATGACCGCAAACGGTCACGCCTGATTCGGCCGTGGTCAACCTCCCGTCACCCCCAGTATGTTTTCGCCGCGCACCGCACCTTCCACCGCGACCGGCGGACGGCGACCCCGTCCTCCCGGCCGGTGAGCGGTGCGCACCGGACGCCCCCGTCACGAGGGACGGGAGGGCACCGGGCGGCCCTCGTCACCGCCCGCACGTGCCCGGCGCACCCCCCGCACAGCGTGCTGTCCCACCTTCCGCGCCCCACCCGCCACACCGCCGGCCGGCCACCCACCGCCCGGCGGGGCGGACCGTGCGCTCCCCCACCCGCCGGTCCCGGCACCCTCCGGGCCGGTCCCACGAAAGGTGTCAGCTTCCCCATGCGCAGAACCCACATCGGCGCCCTCGCCGTCGCACTCCCCCTGGCCCTCACCCCCGCGGTCGCCGCCGCCGAGTCGCCCGCCCCGCTCGTCGCCGTCGCCCAGGCCCCCGCCGCCCAGGAGATCGCGGGCCGCTACATCGTCACCCTCAAGGAGGGCGCCGACCCCGCGGGCCTGCTGAAGGCCCGCTCGCTGAAGGCCCGTCACGTGTACGAGGACGTCATCAACGGTTTCGCCGCCGACCTGACGTCCGCCCAGCTGAACCGGCTTCGGGCCGACTCGCGGGTGGCCTCCATAGAGGAGGACCAGCGGATCGTCTCCACGGCCACCCAGTACAACGCCCCCTGGGGCCTGGACCGGATCGACCAGCGCAGCGGCCGCGACGGCTCGTACACGTACACCCGCAACGGCTCCGGGGTGACCGCGTACATCATCGACACCGGCATCGACACGGCCCACGCGGACTTCGGCGGCCGGGCGCGGAACGTGTTCGACGCGTTCGGCGGCAACGGCGCGGACTGCAACGGGCACGGCACCCATGTCGCGGGGACCGTCGGCGGAACCGTGTACGGCGTGGCCAAGGGCGTCCAGCTCCGCGGTGTGCGGGTGCTGGACTGCCAGGGCTCCGGCTCCTACTCCGGCATCATCGCCGGCTTCGACTGGGTGCGGCAGAACGCGGTGAAGCCCGCCGTCGCCAACGCCTCGCTCGGCGGCGGCTACTCGTCGGCGATGAACAACGCCGCCACCGCGCTGGCCAACTCCGGTGTGCACCTGGCCGTGGCCGCGGGCAACGACAACCAGCCGGCCTGCAACTACTCGCCGGCCAGTGCGGCGGGCACCATCACGGCCGCCGCGTCGGACTCCTCGGACCGCAAGGCGAGCTTCAGCAACTACGGCGGCTGCGCCGACATCTACGCGCCGGGCGTGAGCATCACCTCCGCCCGCGCGGGCGGCGGCTCCACCTCGATGAGCGGCACCTCGATGGCGTCGCCGCACGTCTCCGGGGTGGCCGCGCTCTACAAGGCCACCTACGGCGACGCGTCCAGCGCCACCGTCAACACCTGGCTGATCAACAACGCGACCGCCAACGTGATCGGCGGCAACGTGAGCGGGACGCCGAACCGCCTGCTGTTCAAGTCCACGCTCTGATCATGTCGTCCGTGATCACGCAGTCCACCGTGTGATCCGGCACCGAGGAGGCCCTGCGGGGCTGCCGGAGAAGCCCGGCCGGTTCAGGGGGCCGGCCGGGCACCCGGCGTTCCGGGAGCGCGCCCGCGCGCCCCGGGCGGTTCGGCGCGCATCCGTTCGCGGCTGGTGACAGGCTGAAAGAGCCGATGTGTGCAGGAACCAGGAGAAAGCGACGGAGAGATGATCACCACGGACTTCGTGCCCGGTCAGCCCTGCTGGATCGATCTGGGCTCCCCCGACGTCGACGCGGCGGCCCGCTTCTACGCCGGGGTCTTCGGCTGGCAGGCCCGGCCGATGGGAGGCGACGGCGGCGAGGGCGGCGGCGACTACCAGATGTTCCAGCTCGACGGGAAGGCGGTGGGCGCGGTCGGGAAGCTCACCGAGCCGGGCGCGCGGTCGGCCTGGATGGTCTACTACGACACCCGCGACATCGACGCCACCGTCAAGGCCGCCGAGGAGGCGGGCGGCACCGTGCGGATGCCGCCGTCACAGGTGTCGGAGGAGGGCCGGCTCGCCCAGCTCACCGACCCGCAGGGGGCGCAGTTCGCGGTCTGGCAGTCGGGCTCCTACGGCGGCATCGGGGTCGCGGACGGTCCGGGCAGCCTGGGCTGGGTGGAGCTGATGACGACCGACTCCGCCGCCGCGCAGCGCTTCTACGGCGCCGTCTTCGGCTGGACCGGCCAGGACACCGAGCTCCCCGGCGGCGGCGGCACGTACACGATGGTGACGCCGAAGGGGCAGCCGCCGGAGCGGATGTTCGGCGGGGTGATGGCCATGCCGGAGATGTTCGCCTCGGGCGAGGTGAAGCCGTACTGGCACCCCGTCTTCGGCACCTCGGACTGCGACGCGACGGTCGCCCGGGTCCGCGAGGGCGGCGGCGGGGTGTCCATGGGCCCGGAGGACGCGGAGGGCGTGGGGCGGCTGGCGGTCTGCACCGACCCCGCCGGGGCGGAGTTCGTCGTGCTGACCCCCGCCTCGCCGTCCCCGGACGCACCGGGCGCCTGACCCGCGCCCGCCCGGGCGCCCGGGGTCAGGACCAGCCCTCGGCCGCCTTGTAGGCGATGCCGTCCAGGATGTCGTGCTCGCTGACGACGACCTCGCGGGCGCCGGTGCGGCGCATGATCTCCAGCAGGACGAGCGCCCCGGCCTGGATGACGTCGACCCGGCCGGGGTGCATCACGCCGATCGCCGCTCGCTCGTCGTGGGTGGCCCCCAGCAGCATGGCGGTGATCTCCTCGACCTGGTCACGGGAGATCACCGAGTGGTGGATGCGCTCCGAGTCGTAGGCGTCGAGGCCGAGCGCGATGCCGGCGACGGTGGTCACGGAACCGGCCAGGCCGACCAGGGTGCCGGCCGTGCCGATCGGGACGGTCTCGGCCGCCAGGTCGAGAGCCGCCTCGATGTCCGCCCGGATCGCGTCGGTCTGCGCGGGCGTCGCCGGGCTGTCCGGCGCGTGGCGCTCGGTCAGCCGCACGCAGCCGATGTCGACGGAGCGGGCGGCGCGCGCGTGCTCGTCGCCGACGACGAACTCGGTCGAGCCGCCGCCGATGTCGACGACCAGGTAGGGGGTCGCCAGGTCGGTCCGCCCCGCGAGGGAGCGGGTGGCCCCGGTGAAGGAGAACTCGGCCTCCTGGTCGCCGGTGACGACCTCGGGCTCCACGCCCAGGATGCCGAGCACCCCGCTGACGAACTCCTCGCGGTTCTCGGCGTCCCGGGACGCGGAGGTGGCGACGAAGCGGACGGTCTCGGCGCCCAGTTCCTCGATGATCCCCGCGTACTCGCGGCAGGCGGCGAAGGTGCGCTCCAGCGCCTCGGGGGCGAGCCGGCCGGTGCGGTCGACGTCCTGGCCGAGCCGGACGATGGTCATCCGGCGGTCGAGGTCGGTGAGGCTCCCCGTCTCCGGGTCGACGTCGGCGACGAGCAGGCGGATCGAGTTGGTGCCGCAGTCGACGGCGGCGACGCGCCTCACTCGCCCTCCTCCCCGGTGGCGCAGCCGGTGACGCAGGGGCCCTTGCGCCACCACTCGGGCAGCATCGAGATCGCCTCGTCGCCCAGCGGGTTCACCCCGGGCCCGGCGGCGAGGGAGTGGCCGACGAGCACATGGAGGCACTTGACCCGGTCCGGCATGCCGCCGGCGCTCGGGAAGCCCTGGAGCACCTCGACGGCGTCGCGGCGGGCGATGTAGTCCTCGTGGGCGGCCCGGTAGGCGGCGGCCAGCTCCGGGTCGGTGGCCAGCCGGCCCTGCATCTCCTTCATGACGCCGTTGGCCTCCAGCGTGCCGATCGCGGACGCGGCACGCGGGCAGGTCAGGTAGTAGAGCGTCGGGAAGGGCGTCCCGTCCGGCAGGCGGGGGGCGGTCTCGACGACGTCCGGGTGCCCGCAGGGGCAGCGGTGCGCGATGGCGCGCAGCCCGCGCGGCGGCCGGCCGAGCTGCTGCTCGAACGCGGCGATGTCCGCGTCGGTCGGCTCGGTGTGCTCGGTGGTGGGAGGAGGGGTTTCCATGCCTGCCTTGATGCTGTGTTCGCTGTCGGGATGCTGGGATCGCGGCCGGGACGGCCGGGCACTACTCGCGGTCGGCCTCGTCGACGCCGTTCCACACGTTCGAGTACCAGGGGCGGTCCGCCGCGCCGTCGTCCGCGCGGCGCTCCTCGGCCGCCTCCGGGTCGATCACCGTGTAGGCGGTCTCGCCGGGGTAGACGTAGTGGAGGTGCTCGCGCGCGAGCCGCCGGACGTACATGTCGTCCTGGAGGCGCGCCTTCTCGTCCCGCAGGCGCTCGACCTCCTCGTGCGCCTCCTCCATGAGGCGTTCCTGCTCGGCGATCTCCGCGCGCTGGGAGACGTACTGCCGTATCGGGTAGGCGAGGGCGACGACCAGGGAGCAGACGACCAGCGCGAGGAAGGCGGCCCGGCCGGTGAGCCGGGAGCGACGCGCCTGGCGGCGGTTCTGGGACCGGTAGACACGGGCGGCGGTCTGCTCGCCGAGCAGCCTGATCCTGGTCGCGGTGGAGAACCGGTCCTGGTCCCCGGGCGGCCTGCGGGCCATGGTCTCGCCTCCCCGTTGCGCGCGTACGTCCCCGGACACGGTACGGGACCGCGGCCGGGGACGTACGGAGGCGGGGGCGTCGGCCCCCGCCGGGGGCACTCGGCCCCGGGGGCTCAGCTCTCGGAACGGCTGTGCCTACTGGTCCGCGAAGCGGCTGTGCCTACTGGTCCGCAAAGCGGCTGTGCTTACTGGTCCGCAAAGCGGAACCGGGGGAACGCGGAGCGGCCCGCGTACACCGCGGCGTCGTCGAGGATCTCCTCGATGCGCAGCAGCTGGTTGTACTTGGCGACGCGCTCGGAGCGGGCCGGGGCGCCGGTCTTGATCTGACCGCAGTTGGTGGCGACGGCCAGGTCGGCGATGGTGACGTCCTCGGTCTCGCCGGAGCGGTGGGACATCATGCACTTGAAGCCGTTGCGCTGGGCCAGCTCGACGGCGTCCAGGGTCTCGGTCAGCGAACCGATCTGGTTGACCTTGACCAGCAGGGCGTTGGCGGCGCCGTCCTCGATGCCGCGGGCCAGGCGCTCCGGGTTGGTGACGAAGAGGTCGTCGCCGACGATCTGCACCTTGGTGCCGAGCTTGTCGGTGAGGACCTTCCAGCCGGCCCAGTCGTCCTCGAACAGCGGGTCCTCGATGGAGACCAGCGGGTACGAGGCGACGAGCTCCTCGTAGTACTCGGTCATCTCGGCGGCCGAGCGGGACTTGCCCTCGAACTGGTAGACGCCGTCCTTGTAGAACTCGGACGCGGCCACGTCGAGCGCCAGGGCGATGTCCTTGCCCGGGGCGTAGCCGGCCTCCTTGATGGCCTCGAGGATGAGGTCGAGGGCGGCGCGGTTGGAGTCGAGGTTCGGCGCGAAGCCGCCCTCGTCGCCGAGACCGGTGGACAGGCCCTTGGTCTTCAGCACCTTCTTGAGGGTGTGGTAGACCTCGGTGCCCCAGCGCAGGGCCTCGGAGAAGGACTCCGCGCCGATGGGGGCGATCATGAACTCCTGAATGTCCACGTTGGAGTCGGCGTGCGAGCCGCCGTTCAGGATGTTCATCATCGGAACGGGCAGCAGGTGCGCGTTCGGGCCGCCCAGGTAGCGGAAGAGCGGGAGGTCGGACGCCTCGGAGGCGGCGTGCGCGACGGCGAGGGAGACGCCGAGGATGGCGTTGGCGCCGAGCGAGGACTTGTCCGGGGTGGCGTCCAGGTCGAACATCGCCTGGTCGATCAGGCGCTGCTCGGTGGC
The DNA here is from genome assembly GCF_014489615.1 of Streptomyces genisteinicus. Taxonomy (GTDB): domain Bacteria; phylum Actinomycetota; class Actinomycetes; order Streptomycetales; family Streptomycetaceae; genus Streptomyces; species Streptomyces genisteinicus. The sequence continues at coordinate 2,881,562 of NZ_CP060825.1, forward strand.
GTCGTAGCCGACGAGCTCCGGGCCGATCTGCTCGATGACGGCGAGGACGGCCTTCTCGACACCCTTGCCCTGGTAGCGGTTCTGGTCACCGTCGCGGAGCTCGAGTGCCTCGAACGCACCGGTGGAGGCGCCGGACGGAACGGCAGCACGACCCGTGCTGCCGTCGTCGAGGCCAACCTCGACCTCGACCGTGGGGTTGCCTCGGGAGTCGAGGATTTCCCGGGCTACGACGACGTCGATGGACGGCACGAGCATCTCCTTCTGGGATGTGACGCGAGAAAAGTGCAGAGGTCTGCTTGGCCTTGCGGCAAGAGCCTAACCGGCGCGGCGGCGTACGCCGGGCCGATGCCCGTCCCCTGGGACGAAAAAGGGCATCAAGCAACTCACCGGAGGACAAACCCACCGCTTCTACCCGGCGGTAACCGGGGTGGCGGGCCGTCCGGCCGGGGCCGGGCCGGGTGGGGCCGGGGGTCCGGGACGCCCGCTCCGCACCCGTGGGAGGCGGCCGCACACGGACCCGGCCCGGCGCCTTCGGGGGAAGGGGGCGCCGGGCCGGGAGCCGTGGGGCGGGCGGAGTCAGCTCAGGTGCAGCTGCTGGCCCGGGTGGATGACGTCGGCGTCCTCGACGACGTCCTTGTTGAGCTCGAACAGCTTCTCCCAGCCGCCCTCGACCTTCTCGGCCTTCGCGATCGAGCTGAGGGTGTCGCCGGCCAGGACCTTGTACTCGCCGTCGCCCTTCTTGAAGCTCTTCGCCCCGGCGGACTTCTTCGGCGCGGGGGCCTCGGCGCGGTCGGAGCGGGTGGTCGGGGCCTCGGCACGCTTCTCGGCGGGCTGCTCGGCGGCGCCGCCGTCGTAGGCGGCGCTCGACAGACCGACGCCGCAGCTCGGCCAGGCACCCTTGCCCTGACCCGCGAGCACCTTCTCGGCGACGGCTATCTGCTGGGCCTTGCTGGCCTGGTCCGCGGTGGAGGCGTAGGCGGTGCCGCCGTAGGCGGCCCAGGTGGAGGCGGAGAACTGCAGGCCGCCGTAGTAGCCGTTGCCCGTGTTGATGGACCAGTCGCCGCCGGACTCGCACTGGGCGACCTTGTCCCACTCGGAGGCGGTCGCGGCGGAGGCGGAGCCGGCACCCAGGAGCGGGGCGGCGATGGCGGCACCGGCGACGCCGGCGAGCGCGGCGACGCGGGCGATCTTCGACGGACGGCGGTGCTTGGCAATGCCGGAACGCAGCATGGACGTACTCCTCACCGACGCCTGCGAGGTGAGCTGTCGGGTTCGGGCCGGAAAGTTGCCCGGCCGCGCGTCCTTGCGCGCGGCTCCACCCCTAGCCGTGACCGGCGTCCTCCTCGGACGGCCGGGGCCGGCACCTACCTGGGTCCCCCGCTCCTGCCTTCGGCGCTTTTCGAGCGTCGACTGTTCCCCCCGACCGACGGCAGGATTCGGCGTTTCGGTCAGCGGTGCCCGCGGTGGCGAGCGGAACGACCGTAAACACACCGCTCCCCGATGTTCAAAGGCGAACATCGGGGAGAATTCGGACGAAGCGTCACCGGCACCGGAGGTGTTTCCGCAGGTCGTGGCCGAGATGACCGAAATCGGCCGCCGAAAAGGGCGAGTTGCGGCAAAGAGACCCTTGTCTCACTCGCACAGATCGGACATTTACCGTCGAACCGACCTGGTGAACTACTCCTGCTCCAGGCCGAGATCGAGGCTCTGACCGGGCAGGATGAGGTCGGGGTCGTCGCCCACGGTCGCCTCGTTGGCCTTGTAGAGGGCGGCCCAGCCGCCGGGGACCTCCTGCTCGCCGGCGATGGCCCAGAGGCTGTCCCCCGTCTGCACCGTGTACGCCCCGGCCGGAGCGGAACCGGTCACACCGTCACGTGCCGCACCGTCACCCCGTGAGGCGTGGCGGCCCCCGTCGCGGTCCTCGCCGCCGTCCGCCGGCGCGGCCGGATCCGCCGCCTCGGCGTCCTCGCGGGCCGGCTCGCCGCGGTGCTTGCCCGTGGCGCCGTCGGCAGGCGAGGACGACCCGCCGGCCGGGGGCTCCTCCTCCTCGCGCGCCTCGGGGGCGGACGGCGTGCCGGCGGGCTCCGAGGCCTCGGGGGCCGGCTCCGCGTCCTTCTCCGGCTTCTCGGCCTCGGGCTCCGGGGTCACCGCGGCGTCTCCCGTCGCGGCGTCCCGCTGCCCCTCCTTCTTCACCTCGGGCTCCGGCTTCAGCAGGTCCCGGGGCAGGGCGCCGGGGTCGACGCCGCTGTCGGCGCCGTCGTCCACCAGGCCCGCCACGATCGCGCACGCCTGCCAGGCCTCGGGCCCCTGGGCGCCGAGGACCTTCTCCGCGACGGCGATCTGCTGCGAGCGGCTCGCGAGGTCCGCGCTCGGCGCGTACGCGGTGCCGCCGAAGCTCTCCCAGGTCTCCTGCGAGAGCTGGAGACCGCCGTAGTAGCCGTTGCCCGTGTCGATGGACCAGTTGCCGCCGGACTCGCACTCGGCGACGCGGTCCCAGGTGGAGGCGTCGGCGGCGGACGCGGAGCCCGCGCCGAGCAGCGGGATGGCGATGGCCGATCCGGTCACCCCCGCCGCGACGACGATGGCCGGTGCCTGACGGGGGCGGCGGTGACGTCCGTTCCCGGAGCGCATGCGGTTGCCTTTCGCGTGACTGCTGAGGCCCGTGTGACCTTGCGAGGTCCTCGGGTGGGGGTGAACGTAGCCGCATTCGAACGCAAGTCACAAGTCGATGCAGCAGAGATCACGTGAAAGTCACATTCCTGACGGTCCGTCACCTCGCGGTGGGGGTGAACTCGACGGGCAGCGTGCGCAATCCGCGCATGATGAGCCCTCCCCGCCAGCGCAGATCACCCGAATCCACCGCAAGCCGCAGATCCGGTGCACGCCGCAGCAGCGTCGCGAGCGCCGTCTGCCCCTCCAGCCGGGCGAGCGGTGCGCCGAGGCAGTAGTGGATGCCGTGCCCGTAACCCAGATGCTGGTTGTCGGCACGTGACAGATCGAGGGTGTCCGGGTCCGCGAACCGCGCCGGGTCCCGGTCCGCGGCGGCGAGGACCACCAGGACCGGGTCCCCGGCGGCCACCGGCTGCCCGCCGATGGTGAGCGGTTCGGTCGCGAACCGCCAGGTGGCCAGCTCCACCGGACCGTCCCAGCGCAGGAGTTCCTCCACCCCCGTCTCCAGCAGCGCGCTCTCGCCCGCGGCGAGCGAGGACTGCAGGCGCTCGCGCTGGGCGGGATTGCGGAGCAGCGCGTACACGCCGTTGCCGATGAGGTTCACCGTGGTCTCGAAACCGGCGAAGAGGAGGATGAAGGCCATCGCGGCCGCCTCGTTCTCGGTCAGGTGCTCACCGTGGTCCGAGGCCCGGATGAGACCGGAGATCAGGTCGTCGCCCGGCTGCTCGCGCTTGCGGTGGATCAGCTCGGCCAGGTAGCCGCGCATCTTCTTCACCGAGCGCGCCACCCCGCCGCGCGGGCCGCCGCCGTGCCGGATCATCATGCCGGCCCAGTCCCGGAAGTCGTCCTGGTCCTCGGGCGGGACGCCGAGCAGGTCGCAGATGGCGTAGATGGGGAGCGGGAAGGCGAACTCGTGGATGAGGTCCGCGCTCCCCTTCTCCGCGAAGCCGTCGATCAGCCGGTCCGTCAGCTCCTGCACCCGCGGCGCGAACTCCGCCACCCGGCGCGGCGTGAACGCCTTCGACACCAGCCGCCGGAGCCTGGTGTGGTCCGGCGGGTCGATGTTGAGCAGGTGGGTCATCAACTCGGCCTTGCGCTCACCGGGGATGCCGGTCCTGCCCCGGGCGTGCGCGGGCTCGGCGTGGTGCACGGGATTCTTCGAGAGCCGCTGGTCGGCGAGGGCCTGCCGGGCGTCCGCGTAGCGCGTCACCAGCCATGCCTCCACCCCGGACGGCAGTGTGGTGCGGTGCACGGGCGCGTGCTCGCGCAGCCAGGCGTAGGCCGGGTACGGGTCGGTGGCGAACTCCCAGGTGAAGAGTTCGGGGGCGGCGGGCGGCGTTTCCGGGGCGTTCACGCCACGACGGTATCCGGACCGCCGGACGCATGCGCCCGCTGTCCCGGGCCGCCGCCCTCACGGCCGCCGAGCCCTCGGGACGCGCCCCGAGCGCCCACGCACCGGTGGAGGCGCCGGCCGGGCCCGCACCCCGGCGGCCGCGCCGGAGGGCCTCACGCCGGCCGAGGGCCCGCCCTCACCCCCCGGCGGCCCGGCCGCCGAGGCCCTCCGCCGCGCGGACGGCGTCCCGGTAGGCGCGGGCGGCCGCGCGCAGGGCCGCCTCCGGGTCGGTCCCGACCGCCTCCGCGGCCACGGCGAGGGCCAGGAGCTCGTAACCGACGTCCTCGCCCGCCGGGACGGCCACGTCCAGCCCCGCCGTGCGGACCCGGGAGGCGAGCTTGGCCGCGAGCGCCAGACCGGGCTGGCCGAGCGGCACCCCGTCGGTGACCGACTCCCGCTGCTTCTCGATCGCCTTGGTGCGCAGCCAGTGGGCCTTGACCTCCTCCGGCGTCTCGGCCTTCTCGTCGCCGAAGACGTGGGGATGCCGGTGGATCAGCTTCTCGACGATCGTGGCGGCCACGTCGTCGACGGAGAACGGCTCCCCGGCGTCCTCCTCGGCGATCCGGGCGTGGAAGACGACCTGGAGCAGCACGTCGCCGAGCTCCTCGCGCAACTCGGTGCGGTCGCCGTCCTCGATGGCCTCGACGAGCTCGTACGCCTCCTCGATGCCGTACTTGGCGAGCCCGCGATGGGTCTGCCGCGACGACCAGGGGCACTCCCTGCGGATCCGGTCCATGACCTCGACCAGGTCGAGCAGCCGGGCGCCCGGGAGGTCGTAGGAGCCGGGCAGCAGCTCCAGGCCGGGCATGGCGACCCGCCCCGAACCGGCGAGCCGGGCCAGGCCGTCGGTGAGCGGGGACTCGCCCGCCCCGGAGGTGACGACCACCACCGTCCGGCCGCCCGCACAGACGGCGACCAGCTCCTCGGCACCCGGCACGCCCGGCTCGACGGTGACGCCCGCCTCCCGCAGATACGGCAGCTGCGGATGGGCCTCGTCGGCGCAGCACACCCGGTCGGCGGAGCGCAGCGCCTGCCAGGCGGGCCAGGACAGCAGCCCCGGGGCGACCCGGTGACTGGCGGTGAGAAGGACGATTCGGCCGGTGTCGACGGATGCTTCTGCGGTCACCCGTCGAACCTACCGCGCCGCCCGGAGCAGGCGCCGACGAGCGCCGGTGCCTCAGGCGCCCGCCGGGACGGGCTCCTCCTCCTTGGTGACCTGGGTGATCCAGGGCGCCTTGTAGGCGCCGAGCTCCAGCTTGGCGTCGTCCCAGGCCCCGTAGCGGGGGTTCACGTCGATGTCGAGGGCCTTCGCGGCGACGGTGAAGGCCTCGTTCATCTTCTGCTGGCCCTCGGGGGTGTTGGTGGCTCCGATGGCCTCGGCGATCTTGCCGACCAGGACGTCCCGGCGGACCACGGCGTCGAGCTGGTCGGGGGCGACACCGCGCTGCTGGAGGTACATGGCGGCCATCTGCTCGTCGCCGCCGGACTGCTGGGCGAGCGCCGCCCTGGCCGCCTGGACCTCCTTGCGGCTGACGCTCACGCCCGCGTCGTCGGCCGCCCGGGCCACCACCCGGTCGACGATCAGGTCGTAGAGCTTGGCCCGGCCCAGCTGCCCGGTGTCCTTGATCAGCTGTGCCGCCTGCTCCGACGACTGCTGCGCGTCGCGTACGTCCCTGACCTGGGCCTGCACGGTGGACACCTCGATGCGCTGCCCGCCCACGACGGCCGCGGCCCCGGGGTGGGCCTCGCTGCCGCAGGCGGCGAGCAGCGGCACGGCGGCGACGAGGGCGGCGGAGAGGGTGAGCGCGGTACGACGGCGGCGGTGCAAAGGAGCCTCCCGGGGGCGAGATTGTGCATCGGTGCACAAGGCCTTGCGGTGATCGATGGTAGGCAGTCGGAGTGGCGTGGGCCACTGATTCGCCAAACGATTCGCCAGGCGGTCGGATGCGGGGGCCCGCACGGCCCCCCGGCCCGCGCCCCCAGGAGCGGACGAAGCGGCTAAGCCACCGGTTCGCGCGCCCGCTCCGGCGGCCGGCGGTCCGGGCCGAGCATGATCGTGCGGGAGACGACGAAGGTCACCGGGATCGCCGCCCCGGCCGCGATCAGCGGCGCGTACGCGCGGTTCTGCCCGAGCACGTCCACCAGCAGCCACACCCCGCCGGTGGTGACGGCGAAGTTCGCCGCGTTGGTCAGCGGGAACAGCAGGAACTTCCGCCAGGTCGGACGCGTGCGGTAGGTGAAGTACGAGGTCAGGAAGAACGAGCCGACCATGCTCAGTCCGAACGCCGCCACATGCGCCGCCACGTACGGCAGCCAGCGCAGCAGCACCAGGTAGAGGCCGTAGTACGTGCCGGTGTTCACCACCCCGACCGACGCGAACCTGACGATCTGGCCCCGTAGGGTCATCGGCCTACCAGTTCCCCCGAGCGCCTGTTGCGGTCGTCGTCCTGCCGGGGAAGGCCGGCGTTGGTCGCCTTCACCAGGAAGTGCGGTCTGCGCTTCACCTCGTAGTAAATACGCCCGACGTACTCGCCGACGACCCCCAGCATCAGCATCTGCACACCGGCGAGCGCGATGACCGCCACCAGCAGGGTGACATATCCCGGGGTGTCCACGCCGTTCACCATCGCGACACCGACGATCCAGGACGCGTACACCGTCGCCACGCCGAGCAGCAGCATTCCCAGATAGATCGCCGCCCGCAGCGGCTTGTTGTTGAACGAGAGCAGACCGTCCAGTCCGTAGTTGAGCAGCTTCCCGAAACTCCACTTGGAGCGCCCCTGCTCCCGTACCGCGTTCTCGTACTCGAACGTCGTCGTGCGGAATCCGACCCAGGCGAAAATCCCCTTCGAGAAGCGGTTGTACTCGGTGAGCTCCAGGATCGCGTCGACCGTGCGGCGCGACAGCAGGCGGAAGTCGCCGACGCCGTCCACCAGCTCCACGTCCACCAGCCGGTTGATCAGCCAGTAGTAGGCGCGCGCGGTGACGGTACGGGTGACCCGGTCGCCCGTACGGGTGCGCTTGGCGATGACCTGGTCGTAGCCCTCGTCGTGCAGCGCCAGCATGCGGCGGACCAGCTCCGGCGGGTGCTGGAGGTCGGCGTCCATGATGACCACCGCGTCGCCTCCGGCGTGCCGGAGACCGGCGAGCATCGCCGCCTCCTTGCCGAAGTTGCGGCTGAAGGAGACGTACCGGGTACGGGGATCGGCGCCGGCGATCTCCTGGAGGAGGTCGAGAGTCCGGTCCTGGCTTCCGTCGTCCACGTAGACCAGCTCGAATTCCTGCCCGAGCAGTTCGAGTTCGGCGGTCACATGGGCGTGGAAACGGCCGATGATCTCCTCTTCGTTGAAACAGGGGACCACTATCGAGATCAGCACGGAAGAACAACAACCCGCCCGAATGTCGCACCCCGGTGCACCGGATGGCCTGCGGGCGACCATTGCGTGAACTGACGTGCCCGGGCCCCTGATTCCGCCCTCCGCGCTGGCATATTCGAGCACATCATGAGGAATCCGCTCTCCGCGCGCCGACGGGCCGCGGCCTTCGCAGCGCTGATCACCGCCGGGGCGGTGACCGCCGGCGACCTCGCCGCCCGCACCTTCCCCTTCGGCCCGCGCACCCGCAGCGTGAACGACCTGGGCAACCAGTTCGTCCCGTTCCACGCCCGCCTGTGGGACCTGCTCCACGGACGGACCGACGGGGGCCTGCTGCTCGACTGGCAGTCCGGCTACGGCAGCAACGCGCTCACCGACCTCGGGACCTACCTCACCAGCCCGTTCTCGGTGCTGGTGGCCCTCTTCCCGCGCGACGGCATCGACCTGGCCGTGTACGTCGTCACCCTGGTCAAGACCGCGGTGGCGGCGGCCGCCATGACCTGGCTGCTCACCGCCCTCCACAAGGGACGCGGCCGGCGCTGGGCGGCGGGTGTGCTCGGCGCCTCCTACGCCCTGTGCGGCTGGTCCGTCACCGAGGCGTCGTACAACCCCATGTGGCTCGACGGGCTGATCGCCTTCCCGCTGCTCTGCCTGACCGCCGAATGGGCGCGCACCGGCCGGCGCCCGCTCCTCGGCCCCGTACTCGTCGCCCTCGCCTGGACCGCCAACTTCTACACCGCCTACATGGCCGTCCTGGGCGCCGCCCTCGTCCTGACCGCCAGACTGCTGCTCGACGGAACCAGCGGCCGGGAACGGACCCGGGCGCTGCTGCGCGCGACCCGCACGGTGCTGCTCGGCACCGGGCTCGCCGCCCCGGTCCTCATCCCCGTGTACCTCGGCTCGACACACGCCTACCCCGGCTGGACCAAGGAGTTCACGCCAGCGTCCTGGACGGACGTGCTCGCCCGCACGCTGCCCGCCACGTACAGCTTCTTCACCCCGGCGGTCTTCACGGGCGGCGCCACGCTGCTCCTCGCCCTCGCCCTCGCCTTCCACCGGGCCGTGCCCCGGCGCGAGCGGCTGGTGTGGACGGTGCTGACCGCCGCCGTCGCCCTCTCCCTCCAGTGGGGGCCCACCCACCTCCTCTGGCACGCCTTCGCCACCCCGAACGGCAGCCCCTACCGGCAGACGTTCGTCCTCGCGGGCATCGCCGTCATCGCCGCCTGGACCTGCCTCTCCCGCGGCTGGCCGGACCGCCGCGCGCTCGCCGGCGGCACCGCCGCCGTACTCGTCCTCGCGCTCGGCGCCACCGGCAGCGAACTCGCCCGGCGCGAGGCGTACCTGCTCCTCGCGGCGGGCCTCGCCGCCGCCGTCGCCGGACTGGTGCTCGCCGCACGCGGGCGGGCCGTGGCGGTGGCCGCCGTACTGCTCACGGCGGCCGTGGCGGGGCAGGCCGCGGCGACCACCGCGTACGCAGACCGGGAACGGCCGCTGCGCCTCGACCACTATCCGCCGTGGGGCGCCGACCACGACGCCCGCGCCGCCGCCGTCGCGGCCGCCGACGGCTGGCCCGCCTACCGCACCGACCCCGGCCGCACCCAGCTCACCGCGAACGACGCGCTGCTGCTCGGCGGGCAGGGCGGCGCGTACTACAGCAGCCACACCGCCGACGTGTGGACCCGCACCCTCTCGGCGCTCGGCGGCGGCTGGACATCGCGCGGGCGCAGCCTCCAGTCCCTGGACAACCCGGTCACGGACGCCGTGTTCTCGGTCGGCGCCCGCATACGGAGCGCGCCCGGTGGCGAACCGCGGACCGTCCGCCGGGAGGTGCCGCCGCTGGTCACCGTGCGGCCGGGCGGCGGGGAACAGGCCTACGGGGATTCGCCGTTCCGCAACCAGGAGCTGCTGCTCGGCGCCCGCGTCTACGAACCGGCGGCGGACGGAGCGTGCCGCGCGGGCACAGAGGTCTTCCTCTGGGCCCCCGACTGGACCGGGACCGCCCGCCTCGGCGACAACCCGCCGCAACGGCTGCTCGGCGGGCAGCCCAAGCGGCGCGCCGCACTCACCCCGCTCGGCACGGCGCACACCGCCGGGGAACGCGTCACCTACCGGGGCGAGGCGCCCCGGGACGCGGAGATCGGCTGCCTGGACCCGGCCCGGCTCTCCGCCGCCGTGGACGCGCTCCGCCGGACCGGCGCGGTCTCCGTGGAGGTCTCCGCGAACGGCGTCACCGCGGAGATGCCGCCCGGCAGCACGGGAGTCGCGGTGATCGCGGCGCCCCGGATCGCGGGGTGGTCCTGCGGAGGGCGTCCGGCGGACGCGTATCTCGGCCTCGTCGCGGTCCCCCTCGACGGAAGCCGCACGACGGTGAGCTGCTCCTTCCGCCCCCCGGGGGTGCTCGCGGGCGCGGCGGTGGGTCTGATGGCGCTCCTGGGGGTCGTCGCCACCGTGCTGGTCACGAGGCGTACGGGGCGTGGCCCCGCGGGACCGGGCCACGCGCCCGGGGGGCCGGCTGCACGGGGAGCGGTGCGTGCGGCTGTGAGGGCTTAGCCCGCGGGGGGTGCCCGCGGGTGCGGGTGCGTGGTGGGGTGCGGGTGTGGGGGTGGCGCACCCACGCTGCGCGCGGGGTGTCCTTGCCGGACGAGGTGGTTCGGTGCGGGTGTGTGGGTGGCGCACCCACGCTGCGCGCGGGGTGTCCTTGCCGGACGAGGTGGTTCGGTGCGGGTGTGTGGGTGGCGCACCCACGCTGCGCGCGGGTTGTCCTCAGACGCCGGACAGGCTTTGTTGCCCGGTCGGGCATGTTTCTTCTGTGCGGGCGGGGGTGGTGCACCCCCGCTCCGCGCGGGTGTCCTCAAACGCCGGACGGGCTTGAGTTGCCCGAACCGGGTCCGCACCGCCGGACGAAAGTTGCGGGTCCCTCCGGAGGCTAGAGCGCCCGCTCGCCCCAGACCTACGTCGCCCTAACTGGACGACCGTCGGGCGCTTACGCCTCCTGCGCGCCCCGTGTCCGCGGCGGACGCACCGGCCGGACGGGGGGAGGGAGCAGTTCCGGCTGCGGGTAGGTGGGTGCAGGGGGGCCGTCCGAGAGGACACCTCGCGCGCGCAGCGGAGGTGGGAAAGCCACCCGGTCCCGCGATTGAGGACACGGCACCAGGCCATGCCGCGAACAGCACACGCGGCCACAGATGCTCACGACGACCGGGGCCGCGGACGAAGAGACAGCCCCGACACCGGCGGGCCGGTACGTTCCCCGGGGACACGGGGCGCGCAGGAGGCGTAAGCGGCCGACGGTCCTCCGGCTAGGGCAGGTCAAGTCTGGGGCGAGCGGGCGCTCTAGCCTCCGGAGGGACCCGCAACTCCCACTCCACGCACCGGACCAGCGCCGTGCAACCCAAGCCCGTCCGGCGCTTGAGGACACCCGCGCGCAGCGGGGGTGCACCACCCCCGCCCGCACAAAAGGCGCAAGCCCAACCCCGCACCCAAGCCCGTCCGGCGTCTGAGGACAACCCGCGCGCAGCGGGGGTGCGCCACCCACACACCCGCACCCAAACGGAACCCGCGCCCCCGCGGACACCGCACCCGCCCCCGCGGGCTACGCGCTGAAGCGTTGTTGGCGGGCGAGGGCGCGGCGCAGCTCCCCCGGGAAGGGGTGGTAGGGGCCGTACGCCAGTTCCGCGTCGTAGAGGAGGGACCTGAACTGCCCCTGGGCCGCCGCGTGGTCGCCCACGGCGAGGAGGAGGTGGCCGATCCGGTGCCGGACCTGGAAGGCCCGGTCGCGGTCCGTGGTCTCGTAGTACGGCAGGACCGCCCGGTACTCCGCCAGGGCGGCGGCGGGTTCGCCGAGTTGCTCCAGGCACTGGGCCGCGTCGTGGCGGAACTGGAGGGTTCCCGGGTCGGACGGGCCGGCCTCCGCCGTGCGGTCGTCGGCGAGGCGCCGCAGCTCCGGCAGGGCGCGGCGGTACTGGCCGTCGTCCATGAGGGTGGCGGCGTACTGCTTGCGCAGGATGCGCACGACGGGTGACCGTTCGCCGTGTTCGGCGGCGGCCGCCGGGAGGATGCCGCCGAGGACGTCGACGGCCCGGGTGATGCTGCCTTCGCCGAGGAGCCGTTTGACCTCGTCGACCGCGGCCGCGACGTCCGGGCGGGGTGCGGGGACGGCCGGGGGTGTGACGGGCTGCGGCGGCACGCCCGCGCGGTCGGGCCAGGGGGCGTGGGGGCGTACGAAGGGCCGGGTCGGGTCGAGGGGGCCGGTCCGCCCGCCGGGTGACGGCAGCAGGGGGCGGAGGGCTTCGTAGACGTCCTGCGCCCCGGACGGCCGGTGCTGGGGGTCCTTGGCGAGGAGGTGGAGGACGATCGCCTCGAGCGCCTCGGGGATCTCGGGGCGGAGCTGGCGCACCGGGAGCGGCGGTTCGTGGAGGTGCCGGTGGAGTACGCCGAGCGCGGTGGAGCCGGCGAACGGCACGGTGCCGCTGAGGAGTTCGTGGAGCAGCACGCCGAGGGCGTAGAGGTCGGTGTACGGGCCGACGGCGCCGCCCATCGCCTGTTCGGGGGCCATGTAGGCGGGGCTGCCGATGGGCGAGCCGGTGTGGGTGAGGCGGGTGGTGTCGGTGTCGATGACGGAGGCGACGCCGAGGTCGAGGACGGTGACCGTCCCGTCGGGCTTGACCATGACGTTGCGCGGTTTGAGGTCGCGGTGGACGATCGGCACCGCGTGGACGGCGCCGAGTACGGAGCAGAGCTGTGCCGCGACGCCGACGGCCCATTCCCACGGGTAGGGCTCGTGTTCGGCGAGGTGGTCGGCGAGGTCGGCGCCTTCGACGTACTGCATGACGAGGTAGAGGTCGTCGCCGTCGCTGCCGGCGTCGTGCACGGTGACCAGGCCGGGGTGGCAGACCTGGGCGGTGACGCGGCACTCGCGGACGAAGCGGCGGCGCATCTCGTCGGCGGCGGTGGCGGCCGCCATGTGGTCGGGGCGCAGCAGTTTCACGGCGACGCGGCGGTCGAGCCGGCCGTCGTAGGCGGTCCAGACCTGGCCCATGCCGCCCTGTCCGATGAGTGCGGAGAGCTCGTAGCGGCCTCCGACGACCCGTCCGTTCACCGGGCGCCGCCCCGGTCGCCGGGTCCGGTGTCCCGGTGGTCGGTGCCGCGCAGCAGGTCGCTCAGCTCGTCGAGTTCGGCGCGGACCTGGTCGATGCGCGGGGGGACGGGCGGGGGCGTGGGGTGGTGGGCGGGCGTGGGGTGGTGGGCGGGGCCGGCGGGTATCGGCGGGGGATAGCCGTACGCGGGCGGCGGCGTGTAGGGGCCGTACGGGGAGCCGGGCGCCGGGTGGTGTCCGATGGGGGCCGTGCGCGGCTGCTGGTGGTGCCGGATGTCGGTGACCAGGTAGTGCACGGGGACGCCGATCGCGAGAGTGAAGAGGGCGGCGAGGCACACCCAGTCCACGGGCCGCGGGTCCTGCTGGGCCGAGTCCGTCGTGGCTTCGGTGCCGAACTCCCCCATCACGACGAGCGAGGTCACGGCGGCGACCAGGGAGATCCAGAACAGCACCCAGTCGGTGCGCCTGCCGCGCATGATCGCGATGCGCAGCATGGTGCCCCAGGCGAGGAGTCCGAAGCTGAGCAGCGCGAGCGCCACGAGGACGACGCGCACGACGACGAGCAGCGCTGTCGAGGGGCGCGAGGGCTGCGGCGGCGCGTAGCCGTGGCCGTGCATTCCTGCTCCTGGGGTGCCTGGGGACGGGACGGAGGCGGACTGAAGCGTATACACCGACACCGACACGCGGCGGCGGGTTGTACGGAACGGTTGTCCGGTACGTCACTCCCGTCGGCCGCGCGGGTCACTCCGGCAGCACGCTGCCGTCGGTGAGGCCGTCGTAGAGGCCCTGGACGAGCTGTTCGCCGAGGCGGCCGGCGAGGCGGAGCGCGTCCTCGAACTCGGCGAGGGCGCGGAAGCGTTCGCCGTAGCGGCGCTGGTCGGCGAGGGGGAGCCGGGGGAGCTGGATGCGGCGGACGTCGAGGCGGGTGGCCGTGGACGCGTAGCTGCTGGCCTGCCGCTGGTTGGCGCTGCCGCGCAGGAACCCGGCGAGGAACCAGGCGTCGAGCGCGGCCGGGTCGGGGCGCAGCAGTTGGAGGTTGCGGCCGAGCGCGGCGCCGGCGAGCGCGTCGCAGGCGACCCGGACGACGGTGCCGCTGCCGAGTACGGGGACGACGATGTCGCCCCTCTCGATGAGTACGGGCTCTTCCTCGGGGCCTTCGGGCAGGGTGCCGGTGGGGCCGCGTCCGGCGAGCACGTCCTGTTCGGTCAGCACGGCGGGCGGTGCTTCGGCGCGGGCGGTGCCGGCGCCTCCGGCGCGCAGGACGAGGTCCTGGGCGCGGGCGAGTTCGCCGACGGTGGTGGAGGGCCAGGCGGCGGGTGCGGCGGGGGGTGCGGGGCGGGCGGGGCGCGGGGTGAGTTCGGCGGTGCGGCCGAGGGTGCGGGTGAGCCGTTCCCGCACCCGGCCGAGTTCGTCGGCGCCGCCGGCGGCGGGCGGGGGCAGGTGGCGGGCGGGGGCGAGGTCCACGTCGTCGTCGAGGAGTTCGACGACGGGGACGGCCCGGCTGACCCCGGGGTTCTCCTCGACCGTGCCGTGCCGGTCGAAGGGGCCCCAGGCGTCGAGCACGGCGGTGCGCAGTGCCGTCCAGTCGAGCCGGTCGCGGCCCGCGACGGCTGTTTCGGTGCCGGCCTGTCCGGCGGCGGTGTCGACGACGAGCAGTCCGGCCGCGGGCCGGTCGGCGAGGCCGGGCCGGCGCAGCACCCACAGGTGCAGGGGGATGCCGTACGGCGGGGCGGCGCCGGCCGGGAGGGCGACGACGGCGCGCAGCGCGCCCCGGCGCAGCAGTCCGGCTCTGATCCGGCGGCCGGAGCGGCGGGACGCGGCGGCGGGCGGCATCAGCAGCACGGCCGTGCCGCCGGGCCGCAGCCGGGCGAGGGCGTGCTGGACCCAGGCGAGTTCGGACTCGGTGCGGGCGGGGAAGCCGTACTCCCAGCGGGGGTCGTAGGCGAGTTCGTCGTGGCCCCAGTTGCGTTCGTTGAAGGGCGGGTGGCAGAGCACGGCGTCGGCGGCGAGCTCGCCGTAGGCGTCGGCCCGCAGGGCGTCGCCTGCCTCGGTGCGGATGTCGGCGCCGGTGTGCAGGGCCAGGCGCAGGGCGCTGAGCGCCGCGAGGCCGGGGTCGGCGTCCTGGGCGAGGAGGCGGGCCGGGCGGCGGACGGCGCGCAGCAGTGCGCCGGTGCCCGCGGCCGGGTCGAGGACGGTGCCGCCGACGGGGACGAGGGCGGCCATCAGGTCGGCGAGGCCGGGCGGGGTGAGGCTGTACTGGCGCGGGTTGGCGTCGAGATGGCGTTTGAGCAGGAATTCGAAGGCCTGGCGGGCTCCGGTCTCGGCGGCGAGTTCGGCGATCCCCCGCAGCAGGGGTACGGCGTCGGCGAGTTCCGCGGCGTCCGGGACGGTGACGGTGTGCCGCGGGCCGAAGCGGGCGGTGAGCGCCTCGTCGAGCGCGGGGGGCAGCACCTCGGCGAGGCGCGGGTCGGAGACGGCGGCCGCCTCCAGCCAGACGGCGGGCCGGTCGTGGACGAGGAGCAGGACTGCGCCGGCCTGGACAAGGGCGGTGACGCCGCCGCCGGTGTGGGCGGCGAACTGCTGCCAGATCCGTTCCCGCAGGGGGACCTCGGCGAGTTTGCCCTGGTCGCGGAGCCACCGTTCGACGTCGGCGAGGGCGAAGGACGGGCTGGTCTCGGAGCCGCCGACGGGCTTGGGGAAGTCGGCGTGCCTGCGCCGCCAGTTGCTCACTGCCGCGCGTCCGACACCGGCGAGTCTGGCGATCTGGGCGGCGGTCACCTCCGCCGCGTTCTCCTGCACCCGCATCCCCCTCGGCCGGCCCGATCAGTTGGTCACGCTGCTGTAACGGCGATCCTAGCGACTGCGCGGACAGCCCGCTTCACAGCGTGCCCACACTGTAAGCCCAAGATCTCGTGTTGACTCGGTTCACAAGCTCTGCTGTTATTGACCCCGCGAAGCACGGATCTTCACGCAGGCTTTACACACTTCACTCGGGGGGAACACCCATGTCTCAGCCCACGCAGTCCCAGTACGGAGCGCCCTACCCGGGCGGGCCCGCCGGCTTCACGCCCCAGGCGCAGCCGCGCAACGGCCTCGGCACCGCCGGTCTGGTGCTCGGCATCATCGGCCTCGTCGTCGCGGTCATCCCGCTGCTCTTCTGGCTCGGCGGCTTCCTGGGCCTGCTCGCCCTGATCTTCGGCCTGATCGGCCTCGGCCGCGCCAAGCGCGCCCAGGCGACCAACAAGGGCATCGCGCTCGCCGGCACCATCCTCGGCGGCGTGGCGATCGCCGCGGGCATCGCGATGGGCGTCGTGACGGTGCTCGCCGTCGACAAGGCGGTCGACGAGATCAACAAGTCCGTGGAGAGCGTGGCCACGGAGGAGGCCAAGAACCAGGAGCCCGCCGACGCCGCGACCGACGCGGCCGCGGACAGCGGCGAGGAGCCCATCGCGCCGGGCGAGGTCCTCGCGGGCGGCGACGAGGTCATCTACGACGACAAGCTCTCGGTGACGGTCTCCGAGCCGAAGGCCTACAAGCCCAGCGAGTTCGCCATCGGCCACACCAGCGGCAACAAGGCCTACCAGGTCACCGTCGTCATCCAGAACGGCGGCACGGAGAAGTTCGACTCCACCCTGGTGACCGCCGAGGCCCGCGCCGGCGAGGACGGTGTCGAGGCCGAGCAGATCTTCGACGACAAGGTCGGCAGCGGCTTCGACGGCACCATCGCCCCGGGCAAGAAGGTCACCGTGACGTACGCCTTCGACGCCCCGGCCGCCGCCAAGAGCCTCATGGTCGAGGTCTCCCCCGGCATCATGCACGACGCCACCCTGTGGGAGCTGAAGCTCTGATCCGACGGGATCCGCACGGATCCCCGCGGATCGCCCAGGTCCGGTGCTTCGCGCACCAGCCGCCCAGGACACCGCCGCCCGGCGGGCGTCCGACGCGGGGCCCCGCCCCGCCCCCCGGGGGGGGGAGTGTGCAGGCCGTCCACACCGGACGGCCTGCACGCGTGTGCCGGGGCGGGCGCCGCTCAGAGGCGGTGGCGCACCCAGACGTTGGGCTCGACGTACACCGCGTAGCCGCGCTCCGCCTCGACGTGCACCGGGACCAGCGCGCCCGGCACGACGGCGGCACCGCTCTCCTCGAAGGGCAGCCCCGTCCAGCGCCGCCACTCCCCGGTCGACCCGCTGACGGTCATCGACGCCGGCGCCACCTTCTCCACCACGCCGCCGGCGCGGACGTGGACCCGCAGCCACGGGTCGTACGGCAGCCCGTCCGACTCCCGGGTGCGGTGGGCGTACTCGTGGATCGGGGTGTGCGGCTCCGCGCTCTTGGCGCTCGGCCGCACCGGGGCGATCACCTCGCTGAACCCGAGCCGCGCCGCGTTGTCCCGCATCGCGGCCAGCATCCGCCCCGATATGCCCTGCCCCTGACGGCCGGTGGCCACCGTGATCTCGACGGCGCTGACGGTGTCCGGTGCGCGGCCGTGCCGCAGGTCGGAGAAGGCCCAGAGCATCACCTGGTCCCAGCCGCGGTCCGGCAGCTCCCGCCGCCCGTCCGCCTCCAGGGCCAGCGGGACGCTGAACGCCCGCGCCACGACCTCGCCCGCCGGGTCGGTGGCCACGAGCACGTACTCGGGCAGCTCGGCGACGATCCGGCCGATGTTGGCCCAGCCGACCGGATCCTGGACGACGAACTCGTCCCAGGTGTCGGGCATCCGCCACATGGCGTCCTTCAGACCGGGGCGCTCGGCGAGGGTGGTGATGGTCAGGTCCTTGTCCATCGGCGCAGGCTAGCCGCCCTTTCGCCGCACCCCGCAACGGTTTTCCGCGCGCGCCGGCACCCGTCTGCCGGGCGTCATCCGCCGCACTGCGCCAGCATGGTCCGCTTGTCCGGGGCGGTCACCGGCATCTCGTACTTCAGCGCCACCTGTGCGAAACGCACCGCGTACGCGCACCGCACGCCCTTCTCGGGCGGCAGCCAGGAGGCGGGCCCCGAGTCCCGCTTGGCGGAGTTGGCCCGGCCCTGGACCGGCAGCAGGTTCAGCGGATCGTTCGCCAGCCGCCGCCGCTTGGCGTCGTCCCACCGCGCGGCACCGAGCTGCCAGGCGTACGACAGCGGGACCACGTGGTCTATCTGCACCTCGGCCGCCTTCGCCTTCTTCCAGGCGATGTCCGTGCCGGTGTACGGGTCGTGCAGCACCATCGAGACGACCACGCAGTCGGACCCGGAGCGGAACTCCACCTCGCTGCCGTGGAGTTTCAGCAGGTCGTTGCGGGTGTCGCAGCCGTTCCGGGCCAGGGCGACCCCGTCCGCCGTGTCCAGCCAGGCGTGCCCGAAGGCGTCGCGCTCGTAACCGGTGCGCGGGCCGCGGCCCTTGACCGTGAGGCGTTCCACCAGCTCGCGCGCCTTGTCGCGGTCGGCACCGGCCGTCACCGCGGCGAGCCCCCGGCCGGTGCCCTCCGGGTTCGCCAGCGGGCTCACCGCGGCCGGGGAACCTCCGCGGGCCGGAGGCACCGACTCGCCACCGGCCCCGCCGGGCCCGCCGACGCCCGTGACGTCGCAGCCGGCGAGCAGGACGACGGCCGTCAGCACGGCCCCGGACGTCATGTGTCGCTTCACGCGGCGTACGGTACCGGCCCCGCGCCACCCACGGGGGCGGCGGGGCGCCGGCGGGGGCCCTCCGTCAGGAGCCGAGCACCGTGGTCAGGAACTCGCCCGTCCAGGCCAGCAGTTCGCGGCCCACCACCGGCTTGCCGCCGATCTTCCCCGCGGTCGGCCGGGGCACCAGGATCTGGTGGACGGCCGGCTTGACCACCGTGCGCGGGTAGAGCCGCTTCAGCCGCAGCTCCTGCGACTCCCGCAGCTCCACGGGCGCGAAGCGGATGTTGGGGCCCTGGAGCACGATCTCGCCGACCCCGCAGGCACGGGCCAGCATCCGCAGCCCCGCGACGAGGAGCAGGTTCTCGACCGGCTCCGGCAGCTTGCCGTAGCGGTCGGTCAGCTCCTCGCGCACCGCCGTGATGTCCTCCTCCGAGGTGGCGGCCGCGATCGACCGGTACGCCTGGAGCCGCAGCCGCTCGCCCGGCGCGTAGTCGTGCGGGACGTGCGCGTCGACCGGGAGCTCGATCTTGACCTCCAGCGGCGGCTCCTCCTCGACGCCGCCCTCCACCGAGGCGCGGTAGTCCGCGACCGCCTCGCCGACCATGCGGACGTACAGGTCGAAACCGACGCCCGCGATGTGACCGGACTGCTCGCCGCCCAGCAGGTTGCCCGCGCCGCGGATCTCCAGGTCCTTCATCGCCACGTACATGCCCGCGCCCATCTCGGTGTGCTGGGCGATGGTGGCCAGCCGCTCGTGGGCGGTCTCGGTCAGCGGCTTCTCCGGCGGGTAGAGGAAGTACGCGTACCCGCGCTCGCGGCCCCGGCCGACCCGGCCGCGCAGCTGGTGCAGCTGGGAGAGGCCGAAGTTGTCGCCGCGCTCCACGATGAGGGTGTTGGCGTTGGAGATGTCGATGCCGGACTCGACGATCGTGGTCGACACCAGCACGTCGAACTTCTTCTCCCAGAAGTCGACCACGACCTGCTCCAGCGCCGACTCCGACATCTGGCCGTGCGCCGTGGCGATCCGCGCCTCGGGGACGATGTCCCGCAGCCGGGCGGCCGCCCGGTCGATCGACTCCACCCGGTTGTGGATGTAGAACACCTGGCCCTCGCGGAGCAGTTCACGCCGGAGCGCGGCGCCGATCTGCTTCTCCTCGTACGGGCCGACGAAGGTGAGCACCGGATGGCGCTCCTCCGGCGGGGTGGTGATCGTGGACATCTCGCGGATGCCCGTGACCGCCATCTCCAGGGTCCGCGGGATGGGCGTGGCCGACATCGTCAGCACGTCGACGTTGGCCCGCAGCTTCTTGAGCTGCTCCTTGTGCTCGACACCGAAGCGCTGCTCCTCGTCGACGATGACCAGGCCCAGGTCCTTGAACTTCGTCTCCGACGAGAACAGCCGGTGGGTGCCGATGACGATGTCGACGGACCCGTCCCGCAGACCGTCCAGCGTGGCCCTGGCCTCGGTGTCCGACTGGAAGCGCGACAGCGCCCGGGTGACGACGGGGAACTGCGAGTACCGCTCGGTGAAGGTCCCGAAGTGCTGCTGCACCAGCAGCGTGGTGGGGACGAGGACGGCGACCTGCTTGCCGTCCTGGACCGCCTTGAACGCGGCGCGGACCGCGATCTCGGTCTTGCCGTAGCCGACGTCGCCGCAGATCAGGCGGTCCATCGGGACCGTCTTCTCCATGTCCTCCTTGACCTCGGCGATCGTGGAGAGCTGGTCGGGGGTCTCCGCGTACGGGAAGGCGTCCTCCAGCTCGCGCTGCCAGGGGGTGTCGGGGCCGAAGGCGTGGCCGGGGGCTGCCATCCGGGCCGAGTAGAGCTTGATCAGGTCGGCCGCGATCTCCTTGACCGCCTTCTTCGCCCGCGCCTTGGTCTTCGTCCAGTCCGCGCCGCCGAGGCGGTGCAGCGTCGGCGCCTCGCCGCCCACGTACTTGGTGACCTGTTCGAGCTGGTCGGTCGGGATGTAGAGCCGGTCGCCGGGCTGGCCGCGCTTGGCCGGCGCGTACTCCACCAGCAGGTACTCGCGGGTCGCGCCCTGCACCGTCCGCTGGACCATCTCGATGTAGCGGCCGACGCCGTGCTGCTCGTGGACGATGTAGTCGCCGGCCTCCAGGGTCAGCGGGTCGATCGTCTTGCGGCGCCGGGTCGGCATCCGCTGCCCGTCCTTGCCGGCCGCCTTCTGCCCCGACAGGTCGGTCTCGGTGAGCACCGCCAGCCGCAGCGCCGGGTCGACGAAGCCGAAGTCGATCGATCCGCAGGCCACGTGGACGACGGACGGGGAGATGTCGGCGAGGTCCGCGTCGAGCCGGGCGGCGATGCCCTCCCCGCCGAGCACCTCGACCGTGCGCGAGGCGGGTCCGTGGGCCTCCGTGACGAACACCGTGCGCCAGCCGTCGGCCAGCCAGCCCTTGGTGTCGGCGAGCGCCCGCGCCGTGTCGCCGCGGTACGACTCGGGGGCGTGCATGCCGAGCTTCACCGTCTCCTCGGACAGCTCCTCGTCGGCGGCGAAGGGCGAGACGGACCACCACATCATGCCGATCTCGCGCGCGCGGTCGCGCACGTCGGCGATGCCCCGCAGGGAGGCCGCGCCGACGTCGATCGGCGCCTCGCCGCCGCCGGCGGTCGCCGCCCAGGACGCCTGGAGGAACTCCTGGCTGGTGGCCACGAGGTCGGCGGCCCTGGTCCGCACCCGCTCCGGGTCGCAGACCACCGCCATGGAACCTTCGGGCAGCACGTCGAGCAGCAGCTCCATGTCGTCGACGAGCACGGGCGCGAGGGACTCCATGCCCTCGACGGCGATGCCCTCGGCGATCTTGCCCAGCAACTCGCCGAGCTCGGGGTGCTCCTCGGCGAGCCGGGCCGCCCGCTCCCGCACCTCGTCCGTGAGCAGCAGCTCCCGGCAGGGGGGCGCCCACAGGCCGTGCTCGGCGACCTCCAGGGAGCGCTGGTCGGCGACCTTGAAGTAGCGGATCTCCTCGACGTCGTCGCCCCAGAACTCCACCCGCAGCGGGTGCTCCTCGGTGGGCGGGAAGACGTCGAGGATGCCGCCGCGCACCGCGAACTCGCCGCGCTTCTCGACGAGTTCGACCCGGGAGTACGCCGCGGCCGCGAGGCCCGCCACGATCTCCTCCAGGTCCGCCTGCTGCCCGGTGCGCAGCGCCACCGGCTCCAGGTCGCCGAGCCCCTTGACCTGGGGCTGGAGCACGGAGCGCACGGGGGCGACGACCACGCTCACGGGACCCGCGGCCGGGTCGTCGGCCGAGGGGTGCGCGAGCCGGCGCAGCACGGCGAGCCGGCGTCCCACGGTGTCGGAGCGGGGCGAGAGCCGCTCGTGGGGCAGGGTCTCCCAGGACGGGTACTCGGCCACCCCTTCGCCGGGCAGCAGTGAGCGGAGCGCGGCGGCCAGGTCCTCGGCCTCGCGGCCGGTGGCGGTGACGGCGAGCACCGTGCGGCCGGTCTCACGGGCGAGGGCGGCGACGGCGAACGGCCGGGCGGCGGGCGGGCCCACCAGATCGACATGACCGCGGTGGCCGTCCGCGGCCGCCTTGACCGCTTCGGCGAGCGCCGGATCGCGCACGACGGCGTCGAGAAGACCGTGAAGGCTCATGAGGGCATCCATCCGGGAGCAGCTGGGGGGTGGGCAACGCGAAGGACCCGACACGTCGCACGGGCCGGGGGTCTCCAGCCTACGTCGGCGCCCTGACAGCCGCGCCCCGGTCCCGCTCCCCGGGCGCGGCTCGCGGCGGGCGCGGGGAGCGGCAGCGGGGCAGGTGGGGCGCGCGTGGCGGGTGAGGCGGGGAGGGCGGGTGGGGGTCGATGGGGTCGGCGCGCGGGCGGGGCGCGCGTGGCGGACCGGCGCACGGCCCGGACGGCGTGAGACCGCCCCGCCCCGGACGGCGCACGGCCCCCGGGCGCCTCTGTCGGGGCGCCCGGGGGCCGTGTGCGCGCCGGCGGCGGGGCCGGACCCCCGTACCGGGTCCGCCGCCGGCGGTCGTGCCGCCGGTCCGCGGCGGTCGCGTGCGGACCGCCGCGCAGGGCCGTGCTCAGTCCGTGGCGATCGCGTTCAGGACGTTCATCCGGCCGGCCCGGAACGCCGGCACCAGGGCCGCGAAGAGTCCGACGAACGCCGACCCGACGAACACGGTGAGGATCGTCGGCCAGGGGATCTCCAGGACGCCCAGGCCCTCCAGGGCGAGCAGCTTCTGCGCCGAGGTGCCCCAGCCCATGCCGAGCCCGAGGCCGAGCAGGGCGCCGAAGAGGGCGATGACGACGGACTCCAGCCGGATCATGCGGCGCAGCTGGCGTCGCGACAGGCCGATCGCCCGCATCAGGCCGATCTCCCTGGTCCGCTCGACGACGGACAGGGCGAGGGTGTTCACCACGCCGAGGACGGCGACGATGATCGCGAGCGCCAGCAGGCCGTAGACGATGTTCAGGAGCTGCCCGATCTGGTCCTTCAGGTCCTCCTTGAAGTCGGTCTGGTTCTGCACGCTGTACTGCGGGTAGCCGGCCAGCGACTTCTTCAGCGCGGTGTACGCCTCCTTCTCCTGGCCGTCGGCCGCCTTGGCGAACATGATCATGTTCTGCGGCATCCTGTCGGCCGGGATGTAGCGGGCGGCGGTCGTGATGTTCATGTACATCGCGCCCTTGTCGATGCTCACCTCGTCCGAGGTGATGGCGGCGACCTTCAGACCGGCCGTCCTCCCGCCCGCGAAGGCGACCTCGATGGTGTCGCCGACCTTCACCCCGTGCCGCTCGGCGTAGCCGTCGCCGACGGACATCGCGTCCTCGCCGTAGGCGGCGGCGAGCTCGCCGGAGACGGTCTCGCGGCGCAGGTCCTCGGCGTACGTCGGGTCGGCGGCGACCAGCTGCTCGTCCTCGGTGACGCCGTCGGGCGCGGTGATCTTCGCGTCGACGCCCTTGTACTCGGTGACGTGGTCCAGGCCCGGTGTGCGCTCCAGGGCCTGCTGGGCCTGGGGCACGATCGGCCCCATGGTGGTGGACTGCACGATGAAGTCCGCTCCCACCGACTTGTCCAGCTCCTCGGTCGCGGAGGCGACCATCGAGGAGCCGACCACGGAGAGGCAGGCCACCAGGGCGAGGCCGATCATCAGGGCGGCGCCGGTAGCGCCGGTGCGGCGCGGGTTGCGGAGCGCGTTGCGCTCGGCCATCCGCCCGACCGGGCCGAAGATCCGCAGCACCACGGCGCTGATGGCGCGGACCACCACACCGGCGAGCAGCGGGCCGACGACGACGAAGCCGATCAGCGAGAGCACCACGCCGAGGCCGAGGTACATCGACCCCTCGGCCGCCTTCGCCGCCCGGGTGGCGGCGAACAGCGCGGCCGCTCCGGCGGCGGTGAGCACCAGGCCGATGCCGCCGCGGATCCATCCCGCCTTCCCGTCGGCCGGCATGCCGGAGTCGCGCAGGGCCGCCATCGGCGACACCTTGCCCGCCCTGCGGGCCGGGACGTACGCGGCGAGGACGGTGACGAAGACGCCGAGCACCAGGCCCACGACCGGCGTCGTCCACTTCACGGTGAGGTCGTCGGTGGAGAGGTTCATGCCGACCGCGGACATCATCTCCATCAGTCCGACGGCCAGTCCCACTCCGGCGCCGACACCGGCGACCGATCCGACCAGGCCGAGCAGGAGCGCCTCGATGAGCACGGAGCGGTTGACCTGGCGGCGGCTCGACCCGATGGCGCGCATCAGGCCGATCTCCCGGGTGCGCTGGGCGACCAGCATGGAGAAGGTGTTGACGATGAGGAAGATGCCGACGAGGAAGGCGATGCCGGCGAAGCCGAGCATGGCGTACTTCATCACGTCGAGGAAGGAGCCGACCTCCTCGCGGCCGGCGTCCGCGGCCTCCTTCGCGGTCTGGAGCTGGTACGGCTGCGACAGGGCCGAGGCGATGTCCCGCTTCAGCTCGTCGTCGCCGACCCCCGCGTCGGCGGCGACCAGGACCTGGGTGAACACGCCTTCCTCGCCGAGGAGTCCGCGCTGGGCGGTGGCGGTGTCGAAGTAGACGACCGCGGCACCGGGGTTGGTGACCGTGAACGCGGCGATGCCGGAGATGCGCGCCGTCAGGTCGCCGGTGACGGCGATGGTGCGCAGTTCGTCGCCGAGCTTCAGGCCGTGCTTGTCGGCGGTGTCGGCGTCGACCATCACCTCGGTGGGGCCGCGCGGGGCGTGGCCTGAGGTGATCTTCATCGACTTGAGGTCGTTGGCGGTCCAGTTGGAGGCGATCGTCGGGGCGCCGGTGGTGGACCCCATGTTCTCGTTCTCGGAGTTCACGACGGTGACGCTGATGCTGACGACGGCGCCCTCGGCCGACTTCACGCCGTCGACCGCGGCGATCTCGTCGACGAGGGCGGCGGGCAGCGACTCGGGCCGGCCGTTGGCCGGCATGTCGTCCACCTCGGTGTCCTCGGGGCTGACGGTGACGTCGGCGGAGGAGGTGGCGAAGAGCTTGTCGAAGGTGGTGTTCATCGTGTCGGTGAACACCAGAGTGCCCGAGACGAAGGCGACGGACAGCAGCACGGCCACCGCCGACAGGGCCATCCGGCCCTTGTGCGCGAAGAAGTTGCGCAGGGAGGACTTGAGCACGGTCATGACGTACGCCCCCGGGCGTCGAAGTCCTTCATGCGGTCGAGGACGGCCTCGGCGGTCGGCCGGAGCATCTCGTCGACGATGCGGCCGTCGGCGAGGTAGAGCACCCGGTCCGCGTAGGAGGCGGCGACCGGGTCGTGGGTGACCATGACGATGGTCTGGCCCAGCTCGTCGACGGAGCGGCGCAGGAAGCCGAGCACCTCGGCCCCGGCGCGGGAGTCCAGGTTGCCGGTCGGCTCGTCGCCGAAGATGATCTCCGGCCGGGCGGCGAGGGCGCGGGCCACCGCCACGCGCTGCTGCTGACCGCCGGAGAGCTGTGTCGGCCGGTGCTTCAGGCGGTCGGTGAGGCCGACCGTCTCCACGACCCGGTTCAGCCAGGCCGCGTCCGGTCTGCGGCCGGCGATGTCCATGGGGAGCGTGATGTTCTCCAGGGCGTTGAGCGTCGGCAGCAGGTTGAACGCCTGGAAGATGAAGCCGATGCGGTCCCTGCGGAGCTGGGTCAGCTTCTTGTCCTTGAGGCCGGTGATCTCCGTCTCGTCGATGAAGATCTGGCCCGAGGTGACGGTGTCGAGGCCGGCCAGGCAGTGCATCAGCGTCGACTTGCCGGAGCCGGACGGCCCCATGATCGCGGTGAAGCGGCCGCGGTCGATGTCCACGTCGACGTGGTCGAGCGCGACGACCCGGGTCTCGCCGGAGCCGTAGGCCTTCACGACCTGCCGTCCCCGTGCGGCCACGGCCTGACGCCCTCCGGTTTCCCCGTGTGCGGGGGTGGTCACAGCCGTAGTCACGGTAGGTCTCCTCGTTCTTCGGTTGGCTGACGGTCCGTCGGATGCGGGGCGGGGGCGCCGCCGCGGTCACGCGTCGAGTCTTCCGGCCTGCGGCGCCCGGCGCGCTGGTGCGCGGCACCGTCTTGGTGCGGGGGTTTACCCCACCCCCGGTGGTGGTGCCCGGCCCGGGCGGCGGCCGTAAGAACAAGGTAAGGACGGGGCGGGGCCCTTCTCGTCGTCCGCCCGGACGAACGAACCCTGGTCACAGATGAGGAGTTGCCCCTAGGGGCTGTCCGCCTGTGGGGGGAGGGCCACTACGCCGTGAGTGCACCCTCCCGCAGCGTGAGCCTCAAGTGAGAGGGTGTCCCCCGGAAATAGGTGCATCGGGAAACAGATGCATCGGGAAACGATCCGGGGGGCGTCATGGGAAGCACCGGCCGCACACACGAGTCCTCCGGCACGGCGGCGGCCCCGGCACGCCCCGCCGGGCGGCGGCCCGTGGTCGCCGCGCTGATGCTCGGGATGGGCCTGGCGGCACTCGACGGGACCGTGGTGTCGACCGCCGTACCCCAGATCGTCGGCGACCTGGGCGGCTTCGCCGTCTTCTCCTGGCTGTTCTCGGGCTACCTGCTGGCGGTGACCGTCACCCTGCCCGTGTACGGGAAACTGTCGGACACCTACGGACGCAAGCCCGTCCTCGTCGCCGGGATCGTGCTCTTCCTCGTCGGCTCGCTGCTGTGCGCCTTCGCCTGGAACATGGCCTCGCTCATCGCCTTCCGCGTGGTCCAGGGGCTGGGCGGCGGCGCGCTCCAGGGCACGGTCCAGACGATCGCCGCCGACCTCTACCCGCTCAAGGAGCGCCCCCGCATACAGGCCCGGCTCTCCACGGTCTGGGCGACGTCGGCGGTCGCGGGCCCGGCGGTGGGCGGCCTGCTCGCGGCCTACGCGGACTGGCGGTGGATCTTCCTGATCAACCTGCCGGTCGGCGCCGTCGCCCTCTGGCTCGTCGTCAAACACTTCACGGAGCCGTCCCGGCCCCGGCCGGAGGTCCGCGCCCGGCTGGACTGGCCCGGCGCGCTGCTCGTCTTCATGGCCACCGCCCTGCTGCTGACGGCGCTCGTGCAGGGCGGCATCGCGTGGCCCTGGGGCTCGGCCCCCTCCCTGGCACTGCTCGGCGGCAGCGCCGTCCTGATCGCCGCGACCGTCTTCGTCGAACGCCGGGCCGCGGAACCGATCATTCCCGGCTGGGTGTGGCGCCGCCGGACCATCGCCGCGGTCAACCTGGCCCTCGGCGCGCTCGGCCTGCTGATGGTCGCGCCGACCGTCTTCCTCCCCACGTACGCCCAGTCGGTCCTCGGACTCGGCCCCGTCGCCGCCGGGTTCGTGCTGTCGGTGATGACGCTGAGCTGGCCGGTCAGCGCCGCCCTGTCGCAGCACGTCTACAACCGCATCGGCTTCCGGTGGACGGCCGTCATCGGGATCGGCTGCGCGCTGCTGATCCTGGCGGCCTTCCCGCTGCTGCCCTATCCGGGCGCGGCGTGGCAGCCCGCCCTGCTGATGCTGCTGCTCGGCGCGGCGCTCGGCCTGTTCCAGCTGCCGCTCATCGTGGGCGTGCAGTCCACGGTCGGCTGGTCGGAACGGGGCACGACGACGGCGTCGGTGCTCTTCTGCCGCCAGGTCGGCCAGTCGCTGGGCGCGGCGCTGTTCGGCGCCGTCGCCAACGCGGTCCTGGTCTCCCGGCTCGGCGGCGGCGACCTCGACTCGGTCGCCCGCACCCTGGACGGACCCGGCGGGACCGCGGGCGCCGACACCCTGCGCCGCGCGGTGGACGCCGCCGTGGACCACGTCTACGCGGGCGCGGCGGCGGCGGCCGGACTGGCGCTGCTGGTCCTGCTGTTCGTCGCGCCGAAACGCTTCCCGGTCCGCACGGACGGGGACTGAGCGCACGTTCAAGCGCCGACCCCCGGGGCGGTGGGGCGGGGCAGCGCCCCGGCGACGGGACCGGGCCCGCGGCGAGGCGGCCCTCGCGCGGCTCGGCCGCGCCCCTCGCACCCCGTCCCGCCTGCGACGACGGCGCGGCGGAGCGTGACGGCGAGGGACACAACCGGACGGGCCGCGCGAAGCGGTCCGCGTGGGACCGCTCCCGCACAGGATCGTCACCGAACCGACATACCGTACGGTCGGTAACCCCTTACGACATCCGCTACCGGTAAGTAACGTACGCGGACCACCAGCGCCACCCGCCCCGTCCCCGATGGGCGGCAAGGAGCAGCACGATGTCGTACCACCACGCGTTCCCCGAACCGCCCCCTCCCCCGCGCCCCCGGCCGGACGGCCGCCACCGGCAGCCCGGCGCCACCGCCCACCGGGACCGGTACGGGCAGCAGCACTGGGGAGCACCGTCCTACGCCGACGACCCCGCCCACGGATGGGACGACGACGCCCACCGGCCAGACCCCGCGCCCGCCGCACCGGCCGCCGACGACGACCGGCGGGAGATCCGCCGCCTCGGCAGCGCCTACCGCCGCCTGCGCCGCGTCGCCACCCTCACCGCGCTCGGCTACTTCGTGCTCTACCTCCTGCTGTCCGGCTACGCACCGGACCTGATGACCGGCCGGATCAGCGGCGGTCTGACCACCGGCGTCCTCCTCGGCCTGATCCAGCTGCCCGTCGCCCTCGCCGCCATCGCCGTCTACGAGCGCATCGCCCGCCGCCGCGTCGACCCGCTCGCCGCGGCCGTCCGCGACCGGGCCGAGGCCACCGCGGCCGCCCGCGCCTCCCGCCGGCCGACGGGAGGCGCCCGCGCATGAACGGCTTCAGCTCCGACGCCCAGACCATGTCGCTGATCGCGTTCATCGCGGTCATCACCGTCACGCTCCTGCTCTGCGTGATGACCGGCCCCGACCGCGACGACCTCGGCGAGTTCTACACCGGCTACCGCTCGCTCTCCCCCGTGCAGAGCGGACTCGCCATCGCCGGCGACTACATCTCCGCCGGCACCGTGCTCGGCACCATCGGCATCATCGCCCTGCTCGGCTACGACGGCCTCTCGCTCGCCCTCAGCACCGTGCTCTCCCTCGTCCTGATGATGTTCCTGCTCGCCGAACCCCTGCGGAACGCGGGCCGGTTCACCATGGGCGACGTCCTCACCCGCCGCACCCCCGGTCCCGCCGTGCGGATCACCTCGTCCGCCGTCACCCTCACCGCGCTGCTGCCGCTGGTCGTCTTCCAGCTCGCCGGGGCGGGCGACCTGCTCGCCGTCGTCCTCGGCTTCCACGCCGACGGGTTCAAGACGGGGTCCATCGTCTTCCTCGGCCTGCTGATGATCGCCTACGCCGCCATCGGCGGCATGAAGGGCACCGCGTTCATCCAGATCGTCAAGACCGTCGTGCTGCTCGGCGCCTCCACCGCCGTCGCCGTACTCCTGCTGGAGCGCTTCGACTTCAGCCTCGGCGGCCTGCTCGCGGCCGCCGAGCGGGGCAGCGGCGCCGGTGACGCCTATCTGACCGCCGGGCTCCAGTTCGGCGGCGACCAGATCGACATGATCAGCGCCCAGCTGACCGTCGTCCTCGGCGCCGCCGTCCTGCCCCACATCACCATGCGCATGTTCACCGCCCGCAGCGCACGGGCCGTCCGCCGGTCCATGTCCTGGGCCGTGTCGACCGTCGTCGTGACCTGCCTGCTGCTCGCCGTGATCGGCTTCGGCGCCGCCGCCGTCGTCGGGCACCAGGGCCTCGTCGCGGCCGACCCGCAGGGCAAGAGCGCCTTCCTGATGGTCACCCAGGCCCTGCTCGGCTCCGACCCCGGCCCGCTCGGGTCGCTCCTGTTCACCGGTGTGGCGACCGCCGTCTTCCTCACCCTGCTCGCCTCCGTCGCCGGCATCACCCTGGCCTGCGCCAACAGCCTCGCCCACGACCTCGTCGCCCACGGGCTGCGCAGGGTGCGGCCCAGCCACGCCACGGAGATGGCCGTCGCGCGGGGCGCGGCCGCCGGCGTCGGACTCGTCGCCCTGGCCGTCGCGGCCGGCGCACGGCACCTCAACCTCCAGGCCCTGCTGATGCTCTCCTTCTGCATCGGCGCGTCCGCCGTCGCCCCGGCACTCGTCTACAGCCTCTTCTGGCGCCGCTACTCGCGCACCGGACTGCTGTGGACCCTGATCACCGGCACCGTCTCGGCCCTGGTCCTCATGACCGGCACCGACCTGGTCTCCGGCTCACCGCAGGCCGTCTTCCCCGACGCCGGATTCAACTGGTTCCCGTACACCACGACCGGACTCGTCTCCGTCCCGCTCGGCTTCGCCGCGGGCCTGCTCGGCACCGTGCTCTCCGAACGCCGGGGCGGTACGGGCGCCGAACGCCTGCGGTACGAGGAGGTCGAACCCGTCCTCCTGGCAGGCGCGACCACCGCCGACCGGACGGCCTGACACGGGACCGGGCCGGACGGCACCGCGCGACCAGGGGCCCGGGACCCGGGACCGGACGCGCGCGGGGCGCCCCGCGGGAGACCTTCTCTCCCGCGGGGCGCCCCGCGGCCGCTCCGGCGCCCGCCGCCACGGACGGGCCCGTACCTCAGAGCAGCACGTACCTCAGAGCAGCCCGTCCCACATCTGCTCCAGCAGGACCGACCACCAGCTCTCCGGCGACGACAGCGCCGCCGGGTCGAGCGCGGCGAGCTGGGCCTGGAAGTCGACCGTCCAGCGCCCCGCCTGCTCCGGCGTCAGCCCGTACCGCAGCCGCCACATGCGCCCCAGCAGCGCCATGCAGCGCACGAACTCCGGCAGACCGGTGTTCACGAACTGCGGCGCCACCGGCTGCCCGCCGGGACCGGCCTCCACCGGCACCGCGACGATGTGCGCCGTCCCGTACTGGACGCAGATCGCCCGCCCGAAGTCACTGCCCAGCACCAGGTACGACCCGGCGTCCGCGGCCGGCTGCACCTGCCGCTGCGCCGCCAGCTCCGCGAGCGTCGGCACCACCGGCTGCGCCGGCTGCGCCCAGAAGAACGGGTTGAAGTCACCCGGCAGCCCCGCCCACACCAGGGTCGCCGCCACGATCTCCGGCACACCCTGGCGCGACACGGCCCGCTGGTCGAAACGGCACAGCCCCTGCGGACCGAACGCCCCCAGCAGCTCCTGCGCCACACCCTCCGGCGGCAGCGGCGGCGCGGGCGGCACCTGCGGCAGCGGCGCACGCACCGGCGCAGGCCGCGCGGGACCGTCCGCCACCTGATGCAACTCGCCCTGATGGGCCAGCAGTTGCTGCATCCCCTGCTGACGCGACGCGTGATCGGTCCCGTAGGGGGCGATCGACGTGATCCGCGCCTGCGGGAACGTCTCACGGATCATCCGCGCACAGTACGCACCCGGCAGCTCGCACGACTCCAGCTCCGTGTGCAGCTCCAGCACCTGCTGCGGCGGCACGTTCAGCCCGCGCAGCTCGTGCAGGATCTGCCACTCGGGATGCGGCGTGCCCGGCGCCGAACGGCGGATCAGCTGCGCCTCGGAACCGTCCGGAGCCCGGTACCGCAGCACCGCCTGGTAGCCCGGACCCACCGTCGGCAGCCCGGAGGGCTGCTGCGGATAGCCGTAGGCCGGCGGCTGCCCGGGGTGCGGCGCTTTCGGCACCGGACCGGGGAGACCGGGCGGCTGCGGCGCGTTCGGCACCGGACCGGGAGGACCGGGCGGCTGCGGCGCACCCGGACCCATCTGGGCCGGACCGGCGAGCATCGTCGCCGCGTGGTGCACCCCGCCCGCGCCGGGCGGCGTCGACCCCGGCGGCGGCGTCGACCCCGGCGCGGGCGGCGGACCGGGAGGACCCGGAGGCTGCGGCGCACCCGGACCCATCTGCGACGGATCCGCCAGCATCGTCGCCGCGTGGTTCATCCCCCCGCCCGGCGGCGGCGTGGACCCCGGCGCGGGCGGCGGACCGGGAGGACCCGGAGGACCGGACTGCGGCGTCAGCTGCGTCGGCAGGTACCCGCCCGCCGGCGCACCCGGCGCACCGGGCCCCGAGGCGGGCGGCGGCGTGGCGCCCGGCCGCGCGCCGGGCGTGCCCGGCGCACCCGGCGGCGGCGGAGGCGTCGCCCCGCCCGCGGCGCCCCGCGCCCCGCGCGGCGGCCGCACGGCCTTGCTCGTCGCCGCGTCCGCGATGTCGGCATCGCCCCGGGGCGTGAGACCGGGCGGCGGAGTGGCGTCCGCGGTCGGCGCGTCGGGCGGCGGCGTCCCCCGGCCGAGCGCCGGGGACACCGCCGTGGGCGGCAGCGCACTGCCGCCCGACATCAGCGCCGTCGGCGCGTCGGCACTCACCGACGGCGGCGGCGGCGTGTCCGAGGTCAGCGGCGGAGCGAACACCGTCGCCGGCAGGGGCACCGACGCGTCGCCCCCGTCCCCCGCACTGGTGTCCGTCCAGCCCGTGCCGCCCGACGAACCGGCGGGCACCCCGTCGGACGCCGTCGGCTCGTGGTCGTCGGCACCCGAGTCCGGCCACACCGGCGCGTCACCCGCACCGGAATCCCCCGCCGCGGGCCACGCCCCGGCCGCCGCGCCCGGAGCCGCGGCGGAAGCAGGGGCAGCGCCCGGAGCCGGGGTCGCACCCGGAGCCGCGGCAGCGTCACCCGGAGCACCCCCGGCCGGCTCCCCGGCCAGGGAACGGTCCCGGCGATCGGGAATGCCCAGCCGGTCGGCCGCCTCCTGCAACCACTCCGGCGGACTCAGCAGGAACGACGTCTGATTCAGATCGATACGCTGCGGCGCCTCGCCCGACGCGGGCGCCACGGCCTCGGCCCGCGCCCCGTACTCCTCCTCGTACCGGCGGATCACCTCACCCACCGGCAGCCCCGGCCACAGCGTCGCCTCACCGCTGTCCCGCGCGATCACCAGCCGCTGCTGCCCGCCGTCCGACCGCGCACCGCCCTCGCGGTCCTCCGCCCAGACCACGAACCCCAGCTCGAACTCACGCACCCGCACCTCACGGTGCTGATACGCCGGCACATCGCCGTTCACCCACTCCTCGGCGCGCTCCTGCGCCTGCGCGAACGTCACCATCCGACTCTCACCCCTCGCCCGGTACGGGAACCGGCACGGCGTGCGCGAAACCGCCGTCCACCATCAGATTCGCCACGGTCTCCAGCTCCGGCGGATTGCCCGCCAGCCGCTGCAGGAAGGCGTCGAAGTCCCCGCCGCACGGCAGCAGCAACCGCTCCACCCGGTCCTGGACACTCCAGCCGTCCCGGTCACGGGCGTCGTCGTACGCGCAGAACCACACCGAACCGACGTCCGCACCCCGCACCTTCACCGCCAGGATCCCGCCCTGGGCGAACGCGACACCCAGATAGTCCTTGGTG
Source organism: Streptomyces genisteinicus (assembly GCF_014489615.1). Classification (GTDB taxonomy): domain Bacteria; phylum Actinomycetota; class Actinomycetes; order Streptomycetales; family Streptomycetaceae; genus Streptomyces; species Streptomyces genisteinicus. Next base: position 2,914,423 of record NZ_CP060825.1, read on the forward strand.
AGATGGTCACGCAGACACTTGTTCACGTACACCAGGTCGTTGACCGCGGCCTCGTCCCGCACCGTGAAGAACGGCTGGTCCACCAGGATCCCCAGCTCGGCGTCGAGCGCCGCACCCACCGGCGCACACCCGCCCGCCGCCTTCAGGAAGGTCCGGTACGCACCCGGCAACCGGTACCCCAGGTCCTCCTCCACACCCAGCAGCTGCTGCTCCGTGACCGCCACCGCATGACGCGGCAGCCGGAAATGCGGCGGCCGGGTCTCCTGCAGCGGACGCGTGCCCCGCTTCGACTGGTCCACCGGAGCCGTCGCCAGCCCACCGTGATGACGCAGCAGCGCCTTCACCTCGACCGGCACCAGCTCCAGCCGCCTCGTCCCGGGCACGTGGTGCCAGGTCCAGCCGTGCGGAGTCGCCACCGCCGGCACCGTGTCCCACAGAGGATGGCCTTCCGCGTGCAGGGCCGCGTTCGCCGACACGTAGTCGGTCAACCGCAGCTCGTCCACACCGAAACCCTCCGGCGGCTCCGCGATCTCCGCCGCCGCACGCGCGTACGGAGAGAAGTCCGGGAACCCCGAATCGTCCATCCGCACACCCCGCGGATGGCGAGCGGCCCTCACCGGATCCGGAAAGTGCACGAGCTGCCCGGCGTAGGCCGCGTTCGGTGGCGCGGCACCCGCGCCGGCCCCGGGGCCCGTGGCTGCCCCCAGGCCCTGCCGACCTGTCGTCATGGCGTTTTGCCCCCTGTGGCGTCTGGCTGGTTCGACACAGCCTATGCGCTACGGCAAGAGCGGCCCCTGCCACTCCTTTTCCGTAACGAACAGTCACTTTCGAGTGACCCAACGCCCACCTGGCGACACGTTTCAGCGACCCAGCTTCCCCACCCGCCGTCCCATTTGGCAGGCTGTTCCCTCGCATCCTCGGGGGAGTGCACGGAGGGGACCGACAGAACCATGCACACAGCGCAACCAAGTTCGTCACCCGGCACCACCGGCGATCCACGCCTCAGCTGGAGCAGCGACGAGCCCGCACGCCCGCCCACCCTGCTCCACCGCCGCGACGGCATCCTGCCCGCCGTCGCCGCCGCGCTCTCCGTCCGCGGAGAGACCCTGACCGGAACCGCGGGCAAGGGCGACCGCCCACCGCTGCTCCACCCACTCGTCCAGGACTTCCTCGACACCCTCACCAGCGGCCAGCGCGAACGCTTCACCGGCCGCTGCCCCGAAGCCATCCTCATCTCCCGCCACCTCACCGCCACCGAGTCCCAGCGCTCCCGCCGCGCCCAGCGCAAACCGCTCACCCACGGCGAAGCCCGCCGCTCCCTCAAGCACGCCAAACTCACCGCCCGCCGCATCCGCGAGGACGGCGACCCCCTGCACGGCGCCTACGCCCCGCCCTGCCGCTCCTGCACCGCCATGCTCGACCACTTCGGCGTGCGCCCCGTCGACCCCACCGGCTGACGCCCGACCGCCCGCCCCGCAGAACGCCCGGCGAACGCCCGACAGAACGGCTGACCTCCACACCGATGCCCGACCACCTGAGCACCACCCGCTTCCCCGTCGCCGTCGACGCCGCACTCCGCGAAGCCGGCTGGCAACCGGGCCGCTGGGACATCAAGCAGGCCGAGCACTGGGCCGACACCCTCCGCGCCCACGCCTCCCCCGCCGGCCACCGGCACAGCGTCTTCCCCGCCGTCGTCGAAGCCTGGGCCGAATTCGGCGGGCTGACCCTCGTCCCGCCCGGACCCGGCCGCCAGTACACCCCCGCACCGGTCCACTTCGACCCCCTCGCGGGACTCCACCTCGCCCGCACCCTGGCCGACCTCGGCCGCGCCCTGGAGACCGAGGTCTCCCCCCTCGGCACGGAAGGCGACCAGCAGGCCGTCCTCGCCATGGACATCGACGGCCGCGTCTACAGCATCGACCACACCGGTGACTGGTACCTCGGCCCCGACATCGACCACGCCCTGGCCACCCTGGTCACCGGCGTCCAGCCCGCCCGCCTCACCACCGGCTGACCGCCCGGCCGACCACCCCGCAGCCGGGCCCCGGCCCGGCCCCCGCCCCAGACCGCCCGGACCCCGGACCCCGCCTCAGGCCGCCCGCGCCCCGTCCGGCAGCACCGCCGACACCCGGAAACCCCCCGCATCCGTCGCACCGGAGACGAACACCCCGCCCAGCGCCGTCACCCGCTCCCGCATCCCCACCAGCCCGTTCCCCCCGCTCGGCAGCACCGGCGCCGCCGTACCCGCCGCATCCGGCGCCCCGTTCTCCACCTGCATCGCCACCTCGGCCTCACGATGCGCGAGCCGAACCCGCACCTTCGCCCCCGCCGCATGCTTGTGGACGTTGGTCAACGCCTCCTGCACCACCCGGTACGCGGTCTGCTCCACCTCCGGCGCATACCCCCGCGCCTCCCCCTGCACCGAGAACTCCACCACCATCCCCGCCTGCCGCGACTGCCCCACCAACGCCTCGATGTCCGCCAGACACGGCCCGTCCCCCGCCGCAGCCGCCGCGGCCGCCGCCGCCGCACCCACCGCCGCCAACGGCACCGGCTTCACCCGGGGCACCTGCGCCGCCCCGCTCTCCCGCAGCACCCCCAGCATCTCCCGCAGCTCCGTCAGCGCCTGCCGGCCCATGTCCCCCACCAGCGCCGCGTTCTTCACCGCCTTCTGCGGATCCTTGAGCGCCACCGCCTGCAACGCCGCCGCGTGCACCACCATCAGACTCACCCGGTGCGCCACCACGTCGTGCATCTCCCGCGCGATCCGCGTCCGCTCCTCCTGACGCGCCCACTGCGCCCGCTGCTCCGCCCGGTCCGCCAGCAGCGACAACTCCTGCTCCAGACTGTCCGCCCGCTCCCGCAGACTCTCCATCAGCCGGCGCCGCGCCCCTATGTACAGCCCCAGCAGCACCGGCGGAGCCGTCAGCCCCAGCGACAGGAACACCGCCGTCACCGGCTCGTACCAGGCCCCGTAATCCGCCGCCTGCACATCCTGACGGACCCGCACGAACGTCACGATGAACGTCGCCGCCAGCGACATCCCCGCCAGCGTCGCCATGATCCGCCGCGGCACCTCCGACGCCGCCAGCGTGTACAGGCCGACCAGGGCCATCAGATAGCCCATCTCCGCCGGGGTCGTCGCCACCGACACCAGCACCACCGCGATCGGCCACCGCCGCCGCAGCACCAGCACCGACCCCACGGCCAGCCCGAACAGCACCCCGAACGGCACCGGCAGCCCGGCCTGCTCCGCGAAACCGACCCCCTCGGCCGCGCACTCCAGGGCCGACGCCGCCGCCAGCCCCACATCCAGCACGGCGCTGCGCCGCCGCCCCCACCACAGCCACGCCCGGGCGGTCGGGCCCGTGGCGTGCTGCTCTGCCCCCGTTGCGGTCATGCCCTCCAGACTACGGGCGGGCGCTCGGCAATTCCCCGGAGTAAAGGAGCACGCGAGTTGTCCTCGTCCGCCCCGAATGCACCCGAAACACTCGAACTGGTGAATCGCTCAGGAATTCGACCCGGACCCTTTCATTCCGGGTGAGCATCGACCCATGAGCCACCGGCACCAAACCACCCCCGACACCCGCACCGACGACTTCGAGGAACTCCGCACCCAGGCCGTCGCCCTCCGCCGCGAGGGCCTCAGCCTCCGCCAGATCCGCGGCCGCCTCCGCGTCCACAACCACGACCTCCTCCACCGCCTCCTCAAGGGCGAGCCCCCGCCCGCCTGGACCAGGCGCCCCAACGCCAAGGACGACCTCCGCGCCCGCGCCCGCGAACTCCGCCTCGCCGGCCTGACCTACGACCGCATCCAGCTCGAACTCGGCTGCTCCAAGAGCTCCATCTCCCTGTGGGTCCGCGACCTCCCGAAGCCGGAGCGCCGCGAGCCCGCGGAGCAGGCCCGCCTCGCCGCCCGCAAACGCTGGGCACACGAACTGGAGGTCCGCGACCGCGACCGCCGCAGGACCAAGGCCGCCGCCCGCGCGGAGATCGGCGAGCTGACCGACCGGGAGCTCTTCCTCGTGGGGGTGGGGCTGTACTGGGCGGAGGGAGCGAAGGACAAGCCCTACGCCCGCAGGGAGAACGTGATCTTCTGCAACACCGATCCCGGCATGATCACGATGTATCTCGCATGGCTCGATCTGCTCGGGGTGGAGCGCGCACACATGAGGTACCGGGTGATGATCCACGAGACGGCGGATGTCGAAGCAGCCGAGAAGCACTGGGCGGAAGTCGTCGGCGCGGACAGATCCGCCTTCGGGAAAACCACGTTGAAGAAGCACAACCCCAAGACCGTCCGCAAGAATGTCGGGGAGCACTACCGGGGGTGCCTCGTGGTCGGCGTCGTGAAGAGTGCCGAGCTATACCGTCGCATCGAGGGCTGGTGGTGCGGCATAGTAGGGGAGGCTCGGCGGACCGCCTCTGGGGAGACGGACCGCTGACACGCGATCCGCCGTGGTGTAAGTGGCAGCACTGGGTCTTTTGGTGTCCTCAGTCCGGGTTCGAGTCCTGGCGGCGGAGCTTCGGCGACTTATCGGGCGCGGGTCCTGACCTCACGGTCAGGACCCGCGCCCGTTTCCGCTCCGAAACCCCCCGGTATCCTTCGGGTGTCCACCACCCGAAGCCGAAGGGCATTTCCGTGAGCGCCAATCGCCCGGCAGCCGTCGTCGTTCTTGCAGCGGGTGAGGGCACCCGCATGAAGTCGAAGACCCCCAAAGTCCTGCATGAGATCTCCGGGCGTTCGCTCGTGGGACACGTCGTCTCGGCGGCGCGCGAGCTGGAGCCCGAGCAGCTCGTCGTGGTCGTGGGCCACGCCCGCGAGCAGGTGGAGGCCCACCTCGCCGACCGGTACGCCGGGACACGGACCGCCTTCCAGGCGGAGCAGAACGGCACCGGCCACGCCGTGCGCATGGGCCTGGAGGAGCTGGGCGGGGCGCCGGCCGGCACGGTGATCGTGGTCTGCGGCGACACCCCGCTGCTGACGGGGGCGACGCTCGCCGCGCTCGCCGCCACCCACGGGGCCGACGGCAACGCGGTGACGGTGCTGACGGCCGAGGTCCCGGACTCCACGGGTTACGGGCGGATCGTGCGCGACGCCGCCACCGGCGCGGTGACGGCGATCGTCGAGCACAAGGACGCGTCGGACGAGCAGCGGGCGATCCGGGAGATCAACTCGGGTGTGTTCGCGTTCGACGGTGCGCTGCTCGGCGATGCGCTGAAGCAGGTGCGGACGGACAACAGCCAGGGCGAGGAGTATCTGACGGACGTGCTCGGGATCCTGCGCGAGGCGGGTCACCGGGTGGGTGCGTCGGTGGCCGGGGATCACCGGGAGATCCTGGGCATCAACAACCGTCTTCAGCTCTCCGAGGCGCGGCGGCTGCTGAATCAGCGGCTGCTGGAGCAGGCGATGCTGTCGGGCGTGACGGTGGTGGACCCGGCATCGGTCGTCGTGGACGTGACCGTGACGTTCGAGCCGGACGCGGTGGTGCATCCGGGGACGCAGCTGCTGGGTGCGACGCATGTCGGCGAGGGTGCCGAGGTCGGTCCGAACACGCGGCTGACGGACACGGTGGTCGGTGCGGGCGCGCGGGTGGACAACACGGTGGCGTACTCGTCCGAGGTGGGTGAGGGCGCGTCGGTGGGTCCGTTCGCGTATCTGCGTCCGGGGACGCGGCTGGGTGCCAAGGGCAAGATCGGCACGTATGTCGAGACGAAGAACGCCGTGATCGGTGAGGGTACGAAGGTGCCGCATCTGTCGTATGTGGGCGATGCGACGATCGGCGACTACTCGAACATCGGCGCGGCGAGCGTGTTCGTGAACTATGACGGCGAGAAGAAGCACCACACGACGATCGGGTCGCACTGCCGTACGGGTTCGGACAACATGTTTGTGGCTCCTGTCACTGTCGGGGACGGTGCCTACACCGCCGCCGGGTCCGTGATCACGAAGGACGTGCCGGCCGGCTCACTGGCCGTCGCCCGGGGCCAGCAGCGGAATATCGAGGGTTGGGTGGCGCGCAAGCGGCCCGGCAGCGCGGCTGCGCAGGCTGCCGCGGCGGCGACCGAGGACAACGTCGGCGAGAACTGACCGGAAACAGGTGCGTCGAACTCGGCGTACCGTGATACGTGCACACAAATTCGGCTGGCTCGCGTCCGGGGTTCCCAGGTCTCCTGGGACCGTGGCGGCCAGAGAACACGTCTGAGGAGACAGTGCTGTGACCGGGATCAAGACGACCGGCGAGAAGAAGATGATGCTCTTCTCCGGCCGCGCCCACCCCGAGCTTGCCGAGGAGGTCGCGCACCAGCTGGGTGTCGGCCTCGTCCCGACGAAGGCATTCGATTTCGCCAACGGTGAGATCTACGTCCGCTTCCAGGAGTCGGCGCGTGGCGCGGACTGCTTCCTGATGCAGAGCCACACGGCTCCCATCAACAAGTGGATCATGGAGCAGCTGATCATGATCGATGCTCTGAAGCGGGCCTCGGCCCGGAGCATCACCGTGATCATCCCGTCGTACGGCTACGCCCGGCAGGACAAGAAGCACCGCGGCCGCGAGCCGATCTCGGCCCGGCTGATCGCCGATCTGCTGAAGACGGCGGGTGCGCACCGCATCCTGACGGTGGACCTCCACACGGACCAGATCCAGGGCTTCTTCGACGGCCCGGTGGACCACCTGTCCGCGCTGCCGGTGCTGGCGGACTACGTGGGCGCGAAGGTGGACCGGGACAAGCTCACGATCGTGTCCCCCGACGCGGGCCGGGTGCGGGTGGCGGACCGCTGGTGCGACCGTCTGGACGCGCCGCTGGCGATCGTGCACAAGCGCCGTGACAAGGACGTCGCCAACCAGGTGACGGTCCACGAGGTCGTCGGTGAGGTCGAGGGCCGGGTGTGTGTGCTGGTGGACGACATGATCGACACCGGTGGCACGATCTGCGCCGCGGCGGACGCGCTGTTCGCCAATGGTGCGGAGGACGTCATCGTGACGGCCACGCACGGCATCCTGTCGGGTCCGGCCGCCGACCGGCTGAAGAACTCGAAGGTGAGCGAGTTCGTGCTGACGAACACGCTGCCGACGCCGGGTGAGCTGGAGCTGGACAAGATCAAGGTGCTGTCGATGGCGCCGACGATCGCGCGTGCGGTGCGCGAGGTGTTCGAGGACGGTTCGGTGACGAGCCTCTTCGAGGAGGACAAGTAGGCGGCGCCGTACCGTCTTCGCGAGGGCCGTCCCGCCGTGTGCGGGGCGGCCCTCGCGCGTGCGGCGGACCGGGGCGGCCGTGGGGGTGCGGTGATCCATTTGGGGCCCGGGGGGCCGCCGCGTAGACTGTCGAAGTTGCTCGGCGAGGGAGGCCGCACCGGTGGTGCGGCGGTCCGTTATCGACGCGCTCTTCGTAGCAGGCCAGTCGTGGCCGGGTGACCGCCACCGTTCGTTTTTTCTGCTTACGAGGAGTGCACATGTCCGAGGTGAAGCTCGCCGCGTCGGTCCGTACCGAGTTCGGCAAGGGTGCTGCCCGCCGTGTCCGCCGCGAGGACAAGGTTCCCGGCGTTCTCTACGGTCACGGCACCGCGCCGGTCCACGTCACGCTGCCGGGTCACGAGCTGCTGCTGGCGCTGCGTACCCCGAACGTCCTGCTGTCGCTGGACATCGAGGGCACGAACGAGCTCGCGATCCCGAAGGCCGTGCAGCGCGACCCGCTGAAGGGCTTCATCGAGCACGTCGACCTGCTGCTGGTCAAGCGCGGCGAGAAGGTCAGCGTCGAGATCCCGGTCCTGACCGAGGGCGACCTGGCCCCCGGCGCGTTCCTGGTCGAGCACGTGCTGAACGCGCTGCCGGTCGAGGCCGAGGCCACCCACATCCCCGAGTCCGTCACGGTCTCCGTCGAGGGCCTGTCCGCCGGTGACTCCGTCCTGGCCAAGGACGTCAAGCTGCCCAAGGGCACCACGCTGACCGTCGAGGACGACGCCGTCGTCATCCAGGTGCTGGCCGCGCAGGCCGAGGAGCCGGCCGCCGAGGGCACCGAGGGCGAGGGCGAAGAGGCCGCCGAGGCCTGAGCCGTAAGCTCTGCTCAAGGCTTTTCACGGGGTGGCGGGCTGCGGCCCGCCACCCCGTTTCTTCTGTTCGGGCCGGTGACGAGGAGAGTCGGCGCAGATGTCGGACGTGAACGCCCCCTGGCTGATCGTGGGTCTCGGCAACCCCGGGCCGGGTTACGCGGGCAACCGCCACAACATCGGTTTCATGGTGGCCGATCTGCTGGCCGAGCGGATCGGCGGTTCCTTCAAGCGTGCCCAGAAGGCGCAGGCGCAGGTGCTGGAGGGCCGGATCGGGCCGCCCGGTCCGATGAGCCGCCGGGTGGTGCTGGCGAAGCCGATGTCGTACATGAACCTCTCGGGAGGTCCGGTGACGGCGCTGCGGGACTTCTACAAGGTGCCGACGGCGAACATCGTGGCGGTCCACGACGAACTGGACATCGACTACGGCACGTTGCGGCTGAAGCTGGGCGGCGGGGACAACGGGCACAACGGGCTGAAGTCGATGACGAAGGCGATGGGCCCGGAGTACCACCGGGTGCGGTGCGGCATCGGCCGCCCGCCGGGGCGGATGCAGGTGGCGGACTTCGTGCTGAAGGACTTCTCGTCGGCGGAGCGCAAGGAGCTGGACTGGTTCGTGGACCGGTCGGCGGACGCGGTGGAGTGCCTGGTGATCGACGGGCTGGAGCGGGCGCAGGGGACGTACAACTCCTGACGCGCGGGGGTCAGGCCAGTGTGCCGGCCCGCACCGCCGCGACGAAGGCGGCCCAGCCGGGGCGGGTCAGCAGGAGGACCGGGCCCTGGGGCGCCTTGCTGTCCCGGACGGGGACGACGGACCGGGGCCCGTCACCGACTTCGAGGCAGGCGCCGCCCTCGCCGTTGCTGTGGGAGGACTTGCGCCAGACGTGGGGTGCCGGGTCGTGTGGGGTGGTCATGGGTCTGCGTAGTCCTTCGCCGCCGATTCGATGAGGGCCAGGGACGCCTTCGGCGACAAGGCGGCAGCCCTCGCAAGATCGTAGGATCTCCGGTACTTGGCGACCACCCCCGGTTCCTCGATCAGTTGGCCGCTGTGCGCGCTCTCGGTGTAGGCGACCGGTGGGGCGTCGGCGAAGGTCATCAGCAGAACCGTTCCGTACATGAGCGGGTGCGGGCCCTCGACGAACGGCATCACCTGGACGGTCACCCGCCGGTGGTCGCGCCCCATGCCGGACAGTTGCAGGAGTTGCTGTCTCATGACTCCGGGACCGTCCACCGGGGTCCGCAGTGCAGCTTCGTGGATGAGCGCCCAGACGTCCGGGCCTTCCGGCTCGTCGATGAGCCCGGCACGGTCGAGGCGGGTGCGTACATGGCCCTCGATCTCTTCGTCGGAGGCGGACGGAAGTGCCGAGCGGGTGAGGCCCCGCGCGTACGCCTCCGTCTGCAGCAGCCCCGGTACGAGCATGGGTGCGTACTCGCTGATGGTGCGCGCCTGTTGTTCGAGCTCCGCTGCGTCCGCGAAGTACGCGGCGTGCCTGGTCTTGCGGGCGAGGTGGCAGAGTCGCTGGAAGTGCTCGCCCGAGCCGAGGATGCCGTCGAGCAGCCGGGACAGTTCCGGCTGGGGCAGCCTCGTGGCGGACTCGAACTGCCCGATGTAGGCGCCGGAGCAGAAGACGCGTTCGCCCATCTGTTCCTGGGTCCAGCCGCGGGCTTCGCGCTCGCGGCGCAGTTCGGATCCGTAGAAGGTGCGCGGTGAGGCGTACGGGTCGAGCTGGTTCGGGGCGGCCATGGGCGGTCCTCTCGGTCCGGGTGTGCCCGTGCCGTGTGCGGCCGGGTCTCCGCCTCCACGGAGGGTAGCGGGGCGATGCCCTCCGGTGAGCGGGAACGGGCGTGCGGGCGGGCCACGCGCGCCCCCGGCGCGGGCGGTAGTTTCGCTGCATGGAGGAGCGTTGGCTGAGTGAGCGGGCCCGGGCGGCGGAGGCCGTGGTGCCGGGCGGGTTCGATCTGGCGGAGTGCGTGCGGGAGCCGATTCATCTGCTGGGCGGCATCCAGTCGTACGGCTCGCTGGTGGCCGTGGATCCGGCGACCGGTGTGGTGGAGGCGGCCGCGGTCAACACGGCCGAGGTGTTCGGTGTGCCGGCCGCCGAGCTGGTGGGTTCCGCGGTGACCCGGATCCTGTCGGCGGACCATTACGAGGAGGCCCTGGCCGGTACTGCCGGGGAGGACGAGGTGCCGGTGTCGTTCCCGGTCCTCGCCGAGGCGGGCCGGGGTGCCGGGCGGCGGTTCGACGTCTCGGCCCATCGCCGGGACGGGCTTCTGGTGCTGGAGTTCGAGCCGCGGGAGGAGGCGCAGGGCGGCTTCTCGTCCTTCTACCAGGGTGTCCGGCGGGCGCTGGCCCGGCTGCGGGGGGCGTCGTCCGCCGAGGACTGCTGCGAGATCGCCGCCCGCGAGATGCGTGCGCTGACCGGCTTCGACCGGGTGGTCGTCTACCGGTTCGACGGGGAGGACGGCCCCGGCGAGGTGATCGCCGAGGACGTGCGCGAGGCGTGGGAGCCGTGGCTGGGGCTGTGGTTCCCGGCCACGGACATCCCGCCGCAGGCGCGGCGTCTCTACCGGGAGAACTGGATCCGTGCGATCGCCGACGTCGACGACCCCACCGTGGGGCTGCACCCTGCCGTGCGGCCGGCGACGGGGGCGCCGCTGGATCTGTCGCAGTCGGCGCTGCGCACGGTGTCGGGCTTCCATCTGGAGTACCTGCGCAACATCGGTGTGCGGTCCTCCATGTCGGTCTCGGTGCTGATGGAGGGGCGGTTGTGGGGCCTGATCGCCTGTCACGGGGCCGAGCCGCTGCGGCTGGCGCCGGAGGTGCGGTCGGCGTGCGAGATGTTCGGCGCCGCCTTCTCGCTGCAGCTGTCCGCGATCGAGGAGCGGCGGCGGGCCGACGCGCTCGCGGTGGCGGGGCAGCGGGCTGCCTCCGTCGCCCGTCTGCTGGAGCGCGGCATCACGGACGGCTTCGCGGGATACGCGGAGCCGCTGGCCGGGCTGCTCGACGCCGACGGTGTGCTGCTGCGGCGTGCGGGTGAGGACATCAGCGGCGGCGACCCGCTCTCCGAGGAGCTGGCCCGGGCCCTGTCCCGCAAGGCCGGGGCGCTGGCGCCCGGGGCGGTGTGGGCGACGGACCGGCTGCTGGAGGTGGCCGACGGCGAGCTTCCCGGGGCCGGGCCGGTGGCGGACGGTCCGGCGGGAGCGGCGGGAGCGGCCGTGGACGGTCCGGCGGGCGTGCTGCTGCTGCCGCTCACCCGGGAGGGGGACTTCCTGGCCTGGACCCGGCGGGAGCGGCCGGCGCCGCGGCAGTGGGCGGCCGATCCGTCGCATCCGGTCCAGGTGGGGCCGCGGGGCGAGCGGCTGACGCCGCGTGGCTCGGGTGCGGTGTTCCGGGCGACGATGCGCGGCCGGAGTCTGCCGTGGACGACGGGCGACGAGACGGCGGCCCGGGAGATCCGGAGGCTGCTGACCGAGCTGGTGCTGCGTCACGCGGACGCCGTGACGGCTCTCAACGCAGAGCTGCGCCGCAGCAACACCGATCTGGACGCCTTCGCCCACGCGGCCGCGCACGATCTGAAGGAGCCGCTGCGGGGCATCTCCAACGCGGCGACGTTCGCGATCGAGGACGCCGCCGATCTGGACGAGGCGACCGAGCGCCGTCTGCTGACGATGAGCCGTCTCGCCGGGCGGATGGACGCGCTGCTCAACTCCCTGCTGCACTGGTCCCGGCTGGGCCGGGCCGGGTTGCGGGTGCAGGAGGTGGAGCTGGCCGCCGCGCTGGAGGGGGCGCTGGAGGTGGCGGGGCCGCGGCTGGCGGAGGAGCGCGTCACGGTCCGCCGCGGCGAGCTGCCCGTGGTCGTCGCCGACCCGGACCGGCTGCACGAGATCCTGGTCAACCTGCTGGTGAACGCGGCGAAGTACGCGCGGGACGGGGGCGACCGGTGGGTGGAGGTCTCCGGGCGCCGGGGGCCTGCCGCCGACGGGTCGGGGCGGCCGGAGACGGTGGTCGTCGTCCGGGACAACGGCATCGGTATCGCGCCCGGGCAGCAGGAGGAGGTGTTCGAGCTCTTCCGGCGGCTGCACGGCGCGTCCGAGCACGGCGGCGGCACGGGGGTGGGTCTGGCCGTGGTGAAGCGGATCGTCGAGCGGCACGGGGGGCGGCTGGCCCTGGAGAGCGTCCTCGGCGAGGGCACCGCGTTCTCGTTCACGCTGGGCGATCCGGGGGACGCCCCGTGAGGGTCAGCCCTGCGTGCTGTGCGCCGACTGCTGCCAGTAGTCGACCGCGCCCTTGAGGACGGTGCGGAACAGGGCGAAGTTGACCGGCTTGTAGACGTAGCTGTCCGCGCCGGCGGCGTAGCAGGCGTCCACCTCGGCGGGCGCGGTCGACGAGGTGAAGACCACGACGGTGACGCCCCGCAGTTCGGGGCGGGCGCGGAGGGCGGCGAGCACCGCGTGGCCGCCGGCTCCGGGCATGTTGAGGTCGAGGAGGACGAGGCCGGGCAGTTCGTCGCGTTCGAGCAGGAGGTCGGCCAGCCCGTCGCCGCGGCTGGTGAACTCGGTGTGCAGTTCGGGATGGGTCTGGCGCAGGGCGCGTTCGATCGCCTCGGTGTCCTCGGGGTTGTCCTCGACGACGAGGATGCGGGAGGGGTCGGTCGGGCGGGCGCCTGTTTCGCGCGTCACTGCGGTCCCTTCATACGGGCGACGAGCACGGCCGTGTCGTCGTTGCCGGTCGCGCGGAACTTCGACGCGCGGGCGATGAGTTCGGCCGACGGGTCGGGTGCGGCGGCGCTGTCGGCGACGGCCCCCGGCAGCAGTTCCTCGAACATGACGTCCTGGGCGCTGCGGGCCTCGGTCAGTCCGTCGGTGAACATGACGAGGGTGTCCCCGGTCGTGACGTCGAGCCGGGCGGGCCGCAGTCCGAGGTCGGGCAGCACGCCGAGGAAGAGTCCGGACCCGGCGATCTCCTCGACGCGGCCGTCGGCTCTTCGCAGGAGCGGGCGCGGGTGCCCGGCGGCGACGATCTCGACGGCGCAGGTCGCCGGGCCGGTGGGGGTGAGCACGGCGACGAGCGCGGTGACGAAGCGGCCGGTGTCCTGGTTGATGAGCGCCTTGTTCAGGCGTTCCAGCGCGCGGGCGGGCGGGAGGCCGTCCTCCAGGAGGGTGCGCAGCGTGTGCCGGGCGAGGCCGGTCAGGGCAGCGGCCTCGGCGCCGCGTCCGCACACGTCGCCGATGACGAGGGCGAGGCGCCCGTCGCGGTCCACGACGGCGTCGTAGAAGTCGCCGCCGACCTCCAGGGAGGCGTCGGCGACCTCGTAGGCGGCGTGCAGGTCGAGGCCGGGCCACTCGGGCAGCGCGCCGGGCAGGAGCTGGCGCTGGAGCAGTTCGACGTGGCGGCGCCGCTGTTCGTACGCGGTGGTGGTGTCGATGGCGAGGGCGGCCCGCCGGGCGAGGTCGCCGAGCAGACGGGGGGTGGGGATGTCCTCGCCGGGGCGGTGGTAGACGAACGTGAGCGTGCCGATGGCCTTGCCCCGTGCGCGCAGCGGGCTGACGGACAGGGTCCGCACCGCGCGGCCGGGCCCCTGCGCGGTGGGGCCGAAGGGGCTGCCCGCGAGGTCGTCGCCGGTGAGCACCGCGTCCTCCCGGTGTTCCAGGACGTCGTTGAGCAGGTCGGTGAGCCAGGGGCTCTCACGGGTGAGCTCGTCGAGCCAGGGCTGCACGGACGCCGAGACGTGGGCGTGGGCCACCGGGGTCAGCCGCCCGTCGGGCGGGCAGAGGTGGACGACGCAGCCCTCGGCGAGGGCGGGCACCGCGAGGCGGGCGACCCGCCTGAGGGTCTCCTCCGCGTCGAGGCTGGAGTCCATCTGGAGCGATGCCTCGGCGAGGAAGGCGTCCTCGATCTGGCGCTTGTCGTGTTCGCGGTACGCGGTGATGCGGTGGTGGCTGGCGACGATGAGCTCGGCGAGCTGTACGAGGCGGGTGCGGGTGACCGCTTCGTCGGCGGGTGCGGGCCGTTCGGCGAAGCCGACGGAGAACGCGGCCCAGTCGTCGTCGCCGAGCCGGAAGCGGGATTCCAGGGCCCAGCGGGCGCCGGCCGTCGCCAGGCGCTCGCCTTCGGGGGCGAAGCCGGGGGCCCGCCGCAGGTCGTGGGCGTGGACGGCCGGGCCGGTGCCGGGTGCGGGGGGCTGCCGGCCGGCGTCCTCCTCCACCTCTCCCGCCGGGGGTGTCGTGGTGACGGGGGCGGGGCTGTCGGTGGTGGCGATCCGGACGTAGCCGAGCGCGCCGCCGGTCCACCGGCTGCCGGTCACGGCGACGGCGCCCGGTTCGGCGAGTGCCGACTCGTAGACGTAGCGCGACATGTCGGCGACGTCCTGCACGTCCTGGGACGCCTGCCACAGCCGGTGCAGGTGCGCCGACCAGCGCTCCTCGGCCTCTTCCGGCCGTTCTCCCGTCTTGCTCACGTGGTACCCGCCCGCCCTTCTCGTCCGGCGTCCGGCCGGCCCGCCCTCGCAGGGTGGCGGTGTCTCCCACGGTACTGCCGTGGGGGACGTCCGGAGCCGCCCGGGTGCGGGGAGCGTCCCCGCACGGGGTGCGCCTACCCGGGAGGAGGCCCGGCGCACCGGGTGGGCGGCTGAGACGTTCGTCGCGCCTGCCCGGGGAAGGTTGACCCGGCGCAGTCCCATGGCCAAAGATCGCGGCCCATGAAGCGGAACTCCTCGGACCGGATGGTTGCCCACGCCCGCACCGCGGTGATGGCGCTCGTCGCGCTGCTGCTGGTGGTCGCCGGATTCTGGACGTCCTGGGGCGACGCTCAGCACGTGCTGCTCTCCAAGGGGCGCGAACACGGCACCCTGCGGATCGAGAGCTGTGACGAGGAGGTGTGCACGGGGGCGTACGCGCCCACGGGCACGGCGGTGCCCCGGGACGACGTCACGATCGAGCGGTCGGTCGCGGTGCGCAAGGGCGAGACGCTTGCGGTGGTGCTCCGGCCCGGTACGGGCGAGGCGGTGCGGACGGGGCCGGCCGGCGGGCTGTTCGCCTGGCTGCCGCTGGGCGGCGCGCTGCTGCTGGCCGCGCTGGTGATCGGCGGCGGGATGCGGCTGACCAGGCCGGCGTGGGTGTCTGCGGGTGTGGGCGGGGCGTTGCTGGTGGCGGCGTTCCTGGCGCTGTGATGCTGCGGGGTGGGTGCCACCCGGGCGAGGAATCGTTCCTTCACCTGATCGTTGTCAGGATTTTCGCGACATAGGGCGACAGTCGACGCATACGGTGCGCGAAGTGACTTGACCGGCAAGCGGGTTCCCGAGGACGCTGAGCCGCCCCCCCCACGGTCCCTTCTCAACCGATGGACTGCCATGCGCACTTTCCTTTCCGCCGGCGCCCTGGTCACGGCCGCCGCGCTCACGGCGATATCGGCTCCGGCCGCCCACGCTGTGCTGCCCGCTTCCAAGGGCGACAACGGCACCGTGAAGATCCACGACGCCGCCACGGGCGAAGAGCTCAAGAAGAACGAGCCCAAGGTCTGCGAGTTCTACCTGGTCGCCTTCAAGTTCGATGCCGGACAGAAGGCGGACTGGGAGATCCAGGCCTGGGCGAACAACGACCTCGACAAGGGCACCGTCGTGGAGTCCGGCTCGCTCACCCTCGACGAGGAGGGCCACGAGCGCACCGAGGACATGAAGCTCCCTCAGGGCCAGTACAAGCTGTTCTGGACCTTCGAGGGCGAGAACGGCAAGGCCAAGCACAAGGTCTTCACGTCCACCTGCGAGGACGTGGAGCCCACCCCTGGCGCCTCCGAGCCCACCCCGGGCACCTCCGAGCCGACCCCCGGCACCTCGGAGCCCACCCCCGGCACCTCGACCTCCGCGGCCCCCGTCCCCGGCGGTGAGGACGCCTCCGGCGACCTCGCAGAGACCGGCAACGGCGCTCCGCTGGGCCTGCTGGCCGGCCTCGCGGCCGTGCTGGTGGCCGGTGGCGGCTACCTCCTGGCGCGTCGCCGCACGGCCACCCGCCACTGAGGCCACACCGCCCGCACACGACGGTGCCCTTGTCCCGGACCTCGGTCCGGGACAAGGGCACCGTCGTGTCGTGGCCCGTCGGCGTCAGCCGGTGTTGCGCAGGCCGGCGGCGACGCCGTTGACCGTGAGGAGCAGGGCGCGGGCCAGCAGCGGGTCCGGCTCCTCGCCGCGCTCGGCGGCGTCCCGCTGGCGCTTGAGGAGCGCCACCTGGAGGTAGGAGATCGGGTCGAGGTAGGCGTCCCGGATGCCGAAGGTCTGCTGGAGCGCCGGGTTGGAGCCGAGGAGTTCGTCGTTGCCGGTCACGCGCAGCACCTCGGCGACGGTGAGGTCGTGCTCGGCCTCGATGGCGTCGAAGACGTGCTTGAGGTTGTCGGGGACGAGGGTGTCGACGTAGTGGCGGGCGATCCGCAGGTCCGTCTTGGCCAGCGTCATCTCGACGTTGGCGAGGAAGTTGCGGAAGAAGTGCCACTGCCCGTGCATCTCGTCGAGCACGCCGTCGAGCCCGGCCTCGCGCAGCGCCTTGAGGCCGGAGCCGACGCCGAACCAGCCGGGCACGATCTGCCGGGACTGGGTCCAGCCGAAGACCCACGGGATGGCGCGCAGGCCGTCGAGCGAGACGCCCGAGCCGGGGCGGCGGGAGGGCCGCGAGCCCAGGTGCAGGTCGGCGAGCTGGTCGACCGGGGTGGAGGCGAGGAAGTACGTCGGCAGGTCGGGGTCCTCGACCAGGCGCCGGTAGGCGGCGTGGGCGGCGTCGGAGACGACGTCCATCGCGGCGTCCCAGCGGGCGAGGGCCTCGTCGGACTGGCGGGGCGCGGTGTGCAGGGCGGAGGCCTGGAGCGTCGCGGCGACGGTCAGTTCGAGGTTCTCGCGGGCGAGGGAGGGGATCAGGTACTTGTCGGAGATGACCTCGCCCTGCTCGGTCACCTTGATCTCGCCCTCCAGGGTGCCCCAGGGCTGGGCGAGGATCGCGTCGTGCGAGGGGCCGCCGCCGCGGCCGACGGTGCCGCCGCGGCCGTGGAAGAGGCGCAGCCGTACGCCGTGCCGGTGGGCGACGTCGCGGAGCCGGCGCTGGGCGCGGTGGATCTCCCACTGGCTGGTGGTGATGCCGCCGAACTTGGAGGAGTCGGAGTAGCCGAGCATGACCTCCTGCACGTCGCCGCGGAGCGAGACCAGGCGCCGGTAGGAGGGGTCGGCGAGCATCCCTTCGAGGATGACGTCGGCGGCCTTGAGCTCGTCGGTGGTCTCCAGGAGCGGGACGATGCCGATCTTCGCCCAGCCGGCGTGGAGGTCGATCAGTCCGGCCTCGCGGGCGAGGACGGCGGCGGCGAAGACGTCGTCGGCTCCCTGGCACATCGAGATGATGTACGACTCGATGACCTCGGGGCCGAAGCGTTCGAACGCCTGCTTGACGGTGTGGAAGACGCCGAGGGTCTTCTCGCCGGCGGCGTCCAGCGGCGCGGGCGTGGGCGCCAGCGGACGCCGGGAGCGCAGCTCCTTGGCGAGCAGCTTCTGCCGGTAGTCGCGCGGCATGTCGGCGTAGCGCCAGGACTCCTCGCCGAGGCGGTCGAAGAGCTGGCCGAGGGCGTGGTGGTGGGCGTCGGCGTGCTCGCGGACGTCCATGGTGGCGAGCTGGAGGCCGAAGGCGGACAGCGTGCGGATGACGCGGTCCATGCGGCCGTCGGCGAAGAGGCCGCCGCGGTGCTCGCGCAGCGACGTCTGGATCACGGTGAGGTCGCTGAGGAGTTCGGCGGTGCCGAGGTAGTCGCGGCCGTCCTCGTGGGGGGTGCCCTTGGCGAGGCGCTCGCGGGTGTTGACGAGCTTCTGGCGGATGCAGGTGGCCTTGAGCCGGTAGGGCTCCTCGGCGTTGAGGCGCTTGTAGCGGGGGCTGATCTCGGGCAGCCGCTCCAGGTCGGCCTGGAGGGAGGTGAGGAGTTCCTCGGTGGCGCCGGCGTAGCGGATGGAGTTGGAGAGCAGTCCGCGCAGGTAGTCGATGACCTCGATGGCGTCGGTGATGCCGTGCTCGTGCTGGAGGATGAGCACGTCCCAGGTGACCTGGGGGGTGACGTTGGGGTTGCCGTCGCGGTCGCCGCCGATCCAGGTGCCGAAGGTCAGCGGGCGGGTGCCGGGCGGGAGCGCGACGCCGACGCGCTCCAGTTCGGCGGCGAGGTCCTCCAGGACGTCGCCGACGGCGCCGGCGTGCAGCTCGTCGAGGTAGTAGATGGCGTTGCGGGCCTCGTCGGCGGGCTCGGGGCGGACCACGCGCAGCTCGTCGGTCTGCCAGATGAGGTCGATGTGCTCGGCGAGGCGGAGGTCGTGGCGGCGCCGGTCGGCGGCGATGCCCGGGTTCTCCAGGAGTTCGGCGATGCGGCGCAGCTTGTTGAGGACGGAGCGCCGGGCGGCCTCGGTGGGGTGCGCGGTGAAGACGGGGCGCACGTTGAGGTTGCGCACGGTCTCGCGCAGGTGCTCGGGGTCGGCGTCCTTGAGGCGGTCGGCCGTGCGGGCGAGGAGTCCGCCCTCGGCGGCGCGGCGTTCGCGCATCTCGTGGCCGCGGTGGACCTGTTCGGTGACGTTCGCCAGATGGAAGTACGTGGAGAAGGCGCGGACGAGCTTGGCCGCGGTCTCCAGGTCGGTGTCGCCCAGCAGCTCGGCCGCTGCCGCGCCGTCGGTGCGGGTCAGGGCACGGACGCGCTCGACGAGGTCGAGGAGTTCGTGGCCTTCCTGGCGCACGAGGGTCTCGCCGAGAAGATCGCCCAGTCGGCGGATGTCGGCACGCAGTTCGGCGGTGGCGGTAGGGGTCTGGTCGGCACTGCTCACAGGTGCGGCTCCTTGCAGTGTTTGAGCACGTCTGGAGGGGTTCTGGAGGCTTGCGGACCGCGCTGTCCGACGACACCAAGGATAGGTGTCCATTTTCCCGACGTTGTCCACAGGTCTCTTGCCGTGCCGCGGGGCGCTGCCATACTTACGTCGCCGTAGGTTACGGCCCCGTAGCCACGGGTGGTCCGTGGACCGGGGCTCGCCCGCGGTCCGCCGGGTCACCCGCCCGCGGGTCACCGCTCCCCCACCCCCAGGGAAGTTTCATGACCACTGGTCCCGATCTGCTGGACGGCGCATCCCCGGCGCCGGCAGCCGACGCCCCCTCCGCCACGCTGGGCGGTGACAGCAAGCGCACGATCGAGCAGCTGGCGCTGCTGCTGTTCATCACGGTGCCGTTCCTGGCCCTGGTCGCGGCCGTGCCGCTGGCGTGGGGCTGGGGGGTGAGCTGGCTCGACCTCGGGCTGATGGTGGTCATGTACTACATCGGCTGCCACGGCATCACGATCGGCTTCCACCGCTACTTCACCCACGGTTCGTTCAAGGCGAAGCGTCCGCTGCGGATCGTGCTGGCGGTCATGGGGTCGATGGCCGTCGAGGGGCCGCTGGTGCGCTGGGTGGCCGACCACCGCAAGCACCACAAGTTCTCGGACGCGGAGGGCGACCCGCATTCGCCGTGGCGTTTCGGCGAGACGGTGCCCGCCCTGATGAAGGGGTTGTGGTGGGCCCACATCGGCTGGTTGTTCGACGAGGAGCAGACGCCGCAGCACAAGTACGCGCCGGATCTGATCAAGGACCCGGCGCTGCGCCGGATCTCGCGCCAGTTCGTGCTGTGGACGATCGTGTCGCTGGCGATCCCGCCGGTGGTGGGCGGTCTGGTGACGATGTCGTGGTGGGGCGCGTTCACGGCGTTCTTCTGGGGCTCGCTGGTGCGGGTGGCGCTGCTGCACCACGTCACGTGGTCGATCAACTCGATCTGTCACGCGGTGGGCAAGCGGCCGTTCAAGTCGCGCGACCGTTCGGGCAACGTGTGGTGGCTGGCGGTGCTCTCGTGCGGCGAGTCCTGGCACAACCTGCACCACGCGGACCCGACGAGCGCCCGGCACGGGGTGCTGCGCGGGCAGATCGACTCCAGTGCGCGGCTGATCCGCTGGTTCGAGCTGGCGGGGTGGGCGTACGACGTGCGCTGGCCGCAGCGTGACCGCCTCGATGCGCGCCGGGTGTCCGCCCCGGGCGGGAGCGGCTCCGCCGAAGCGGCATGATGGACGATGTGGCGAGTGACAGCAGCGGTACGGAGAAGACGAGGTCGCCGGGGCGCCGGGCCCGCCGGGTGCGGATGACCGGGGCCGAGCGCCGGGAGCAGTTGCTGGACATCGGCCGCACCCTGTTCGCGGAGAAGGGCTTCGAGGGCACGTCGGTGGAGGAGATCGCGGCGAAGGCCGGGGTGTCCAAGCCGGTGGTGTACGAGCACTTCGGCGGCAAGGAGGGCCTGTACGCGGTCGTGGTCGACCGGGAGATGCGCCAGTTGCTGGACATGGTGACGGGCGCGCTGACGGCGGGGCATCCGCGGGAGCTGCTGGAGCAGGCGGCGTTCGCGCTGCTGGACTACATCGAGGCGTACACGGACGGTTTCCGCATCCTGGTGCGGGATTCGCCGGTGGCCCAGTCGACGGGCACGTTCGCCTCGCTGATCAGTGACATCGCCACGCAGGTCGAGGACATCCTCGGCCTGGAGTTCAAGAACCGGGGCTTCGATCCGAAGCTGGCGCCGATGTACGCGCAGGCGCTGGTGGGGATGGTGGCCCTGACCGGGCAGTGGTGGGTGGACACCCGCCGGCCGAAGAAGGCGGAGGTCGCCGCGCACCTGGTGAACCTGGCCTGGCACGGTCTGGACGGGCTGGAGCAGAAGCCGCGCCTGATAGGTCACCGCAAGAGCTGAGGCGCCCGCGGCCGTGCACGCGCCGGAGCCCGGACGGCGGGGCTGCGGGGTTCTGCGGGGTGCCCGGTGGGCGCGGGGTCTCTCGTTCGGATCTTGGCGGCGATCCGCCCCGGTCCGGACGGACGCCCTAGGAGAGTTTGCGGGCGACGGCGAAGATCCGGCGGAACGGGAAGACGGTGCCGTGCGCTCCGGGCGGATAGGCGGCGCGCAGCAGGTCGCGGTACTCGGACAGGAAGGCCTCGGCGGCCTCGGGGTCGTCGGCGAGTTCGGTGAGCACGGGGCGCAGGGCGGTGCCCTTGACCCAGTCGAGGACGGGGTCGTCGCCGCCGAGCAGCTGGAGGTAGGTGGTCTCCCAGGCGTCGGCGTCGCAGCCGAGGGCGGCGAGGCGGACGAGGTAGTCGGCGGGTTCCAGGATGTGCACGTAGCGGCGGCCGTGGTCGCCGAGGCGGCTTCGCCAGCGGGGCGTCTCGCACAGTTCGCCGAGGAGGGCGTGGCTGGGGGCGGTGAAGTTGCCGGGCACCTGGAAGGCGAAGGTGCCGCCGGGGGTGAGGCCGTCGATCCAGCCGGCGAAGGATTCGGGGTGGCTGGGCACCCACTGGAGGGCGGCGTTGGAGACGATCAGGTCGTAGGGCTCGTCGGGGGTCCAGTGGGCGGCGTCGGCGGGGCGGAAGTCGAGCCAGCCGCCGCCCGCGGTGGCGCCGGCGTGGTCCTTCTCGGCCTGGGCGAGCATTTCGCGGGAGAGGTCGAAGCCGGTGATGTGGGCGTCGGGCCAGCGGTCGGCGAGGAGGGCGGTGACGTTTCCCGGGCCGCAGCCGATGTCGGCGATCCGGGCGGGGCGGCTGCCGGAGGGCAGCTGGGGTATGCGGCCGAGCATGTCCAGGAAGGGACGGGCCCGGTGTCCGGCGTGGCGGAGGTACTGCTGTGGATCCCAGGTGGGTGCGGAATGCATGTGCGATCCCCCTTGCAGGAACGGGTTGCCGAAGCGGAAGGGTGTTCCGGGCCGACCATGCCCAATAGTCCAGGAGACTATATCTTGACGTCAAGATAAACGATATCAAGAGACTTCATGTCGAGGGACCCTCTACACTGATCGTCATGGAGGACGAGGTCGATCGACTGGTCGCGGCTTGGCGCCGAGAGCGCCCCGACCTCGACGTGGAACCGCTCGAGGTGCTCAGCCGCGTCTCGCGGCTCGCACGTCACCTCGACCGCGCCCGCCGGCTCGCCTTCTCCGAGCACCAGCTGGAGCCGTGGGAGTTCGACGTGCTCACGTCGCTCCGCCGCGCCGGAGCCCCCTACCAGCTGTCCCCCGGACAGCTGCTCACCCAGACCCTGGTCACCTCCGGCACGATGACCAACCGGATCGACAGGCTCGCCAAGAAGAACCTGGTCGAGAGGCTGCCGGACCCCAGTGACCGGCGCGGGGTACTGGTCCGGCTGACCCCCGAGGGCCGCGACCGGGCCGACCAGGCGCTGGCCGGTCTGCTCGCGCAGGAACGGGCCATCCTGGCCCAGCTCTCCGGACAGCAGCGCGGCGAACTGGCGGCGCTGCTGCGCCGGCTGACCGCCCCGTTCGACAACATCCCCGGCTGAGGGGCTGCCTCCTACGGGACCGCCCGGAGGTTCGGGGTCAGGTCCGCCGGGCCGACACCCGCCCTGCGCGCCAGGGCGACCGCCGCCAGCGTGGAGTGCACCCCGAGTTTGCCCAGGACGTTCTGCATATGGGTCCGGACGGTGTGCGGGGACAGGAAGAGGCGCTCGGCGACCGCTTTGCGCCCCAGGCCCGCCACCATGCAGCGCAGCACCTCCTGCTCGCGCGGCGTCAGCGACTCGACCAGCTGTTCGCTCTCGGTGCGGTGCTTGCGGGCCGCGGTCAGCTCCCGCAGCACGCCGGTGAGCAGGGCCGGTGACAGATGGGTCTCGTCGCGCAGCACCCCCCTGATCACGCTCAGCAGGCGCTGCAGCGAGCAGTCCTTGGCGATCCAGCCCGACGCGCCCGTCTGGAGCGCCAGGGCGGCCCGGCCCGGGTCGTCCTTCTGCGCCAGGACCACGGAGCGCACGGCGACACCGTGCGCGCGCACTCCGGCGACCAGCGAGATGCCGTCCACCACCGCCTCGGCGTCGCGCGCCGACGGCACCGGCCGCGGCGCGGGCAGCCCGGCCGTGCCGAGGTCGGCGTCGACGAGCATGACGTCGAACCGCCGGCCCTCGGCCGCCGCGCGCTCCAGACACCGCAGCGCGGCGGGCGCGCTGCCGGCCGCGGCCACGTCGACGTCGGGCTCGGCGGCGAGTGCCGCGGCGAGCGACTCGGCGAAGATTCGGTGGTCGTCCACCACCAGGACCCGGATACGAATCACCTGCACCCCCAGTGCGGGAGGACGGATCTGCGCGGACACGGCGCCTGGGATGCGGTACGCGGAGCGCACGGCCGCCGCCGTGCTCTCAGTGATACCCCGCCCCGGGCGCCGTACCCGACGGTCTCGCCCCCTGATCAACACCGGCCCCCACCGGCGTTGTGCATCAGAGTACGGACGAGGGCCGGTCGCGGAAGCCCTTTTGCAGAACTGACCGCCTCCGGCGTTGCCGGTGGTGCTGATGTGTCACACAGTGACAGTTGCCGGCGCCGCCCCCGGGGAGGCGCCGGCGGTGCGCCCCTCAGGAGAGCCGGCGTGCGCCCTCCGCCGGGACCGCCGTGAAGAGCCGCGGTTCGCGCAGGGAACGGTCGGCGAAGGCGTCGAGGACCGCCTTGCCGACGTCCGGGGAGCGGGACGCCTCGGTCAGGACGATCGCCGAGCCGCCGAAGCCGCCGCCCGTCATCCGCGCGCCGAGCGCGCCCGCGCCGACGGACGCCTCGACCACCAGGTCGAGTTCGGCGCAGGAGACGGCGAAGTCGTCGCGCAGCGAGGCGTGGCCCTCGGTCAGCACGGGGCCGATGGCCC
This sequence comes from Streptomyces genisteinicus, assembly GCF_014489615.1. Lineage (GTDB taxonomy): Bacteria > Actinomycetota > Actinomycetes > Streptomycetales > Streptomycetaceae > Streptomyces > Streptomyces genisteinicus. Next base: position 2,938,171 of record NZ_CP060825.1, read on the forward strand.
GGAAGTCGCCGGCCGCGGCGTGGCCGGTCACCCGCTCCACACGGGCGTTCTCGGTGACCACGTGGCGCACCAGGCGGCGCACCTCGGGGTCCTCGACGCGGCCGAGGGCCTCGTCGAGCGAGTCGTACGGGACGTCCCGCAGCGCGCTCACGCCGAGGGCCGCCGCGCCCGCCTCGCAGCCCGCGCGGCGCCTGCCGTACTCGCCCTCGCTGTGGGAGTGCTTCACCCGGGTGTCGACGACCAGGAGTTCGAGGCCGTGGGCGGCGAGGTCGAAGGGGATCTGGCGCCGGGTCAGGTCGCGGGTGTCCAGGTGCAGGGCGTGGCCCCGTACGCAGCAGGCGGACGCCGTCTGGTCCATGATCCCGGTGGGCGCGCCGACGTAGAGGTTCTCGGCGCGCTGGCAGAGCCGGGCCAGTCCGGGCCGGTCGAGGCCGAGTTCGTACAGGTCGCTCAGGGCCAGCGCGGTGACGACCTCCAGGGCGGCGGACGAGGAGAGTCCGGCGCCGGACGGCACGGTGGACTCGTAGTGGATGTCCGCGCCCCCGACCCGGTGTCCGGCGTCGGCGAGCGCCCAGACGGCACCGGCCGGGTAGTCGGTCCACGAGCCGGAGCGGCGGCCGGGGTCCAGGTCGGCGACGCGCAGCTCCACCGGGTCGCCCGGCACATCGGCCGAGTGGAGCCGCAGCACGCCGTCGTCGCGGCGTGCCACGGTGGCGACCGTGGTGTGCGGCAGCGCGAAGGGCATCACGAAGCCGTCGTTGTAGTCGGTGTGCTCACCGATCAGATTCACCCTGCCGGGCGCAGCCCACACACCGTCCGTCATGACGCTTCTCCCCTTCCGCGGGCGAACGCCCAGGCGTCGGAAACGATGCCGGCCAGGTCGGCGCGGCTCGGTCGCCAGCCCAGGCGTTCCCGGGCCGTGTCCGCGGAGGCCACCAGCACCGCGGGGTCGCCGGCCCGGCGCGGGGCCAGCACCTCGGGCACGGGGTGGCCGGTCACCTTGCGGACGGTCTCGACGACCTCCCGCACCGAGAAGCCGTTGCCGTTGCCGAGGTTGCAGATCAGGTGCTCGCCGGCGGCGGCCGCGCCGAGGGCCAGCAGGTGGGCCTCGGCGAGGTCGGCGACGTGGATGTAGTCGCGGACGCAGGTGCCGTCGGGGGTCGGGTAGTCGTCGCCGAAGACGGAGATGGCCTCCCGCCGGCCGAGGGCGACCTGGAGCACGAGCGGGATCAGGTGGGACTCGGGGTCGTGGCGCTCGCCGAAGTCGCCGTAGGCGCCCGCGACGTTGAAGTAGCGCAGGGAGACCGCGGCCAGGCCGTGGGCGGCCGCCTCGCCGCTGATCATGTGGTCGACCGCGAGCTTGGTGGCTCCGTAGGGGCTGGTGGGGGCCGTCGGGTCGGACTCGGTGATGGGCGTCGAGACCGGTTCGCCGTAGGTCGCCGCGGTGGAGGAGAAGACGAGGGTGCGCACCCCGGCGCCGCGCATGGCCGCGAGCAGCTCGACGGTGCCGCCGACGTTGTTCCGCCAGTACTTCTCCGGGTCCGTGACCGATTCGCCGACCTGCGAGAACGCGGCGAAGTGGAGCACTCCGCCGTAGGAGGCGTCGAGCACGCGGGCGGCGTCCTGGACGCGGCCCTCGACGAACTCGGCACCGGCCGGCACTCCCTCGCGGAAGCCGGTGGAGAGGTCGTCGAGCACGGTCACGCGGTGGCCGGCCTCCAGCAGGTGCTGCGCGACCACGCTGCCGACATATCCCGCCCCGCCCGTGACCAGGTACTTGTTGCTCACTTAGCTCGCTACCTCTCGCAGTCGTCCGGCCGCCGCCTCCGGCGGCACGTCGTTGATGAACACGCTCATACCGGACTCGGAACCGGCGAGGAACTTCAGCTTGCCGGAAGTGCGGCGGATGGTGAAAAGCTCGAGATGGAGAGCGAATTCGTCCCGCTCCGGCGCCGTGAACGGCGCCTGGTGCCAGGCGGCGATGTAGGGCGTGGGCGGTTCGCCGGTGCCGAAGATCCGGTCGAAGCGCCTCAAGAGTTCCAGATACATCTGTGGGAACTCTGTGCGCGCCGCGCCGTCGAGGGCGCGCAGATCGGGGACGCGGCGCTTCGGGTAGAGGTGGACCTCGTACGGCCAGTGCGCGGCGTAGGGCACGAAGGCGATCCAGTGCTCCCCCTCCATGACGACCCGGGAGCCCTCCGCGCGTTCCCGTTCGACGACCTCGTCGAAGAGGTTGCCGCCGCCCGCCTCGCGGTGGGCCGCGGCGGAGCGGAGCATCAAAGCGGTGCGGGGGGTGGTGAAGGGGTAGCCGTAGATCTGGCCGTGCGGGTGCTGGAGCGTGACGCCGATCTCGGCGCCGCGGTTCTCGAAGCAGAAGACCTGTTCGACGCCGGGGACGGCGGCGAGTTCGGCGGTGCGGTCGGTCCACGCCTCCAGCACGAGGCCCGCCTGCTCCTCGGAGAGGTCGGCGAAGGACGCGTCGTGGTCGGAGGTGAAGCAGACGACCTCGCAGCGGCCGTGCTCACCGGCGAGGGAGGGGAAGCGGTTCTCGAAGACGACGACGTCGTAGTCGGTGTCGGGGATCTCGCTGAGGCGCCCGTCCCGCGAGGGGCACAGGGGGCACTCGTCGGCCGGCGGATGGTAGGTGCGCGCCTGGCGGTGGGAGGCGACGGCGACGCTGTCGCCGAGGAGCACGTCGCGGCGGATCTCCGAGGCGGTGGAGACCGCGTCCAGCGGCCGCCGGTCGGCCGCGTCGCGCGCGAGGTCGTCGCGGGAGTCGTAGTAGACCAGCTCGCGCCCGTCGGCGAGCCGGGTCGACGTCTTCTTCACACGGAACTCCTCGTCCCACCCCTACCCAACAGAACCGAACACAAAAAACCACGACCGAACATCACTGTCAAGGCTCCGGCGGCGCCCGACCCCTGCACGGCCCAACGGCGGCGCATCTCGCGCACGGCGTCCACCCCGCCACCCTGGGTCACGCTCCATCACGATCGAACAAAGAACACCATCAGAAGTGTTCATTTCTCGAACATCAATGCGTACGTTGCCGGATGACTCAGTTCGCGCAACGAAGCGAGTACTCATGCAGCACCTGGCCGACGGGCTCCGGCTCCCCACGAACGGGCTCGACTACGCAATCCTGGCGATCTACTTCGCCGTCGTCCTGGGCATCGGCTTCGCCGCCCGGGCGAGTGTGAAGACCAGCCTCGACTTCTTCCTCTCCGGCCGCTCCCTGCCCGCATGGGTCACGGGGCTGGCCTTCGTCGCCGCCAACCTCGGCGCGACCGAGATACTCGGCATGGCGGCGACCGGCGCGCAGTACGGCGTCGCCGTCGTCCACTGGTACTGGATCGGCGCCATCCCCGCGATGGTCTTCCTCGGCCTCGTGATGATGCCGTTCTACTACGGCTCCAAGGTCCGCTCGGTCCCCGAGTTCCTGCTCCAGCGCTTCGACAGGTCCGCACACCTGCTCAGCTCGGTGCTCTTCGCGTTCGCCGCGATCCTCATCGCCGGCGTCAACCTCTACGCGCTGTCCATCGTGGTCGAGGCGCTCCTCGGCTGGCCGCAGTGGGTGTCGATCGTCGTCGCGGGCGCCTTCGTCCTCGCGTACATCACCATCGGCGGCCTCTCCTCGGCCATCTACAACGAGGTGCTCCAGTTCTTCGTCATCCTCGCCGCGCTGCTTCCGCTGACCTTCCTCGGCCTCAAGCGCGTCGGCGGCTGGGACGGGCTGACCGGCTCGCTGGAGAGCAGCCACGGACCCGAGTTCCTGACCGCCTGGGGCGGCACCGGCATCGGTGACCCCAACCCCCTGGGCGCCAACTGGCTCACCATCGTCCTCGGCCTCGGCTTCGTGCTCTCCTTCGGCTACTGGACGACCAACTTCGCCGAGGTGCAGCGCGCCCTGTCCGCGAAGAACCTGTCCGCCGCCAAGCGCACCCCGCTGATCGCCGCGTTCCCGAAGATCTTCATCGTCTTCCTGGTGATGATCCCCGGCCTCGTCGCCGCCGTCGTCGTCCCGAAGATCGGCACCGCCGGCTCCGACCTCACCTACAACGACGCCATCCCGCTGCTGATGCAGGAACTGCTGCCCAACGGCGTCCTCGGCATCGCCGTGACGGGTCTGCTCGCCGCCTTCATGGCCGGCATGGCGGCCAACGTCTCGTCCTTCAACACCGTCTTCACGTACGACATCTGGGCCAAGTACGTGAAGACCGGCCGCGACGACGCCTACTACCTGCGCTTCGGCCGGCTGATCACCGCGATCGGCGTGCTGTGCTCCATCGGCACCGCGTTCCTGGCGTCCAGTTTCAGCAACATCATGGGCTACCTCCAGACGCTGTTCTCCTTCTTCAACGTGCCGATGTTCGTGGTCTTCATCATCGGCATGTTCTGGAAGCGGGCCTCGATGAAGTCCGGCGTCTGGGGCCTCCTCGCCGGCACCACCGCGGCGATGGTGAACTACTTCGTCGTCTACAAGCAGGGCATCGTCGACATCCCCTCGGAGCAGGGCGCCAACTTCGTCTCGGCGATCGTCGGCTTCGTCGCGGGCGCGGTCGTGATGGTCGTCGTCACCCTCTTCACGGCCCCCAAGCCGGAGGCCGAACTCGCCGGCCTGGTCTACGGGACCCGCTCCCCCGGCATGGCCGAGGCGCCCGCCGAGGGCGACGACGCCTGGTACCGCAAGCCCGCGCTGCTGGGCTGGGGCGCGATCGCCATCGCCGCCCTCTGCTACATCCCCTACTCCTTCTGATCCGGTCGGAGGCCGAAGACCATGTCCGAACTGCACCGCGAAGTCTCCGAACTGGAGGGCAGGTCCGCGACCGCGGCACGCCTCTTCGACATCCGCCGCATCATCGGCGGCCTGTTCACCCTCTACGGCGTCATCGTCACGGTCGCCGGCGTGTTCGCGTCCGACGCGGACCTGGAGAAGGCCGAGGGCGTCAACATCAACCTGTGGACCGGACTCGGGATGCTCGCCCTGGGGCTGTTCTTCCTCGCCTGGTTCGCCCTGCGGCCGGGCACCGCCCCCGAGCCCGCCGACGGACCCGCCACCGAATCCGCCGACGGCCCCGGCGGCGGGAAGGAGGAGCCGACGGCACCCTGACGGCGGACGCTACGGCCGGCCGGGCGGCGTACCGAGCGCCGCCCGGTCGAGCAGCCCGGTCCGGGCGGCCAGCGCCGCCGCCTCCAGCCGGGACCCCACCCCCAGCTTCATGAGCACCCGCTGCACATGCGTGCGCGCGGTGCTCGACGCTATCCCCATGCCGGCCGCTATCCGCCGGGTGTCCTCACCCTCGGCGACCCGCACCAGCACCTCCACCTCGCGGGGCGTCAGCAGCGTCAGCAGCCGCTGGCCCTCGTCGTCGGGCTGCGCCGCGGGGTTGAGCAGCTCGGCGAAGGCCCCCTGGAGCAGCTGCGGCGCCACCACCGCCTCGCCCGCGCGCACCTTGACCATGGCACGCTCCACGCCCTCGATGCGCTCGTCGTGGCGCACGTAGCCGGACGCGCCGGCGGCGAACGCCGCCGCGATGCCGCGCGGGCTGGGCACCGGCCCGAGGACCACCACCGCGACCTGCGGCCGCTCGCGCTTGATCCGCACCACGGGGTCGAAGGCGCCCGGCGCCGCCGGCGCCTGGGTGCCCAGCAGGCACACCTCGGGCGCGCGCGCGACGACCAGCTCCGCGGCCCCCGCGGCGGGCGCGGCCGCCGCGAGCACCCGGTGCCCGCGCAGTTTCAGTGCCGAGGCGAGCGCCTCGGCGAGCAGTCTGTGGTCGTCGACCACGATGAGCCGCACGCCCATCGAGCAATCCCTCCCCGTCGGAGCCGGCCCCCCTGGCCTCCTGACCACGGCAAGCTACACGCTCGTGCCTCGCCGCGTGCCCAGGTCCCGGCAGAAGGCTCACGGATCACCGAATTAGGCGCCGATCGACGCCGGTTGCCCGGCCGATGGTGTAGGAACCGGCCCGCCGACGGGCGCCCGCCCCGCCCCTCCGGCCGGCGGACCCCCGAAGATACGGCCACCCGCGGCGGCCCCGAAACCGGCGCGCCCGGGGACGGGACCGCTCAGGGACAGACCGCCCGGGGACGGCCGTGGCCCGGACCGCCGGGAGAGGCGGGCCGGGCCACGGGCCGGACAGAAGGACAGGACGGATCAGTCGGCGACGGTGAAGACGATCGCCAGGTACTTCTTGCCGAACTGCGACTCGCTCGCCCGCGGCTTGCTCATCAGGTCCTGCGAGATGAAGAAGCGGCCGGACTGGTAGCGGTACTCGGAGCCGTTCTCGGTGAAGCTGGTCTCCGCGTCCCGCACCGAGCGGTCCGCCGGGTTCTCCAGGAGGACCGTCTGCTCGAACGTGGCGCCGTTGATGCTGACGACCTGCCCGCCCTTGTTGTAGGGGGGCCACTTGTAGACGATCAGGTTGCCGCCGTCCATCCGGAGCGGCAGCGAGTGGTAGCCCGGGCCCGCGTCGGCGCGCTCCGGGGTGCCCTTGCCGGTGGCGAGGTCGAACGCGATGATCTCGTTGGTCCGGCCCAGCTCGCCGCCCGCGTCGTGCTCGGCCGTCGGCAGGTAGAGCTTGTTGTTGCCGACGACGACGAACTGGCAGCCCTCCACGCCGTCGCTGGCGGAGCAGCGCGCCAGGTACTTGTCGCCGGGGGCCGCGATCCGGGCGAGCAGCTTGCCCGTCTTGCCGTCGATCGAGAAGAAGTCGGAGATGCCGAACGTGCCGGTGTCGCCGACGTCCGCCGCGACGACCAGCGGGTCGGTGGACACGACACGCGCGTCCTCGACACCGGCGGGCATCTTGTACGTGGACAGCGGGGTGCCGTTGTCGGCGTTGACCGGCTGGACCATCGCGGTGCGGCTGCCGTAGTCGCCGCAGGTGCGGACGGCCACGAGGGCCTTGCCGCCGGCGTAGCCGATGTCGCGGCAGTTCTCCGCGTCGACCGTCGGCTTCCAGCGGACCTCGCCGGTGTTCAGGTCGAACGCGGCACCGCCGTACAGACCGCCGGCGGCGACCGTTCCGCCGCTGATGGTGACCTGCTCGAACTGCGTCTTGTCGTCACCGCTGGTGTCGCCGGTGACGGACTTGCTCCACAGCAGCTTGCCGGTGGTCAGGTCGAGCACACCGACCTCGGTGCACTTCTCGTAGAACTTGGGCGCGGTCCGCTTCTTGGCCTCGAAGAGGATCGCCGTCTTGTTGTCCTCGGTGACGTGCCGCGAGCCGGCGCAGACCTGGCCGGCCAGCGGGGTCGTCCACAGGGCGTTGCCCTTGGCCACGTCGTAGCCGACGACCGAGTTCACCCCGGGCTTCACGAACGCCTTGTCGGTGACCCAGGAGCCGGGCACCGCGGTCAGGTCCTCGCGGGCGGGCTCCGGGAGCTGGTAGGCCACCTTGGAGCCGGTGTTGGCGCCCGGCTTCTCCTTGCCGGGGCCGTCGGGCGCCGTCTTGGTGTCGCCGTCGCCGTCGCCGCCCTTCCCGCCGCCGCCGGACGCGCCGCCCGAGGTGCCCGCCTCGTCCTTCTTGCCGTCGTCGCCGGACGAGGCGTAGACGATGCCGCCGACGACGATCAGCACGATGGCCACGCACGCCGCGATGATGATCTGCATCTGCGTGCTGATCTTCCGCCCGCCGCCACCGCCGGGCTGCGGCGCCGCCGGCTGCATGGGCTGCGTCGGGTAGCCGTACGGCTGCTGCTGCCCCGGCGCACCCTGCTGCGGGTAGCCGTACTGCGGCTGACCGGCGGGCTGGGTCTGCGGGTAGCCGTACTGCGGCTGGCCCGCGGGCTGCGTCTGCGGGTAGCCGTAGGAACCGCCCTGCGGCGGGGTCTGCGGGTAGCCGGGCGAGCCGCCCTGCGGCGGCGGGGTCGGCGCGCCGAATCCGCCGGCCGGGGGCTCCTGGGGCCCGCCGAACCCGCCCTGCGAGGGCTGGTCCGGCGGCTGGTTCGGGGGCGGTCCCGGCGGCTGGTTCGGCGGGGGCGGCGGCTGCGTCATGGGGTGTCTACCTCGGGGGACGGGGCGGGGAGGGGGTCGGGGGTGATCACTGGCCGAAGCCCATCATGGTCTTCGTCTTCTTCTCCTCCTCGTCGTTGCCGGCGCTCACCCGCCCGCTGGCGATGAAGAAACGGCCGTCGGTGTAGGCCATCTTCGGCGAGTAGAAGGAGCTCTCGATCTGCGAGGTGGACGCGGGGTTCTGCAGCACCGTCGCCGGCGCGCCGCCGGACGGGGCGATCGTCGCGAGCGTGCCGCCCTGGTCGTAGCGGGCGCCCATGTAGACGAGGAGCTTGCCGCCCTCGATGCGCAGCGGCGTCATCTCCCGCTCGGCGGGGGCCTTGGAGCGCCAGGCCGCCTTGCCGGTCGCGAGGCTGAACGCGACGACCTCGTTGGCGTTGCCGTATCCGGTGTCCGTGGACATGTAGAAGTTCTGGGCGTCGGCCGCGACGCCGGTGCAGCCCTCGAGGTTCTGGCCGAAGACCACGAACGCGCCGCCGCAGCGGGGGGCGAACTTGTCCTTGCCGCCGTCGATCGTCGCGCGGAGCTTGCCCGCGTCGGTCAGCGCGATGATCGACCACTTCTTCGGCTCGCGCTGCGTGAGGGAGACGACCAGCGGGCTCGACGAGTAGACCTTGTCGATCTCCCAGCCCTCGGGGGTGTTGTACGACCACTTCACCTTGCCGGTGGCCGGGTCGAGCTCCTGGAGCTGATGCTTGGGCTTGTCGTAGTCGCTGGTCGGGCAGGACGCCCCGGCCAGCAGCTTCGGCCCGCCGGCGAAGGCGAACGGCTTGCAGCCCTCGGTGGGGCCGGTGAACAGCTGCTTGCCGTCGGCGAGGGAGAAGCCGTAGGAGCTGCCCGTGCCGCCCACCGCGAGGGTGTCGCCGCTGATGGAGAGGGTGTAGTCGGCCAGCGACGCGAAGGCTCCGGTGGGCTTGGGGATGGACTTCTTCCAGCCCGCCTTGCCGGTCTTGAGGTCGACCATCTGGAGGTCGTTGCACTTGGCCTTCTCGGTGAGGCCGTCCTCGATGCCGAAGACGATCCGGCCGTCGGCGGAGGCGTTCACCGGGGCCGAGCACACCTTGGTGCTGACCGGGACGCTCCACTTCTTGCTGCCGTCGGACGTCGAGTACCCGGCGATCTCCCGGTGCATGGCCTTGACCACGGTGTCGCCCACGGTCCACAGGCCGAAGACCTCGGCGCCGTTGCGCGGCAGGTCGACGTCGTTGGTGTTGAGGAAGAGGACCTTCGACTCGCCGTCCTTGCGGCCCGCGTTGAGGTCCTCGGCGCCCTCGCCGCCGCCGTCGCCCTTGCCGTCGCCCTGGTCCACGCTCGGTGAACCGGTCGGCTTCGGGGCCTCGCTGGACTTGCTCACCGTCGGCTTGTCGTCCTTGTCGTCACCGCTGAGCACGACGTACGTGCCGCCGCCGACGACGAGCAGCGCCGCGACCGCCCCGGCCACGATGACGCCCGGCTTGCCCTTGAGGAAACCGCCCGGGCCGCCGCCGGAGGGCGGGGTGGGGGCGCCCGGGTACTGGGGCTGCGTCGGGTAGTTGGTGTACCCCGGCTGCTGCCCGTACGGGCCGGGCTGCTGCGCGTACGGCCCCGGCTGCTGCGCGTACGGACCGGGCTGCTGGCCGTACGGGCCGGGCTGGCCCTGCTGCGGGTAGCCGTAGCCGGGCGCGCCCGCCGGCGGCGTGGGCGGTGCCGGCGGCATCTGGGGCGGCTGGGCGGGCGGCTGCGGGACGCCCTGCGGGTCCTGGGGTGCTCCGAAGCCCGGCGGCGGCTGTGTCATGGCGTACTACCTCGTGTGTGGTCGGATGGGGTGAGGAGTCGTGGTGTCCGGTCGGACCGGACCGCGTTCATCCGCCGGCAGGCGGTGGTGTGCGGAGCCCGTGGACCCCGGCGCCGCGCGGTACGCCGCGGCGCGGCGGTGCGGGGAGGAACCGGCGGAGTCCGCACGGGGACGAGGCAGGGGGCCGAGGCGCACGGGCCCCGGCGCGGCAGGCGGCGCGGGGCGGGCCGGCCACGAGGCGGCGGGCACCCGGCGCGGGCGCCGCAGACACGGGCGGGGTCGGGGCCGAGGTCGGCCGTGACCGAACAGGCAGCTGGTGCATCGGCGCCTCCCCCCGTATCCCCTGTCCGCCGCGCCCGGCGCGGTTGCCCCAGGGAACTCCCCCGACGGCCCCCGTGCACCCGTCGTTCCGGCGTCCGCGGCACGGGCGCGGTGCGTCGCGGATTCGGCCGGACCGTTCCCTCGGGTCCGCCGACTTTCGGCCGACCGGGGCAGGGCGCGTTTTCTTTCTACCATTCATGCGCGAGGCAGAACGGGTCCGGTCCTCCGCTGTTCCCAAGGGAGGACCGGGCCGTGATGCGGTTGTTACGCGCTTTCCACGGCTTCCTCACCGATGGCGCGCACGGCCGGAACTACGCGTCCTCTGCCAGCTCCAGCCACCGCATTTCCAACTCTTCGCGTTCGCCGACGAGTTCGCGGAGCTGCGCATCCAGTTTCGCCACTTTCTCGAAATCCGTGGCGTTATCGGCGATTTGCGTGTGGAGTGTGGACTCCTTACCGGCGATCTTGTCGAGCTGCCGCTCGATCCGCTGCAATTCCTTCTTCGCCGCACGGGCGTCGGCCGCCGGCTTCTCCTTCGCTCCGGCGGACGCGGCGGGCGCCGGGGCGGGCGCGGCGGCCTCCACCATGCGCGCCCGGCGCTCCAGGTACTCGTCGATGCCCCGCGGCAGCATCCGCAGCGCGCCGTCGCCGAGCAGCGCGAACGTCCGGTCCGTCGTGCGCTCGATGAAGAACCGGTCGTGGGAGATCACGATCATGGAGCCGGGCCAGCCGTCGAGCAGGTCCTCCAGCTGGGTCAGGGTCTCGATGTCGAGGTCGTTGGTCGGCTCGTCGAGGAAGAGCACGTTCGGCTCGTCCATCAGCAGCCGCAGCAGCTGGAGCCTGCGCCGCTCACCACCGGAGAGGTCGCCGACCGGCGTCCACTGCTTCTCCTTGCCGAAGCCGAACTGCTCGCACAGCTGCCCGGCGGTCATCTCCCGGCCCTTGCCGAGGTCGACCCGGTCGCGCACCTGCTGCACGGCCTCCAGCACCCGCAGGGCCGGCGGCAGTTCCGTCACGTCCTGCGACAGGTAGGCCAGGCGCACCGTCTTGCCGACCACGACGCGGCCGGCCACCGGCTGCCGCTCCCCGTCGCTGTCGGACGCGTCGGCGAGCGCGCGCAGCAGCGAGGTCTTGCCGGCGCCGTTGACGCCGACCAGGCCGATCCGGTCGCCCGGCCCGAGCTGCCAGGTCACGTGCTGCAACAGCACCTTGGGGCCGGCCTGGACGGTCACGTCCTCCAGGTCGAGGACGGTCTTGCCGAGCCGGGCGGAGGCGAACTTCATCAGCTCGGACGTGTCACGCGGCGGCGGCACGTCGGCGATCAGCTCGTTCGCCGCCTCGATGCGGTAGCGGGGCTTCGACGTGCGGGCGGGAGCGCCGCGCCGCAGCCAGGCGAGCTCCTTGCGCATCAGGTTCTGCCGCTTGGACTCCTCCGTCGCGGCGATGCGCTCGCGCTCGGCGCGGGCGAAGACGTAGTCGCTGTAGCCGCCCTCGTACTCGTACACGTCGCCGCGCTGCACGTCCCACATGCGGGTGCAGACCTGGTCGAGGAACCAGCGGTCGTGGGTGACGCAGACCAGCGCCGAGCGGCGGTTGCGCAGGTGCTGCGCCAGCCAGGAGATGCCTTCCACGTCGAGGTGGTTGGTCGGCTCGTCGAGGACGATCAGGTCCTGCTCGGCGATGAGCAGCTTGGCCAGCGCGATGCGGCGGCGCTCACCGCCGGACAGCGGGCCGATCACCGTGTCGAGGCCCTGCGGGAACTGGGACAGGTCCAGCCCGTCGAACAGCCCGGTCAGCACGTCGCGGATCTTGGCGTCGCCCGCCCACTCGTGGTCGGCGAGGTCGCCGATGACCTCGTGCCGGATGGTGGCCGCGGGGTCGAGCGAGTCGTGCTGCGTGAGCACGCCGAGCCGCAGTCCGCCGCTCTGGGTGACCCGGCCGGTGTCCGGCTCCTCCAGCTTGGCCAGCATGCGGATCAGGGTGGTCTTGCCGTCGCCGTTGCGGCCGACGACGCCGATCCTGTCCCCCTCGGACACGCCGAGGGAGACGGAGTCCAGCAGGGCACGGGTGCCGTACACCTTGCTGACCGCCTCGACATTGACCAGGTTGACGGCCATTACTCTCCTGCCCGGGGGAACGATCGACGTCCCAGCCTACTTGTCAGGCGGGGCCGCCCCGTCCGGGCATGGCGGCGAGCGGCCGCCGCCCCCGGCCCGCCCGCTCCACCAGCAGCCATCCGCCCAGCGCCATGACGACGGCGGCGGGCGCGCTGACGTGCACCGCGATCAGCAGCGCCGTCCTGCCCTCCAGCAGCCCGCCGAAGCCGACCATGGACAGCCCGAGGACACCGAACAGGCAGAGGGTGATCCCGACGGCCGCGATCGGGCCGGTGCCCGGCGCCGGGGCCGCGGCCGCGCCGCCCGGCCGTTCGAACCGGCGGAAGACGGCGACCAGCAGCGCGGTCACCGCCGCCGCCGCCGCGATCCGCACCGGTGTCTGCGCCCACCAGGCCGCGGACGCGGGCTCCGGCAGCGTGAACCCGGCCGCGATCATCGCCCCGTACACGCCGAGCATGGCCGTCAGATGCCACAGGAAGGCCGTCATGGCGATCCCGTTGGCGGCGACCACCGCCCGCCAGACCCCGGCCCTCGCCACCAGCCGGCCGCCGGGCCGCCTGAGCAGCTCGACCGCGCCGACGAGCCACAGGCCGTGGCAGAGCAGCGCCAGCGTCGGCGGGGCCATGTTGGAGACCTTCTCCCCCGGCATGCCGACCATGGACAGCGGGTACGGCCCGAAGGCGACGAGCGCCGCCGCCGCGGCGAGCCCGGCCCCCGCGAGCAGCGAGGGCATCCGGATGCGGCCGTCGGCCCGCAGGAAGCCCAGCTGGTGGACGGCGAGCCAGACGAACGCGAAGTTCAGGAACTCCACGAACGGCACCCCGCACGCGAACCGCAGCACGTCCACGAGGACCGCGCCCCCGGCGAGCACGCCGAACGCGCCCCACCCCCAGCGCTCGTGCAGGCGCAGCAGCGCCGGGGTGAACGCCACCATCGCGAGGTAGATCCCGATGAACCACAGCGGCTGCGTCACCAGCCGCAGCGCCACCCCGGTCATCCCGCCGCCCCCGCCGAGCAGTTGCACGACGAGCGCGAGCGCCCCCCAGACCAGCACGAACGCCATCGTCGGCTGCAGCAGCCGCTGCAACCGCCCCCGCAGGAACGCCGAGTACACGGCCCGCTCCGGATGACGGCGCCCGAGCGACCGGTAGGACAGGGCGTGCGAGAACCCGCCCACGAAGAAGAACACCGGCATCACCTGGAACACCCAGGTGAGCAGCTGCAGCTCGGGCACGACCGCCAGCAGGTTGCCGACCCCGTCGCCGGTCACGGCCGCCATCAGCCAGTGCCCCGCGACGACGGTCGCCAGCGAGGCGACCCGCAGCAGGTCGACGTACCGGTCACGGTTCTCGGGGGTGCGCTCGGCGAGCGCCCGCACAGTCGATGCCATGCCCGCCACCCTGCCGCCCGCGGCCCGCCGCGGTCAGGGCGCTGCTACTCACCCGCACCTGAGTACGTCCCGGGGCACACCGGCGGACGACCATGCCGGCCCGGGGAACCCCGCCCCGCGGAACTCCAGCCCCGCCGGCGCTTGAGGCGCGGGGTCCGGCCCCACCGGCGCTGGGGCGCGGGGCCCGGGGGAAACCCAGCCCCGCCGGCGCTTGAGGCGCGGGGCCCGGGGCGGAGCCCCGGAAAACGGGGTCCGGGGCGGAGCCCCGGTTACGGGAAGGGGCGGGGTGGGGAAAGGCCCGCCGCAGGCGCACCACCCCCACCCACCGCCCCCTACCCCCCGGAAACCACCCGCGCCCCCGCCGCCGGCCCCGCCGCCACCCGCGCGGCCCGGCACGTCCCCGACGCGACCAGCGCCTCGGCCACCCCCCGCGCCGCCTCCGCGTCCTTCACCAGGAACGCGGTCGTCGGCCCGGACCCGGAGACGAGCGCGGCGAGCGCCCCCGCCGCCGTCCCCGCGTCGAGCGTCGCGCCCAGCGCGGGCCGCAGCGAGAGCGCCGCGGGCTGGAGGTCGTTGACGAGCGCGCCGGCCAGCGCCACCGTGTCACCGGTGCGCAGTGCGTCGAGCAGGGCGGGCGAGGCGGCGGGCTCCGGGACGGCCACGCCCTCGGTGAGCCGGTCGAACTCGCCGAACACGACCGGCGTCGACAGCCCTCCGTCGGCCATCGCGAAGACCCAGTGGAACGTCCCGCCCACCTCCAGCTCCGTGAGGTGCTCCCCGCGCCCGGTGCCGAGGGCCGCCCCGCCGACCAGGCTGAAGGGGACGTCCGACCCCAGCTCCGCGCAGATCGCGAGGAGTTCGGCGCGCGAGGAGCCGAGCCCCCACAGCGCGTCGCAGGCGAGCAGCGCGCCCGCACCGTCGGCCGAGCCGCCGGCCATGCCTCCGGCGACGGGGATGTCCTTGGCGATGTGGATGTGCACGTCGGGCGCGATGCCGTGGCGTGCGGCGAGGAGTTCGGCGGCGCGGGCGGCGAGGTTGGTGCGGTCCAGGGGCACCTGGCCGGCGTCCGGTCCGTCGCAGGTGACGGTGAGCGAGCCGGCCCGCTCCACGGTCACCTCGTCGTACAGCCCGACCGCGAGGAAGACGTTGGCGAGGTCGTGGTAGCCGTCGGGGCGGACGCCGCCCACCGCCAGCTGCACGTTGACCTTGGCCGGTACCCGTACCGTGACGCTCACTGCCGTGCCTCCGCGATCCTCGCGAACTGTTCCACCGTCAGGGACTCGCCGCGCGCCTGCGGCGACACACCGGCCGCGACGAGCGCGGCCTCCGCGGCCGCCGGTGACCCGGCCCAGCCGGCCAGCGCGGCCCGCAGCGTCTTGCGCCGCTGCGCGAACGCGGCGTCGACGACGGCGAAGACGTCCGCCTTCGTGGCGGTCGTCTCCACCGGCGACGTGCGGCGCACCAGGGACACCAGCCCGGAGTCCACGTTGGGCGCGGGCCAGAACACGTTGCGCCCGATGGATCCGGCGCGCTTGACGTCGGCGTACCAGTTGGCCTTCACGGAGGGCACGCCGTAGACCTTGTTCCCGGGGACGGCGGCGAGGCGGTCGGCGACCTCGGCCTGCACCATCACCAGGGTGCGTTCGATCGTCGGGAAGCGGTCCAGCATGTGCAGCAGGACCGGGACGGCCACGTTGTACGGCAGGTTCGCGACCAGCGCGGTCGGCGCCGGGCCGGGCAGTTCCTGGACGTGCATGGCGTCGGAGTGGACGAGCGAGAACCGCTCCGCCCGCCCGGGCAGGCGCGCCGCGACGGTGGCGGGGAGCGCGGCGGCGAGCACGTCGTCGATCTCGACCGCGACGACCCGGTCGGCGGCCTCCAGCAGCGCGAGGGTCAGCGAGCCGAGTCCGGGGCCGACCTCGACGACCACGTCGTCGGGTGCGACGGCGGCGGTGCGCACGATCCGGCGGACCGTGTTGGCGTCGATGACGAAGTTCTGGCCGCGCTGCTTGGTGGGGCGTACCCCCAGCGCGGCGGCCAGTTCGCGGATGTCGGCGGGGCCGAGGAGTGCGTCGGGATCAGTGGTGCTCACCGCTACAGCCTACGGCCGCACCACTGCAGCCTACGGCCGCGCCGCTACAGCCTGCGGCCGCAGTGGGGCCAGGGACTCGCCCCCCGCTGCACGTAGAGCTTCTTCGCCCGGTACGTCTGCTCCGCCGCGGGCGCGTCCTCCGGGCGGCCGCTGCCGCCCAGCGAGCGCCAGGTGCCGGCGTCGAACTGGTAGAGCCCGCCGTAGGTCCCCGAGGGGTCGACGGCGCCCGGCCGGCCGCCGGACTCGCACTGCGCGAGGGCGCCCCAGTCCAGCCCGTCGGCCCCCGCGACCGAGTCCGGCGGCCTGCGGGTGCCGACCCTGATCCGTTCGGTGACGGGCTCGCGCACGATCTCCTCGTAGAGTCTGCGGGGTTTCTGCCGGACCCCGTTGACGGTGCGCAGGGCGTACGTGACCCGGCGGATCCCGGGTACGCCCTGCTGGTCGACGACCTCGGTGCCGGCGAACAGCGAGGCGTCCCGGGTGCGCTCGACGGCGTGGGGGACGGGCTCGTCCGTGGTCCGGCGGCCGTCGGTGACACGCAGCACGGTGATCGTCTGGCCGTCGCGGGGGAAGCTGTCCGGCGGCACGGACGTCGTGTCCTGCCCGCGCAGCGTGATGCCGGCGCCCGCGAGGGCCTCCCGCACGGTGGGGGCGTTGGTGCGGACGGTGTGCTCGCGGCCGTCGGCCATGAAGGTCACCGAGCGTTCGGTGCGCATGTCCACGGTGAGGCCGGTGCGGCCGATGGCCGTCGAACGGGAGACGGACAGGTAGGCGCCCGTCGCCCGTACGCCGAGTTGCCGCAGCGCCCCGTCGACGGTCTCCGCGGTCGTCCACACCGTGCGCCGGTGGCCGTCGAGGGTGAGGACGAGGGGGCGTCCGTGGCGGACGACGATCTCGTCGCCGCTGTCGAGGCCGGTGTGCGGACCGGGGGCGACGACGTCGTGCGGGCCGATGCGCACGTCCTCGTCGTCGAGGAGTTCCGCGACGTCGTCGGCGAAGGTGTGCAGGGTGCGGGGCTCGCCGTCGACGGTGAGCCGCACCGCCTTGTCGGCGCCGACGAACGCGGCGGTCCCGCCGGCGAGGAAGGCGACGACCAGGGCCCGCGGCACGAGCCGGCGCAGGTTCTCCGCGCTGGGCGCGGTCCTGCGCCGCCGGGCGGCCCTGCGCGCCTGGGCGCGTCCGCCGGTCGCGGCGGCCGGGGCGCCCGGCCGGGGCAGGGCCGGGCCCGTGGCGCCGGCGCCCTTCATATCGACGTACGGCAGCGTCGGCGCGTACGCCTGGGCGAGGCGGGCGTCGACGACGGTGGGCGGCGGCCCGGGGGCCGTGCGGCGGCCGGGCCGGGCGCCGGCCGCGTCGGGTGCCGGGCCCGGGGCCGGGACGGCCGGGGGGAGCAGGGTGCCGGCGAGGATCGTGTCGGCGAGGCGGGTGTCCACGACGGTCGGCGCCCGGCCCCCGCCCGGCCCGCTCCGGTGGACCGCGTCGTACAGGACGCCGTGTCCGCTCTCCCGCGCACCGCCCGCGTCGGCGGCACGGTGACTGCCCTGCGCTCTGCTCACGACGCTCCGCCGGCCGATCGGACACCCAGTGGGCACCGGACAGTAGCGGAGCGGCGGCCACTCTCCCAAGCCGGACGGTCACCCAGCGTGGCGTGGCGGCCGGAAGGTCGCCCGATCCGGTCAGTACCCGAAAGCGCGCGCGGTGTTGGCGGCGATCGCTGCCGCCAGGGTGTCCTCGTCGACGCCTCTGACCACGGCCATGGCGCGGAGCGTCACGGGGATCAGATAGGGCGCGTTCGGCCGGCCCCGGTAGGGGGCGGGGGTCAGGAAGGGGGCGTCGGTCTCGACGAGGACCAGTTCCGCGGGGGCGACGGCGAGCGCGTCGCGCAGCGGCTGCGCGTTCTTGAAGGTCACGTTGCCGGCGAAGGACATGAAATACCCCTTGGCCGCACAGATCTCCGCCATTTCCGCGTCACCGGAATAGCAGTGGAACACCGTGCGTTCCGGTGCGCCCTCCTCGTCGAGAATGCGCAGCACGTCCGCGTGCGCCTCCCGGTCGTGGATCACCAGTGCTTTTCCGCGGCGTTTGGCGATCTCGATATGGGCGCGGAAGGACCGCTCCTGCGCGGCCATTCCCTCTGGCCCGGTGCGGAACGTGTCGAGCCCGGTCTCCCCGACCGCCTTGACCTCGTCGAGCGCGGCGAGCCGGTCGATCTCGGCGAGCGCGTCGTCGAGGGCGGCGTCGCCGCCGGCCTCCCGGGCGCCCTGGCGCGACCAGCCGTCGGGGTCGCCGAGCACGATCCGCGGGGCCTCGTTGGGGTGCAGGGCGACCGCCGCGTGCACCTGCGGGTGCGCGGCGGCGGTCTCGGCGGCCCAGCGGGAGCCCGACAGGTCGCAGCCCACCTGGACGACGGTGGTGACACCGACGGCGGCGGCCCGTGCGAGGGCCTCCTCGACGGTGCCCTCCTGCATGTCCAGGTGGGTGTGCGAATCGGCGACCGCCACCCCGAGCGGTTCGGGCAGCGGCGGGGGTGCGGACTTCGAGCTCATGGGCGCGATCCTACGAGGCGCCCCGGGCTCCGCTCACCTGCGGTGGTGGAAAGGGCGCAGCAGGTCGGACAGGTGCCAGTGGTGCGGCTCGGACGGCGTCGCGTCCGACCGCGTCGAGCCCCCGGTCGCGGCGTCGCCGTCGCCCGCGCCCTCGTGGGACGCGCCACCCCCGGACTTCCTGCGGTGGCGTCCGTGCGCGGAGGCCTGTGCCATCAGGCCGAGCACCGAGGAGACCTGTCCGGCGCGCATGATCCGCACGACGTGGCCGCCGCAGTTGAGGCAGGTCGGGCTCGACAACGGGGACGGGACCCGCTTCCCGTCGGCCGTGTAGACGACGAATTCCCCGCCGTGGTTGTCGGTGTGGTGCTCGATCTCGTAGGACTGCTCCCAGCCGTACCCGCAGCGCATGCAGGCGAAGGCGTACGCCTCATGGACTTTCGCGGCGTCGGTGATCTCACTCATGCCAGCTCCTCTCCACCGATTTCCAGTGGACGCCCGTTTCGGCGGGAGCGCATCAGCGCGGGTCGATAAATGGTGCGGCCTTGGGCATTCCCATGCACAAACGGGCCGGGACGCGGTCTGCCCTTTGCCTTTTCACGACAGGGCTTTACCGAGGCGCCGTCCCTCCGCGGATCCGAGCCCCGTCCCGCGCTTCCCCGCCCGCCCCGCGTGCCCCGCCCGCCCCGTCGGCGGCCCCGCACCGAAGCGCCGCGTGCCCCGGCCACCGGCCCCGCACCGGGGCCCCGTCGCGCGCCGTCACGCGCCCGCGGCGCCGCCCGCCCGCTCGGCGTTCTTCGCCGCGACGACCGCGTCGAAGACCTCGCGCTTGGGCAGGCCGGTGTCGGCGGCGACCGCCGCGATGGCCTCCTTGCGCCGCTCGCCCGCCTCCTCGCGCACCCGCACCCTGCGCACCAGCTCGTCGGCGTCGAGTTCGGCGGGGCCGGCTTCGGGCGCGCCCTCGACGACGACGGTGATCTCCCCCCGCACTCCCTCGGCCGCCCAGCGGGCGAGGTCGCCGAGACCGCCCCGCTTGACCTCCTCGTAGGTCTTGGTCAACTCGCGGCAGACGGCGGCGCGCCGGTCGGCGCCGAAGACCTCGGCCATCGCGGCGAGGGTGTCGTCGAGCCGGTGCGGGGCCTCGAAGTACACGAGCGTGCGGCGCTCCTGTCCGGCCTCGCGCAGCCGGGCGAGACGCTCGCCGGCCTTGCGGGGCAGGAACCCCTCGAAGCAGAAGCGGTCGACGGGGAGCCCGGAGAGCGCGAGCGCGGTGAGCACGGCGGAGGGACCGGGGACGGCCGTGACCCTGATGTCCTGCTCGACGGCGGCCGCGACGAGCCGGTAGCCGGGGTCGGACACGGACGGCATCCCGGCGTCGGTGACCAGCAGCACCCGGGCCCCGCCGGCGAGCGCCTCGACGAGTTCGGGCGTGCGCGCGGTCTCGTTGCCCTCGAAGTAGGACACGACGCGCCCGCCGATGTGCACACCGAGGGCCTGGGTGAGCCGGCGCAGCCGCCGGGTGTCCTCGGCGGCGACGATGTCGGCGTCCGCCAGCTCGGCGGCGAGCCGGGGCGGCGCGTCCGCGACGTCGCCGATGGGGGTGCCTGCGAGGACGAGCGTTCCGGGTGTTCCAGTCACAATCCCCATCCTCCCAGGACGGGAGGCACCACTCGCACAGCCGTGTTCCCTACGATGGCGCGGTGACCAGTACCGCGCCTCCCACCTACGAGGGCTCCGAGGGCAAGGAAGCCCCGCAGCCGCCCGGCCGGCTCCAGCGCCTGCGCCGGTTCGGCTACACGCCCCGGCCGGTGATCGGCCTGCGCGAACGCCTCGTGCCTCCGTACACGCGTCCCTCCGGCGGACTGTGGCCGGTGCTCGGCATCAGGCGCGCCGACGCGGACGTCCTGCTGCGGCTCTCCGCCTGGGCCGGTCCGCTGCTCGTCGCGCTCGTCGCGGGGCTGCTGCGGTTCTGGAACCTGGGCAGGCCGCACGCGGTGATATTCGACGAGACGTACTACGCCAAGGACGCCTGGGCGCTCATCAACCAGGGCTACGAGGGCAGTTGGCCGAAGGACGTCGACAAGCGGATCCTCCAGGACGCCTCGGCCGTGGCGGCGCCCGTCGATCCGGGCTACGTGGTGCACCCGCCGGTCGGCAAGTGGATCATCGGCATCGGCGAGAAGCTGTTCGACTTCACGCCGTTCGGCTGGCGCTTCATGGTGGCCGTGCTCGGCACCCTGTCGGTGCTGATGCTGTGCCGCATCGGCCGCCGGCTGTTCCGCTCCACGTTCCTCGGGTGCCTCGCCGGGCTGCTGCTGGCCGTGGACGGGCTCCACTTCGTGATGAGCCGCACCGCGCTGCTCGACCTGGTGCTGATGTTCTTCGTCCTGGCCGCCTTCGGGGCGCTGCTCCTGGACCGCGACTGGACCCGGCGGCGCATGGCCGCGGCACTGCCGGAGGATCCGGAAGGGGTGCTGCGGCCCGACGCGGGGATCGCGGCGACGCTGCGCTTCGGCTGGCGCCCGTGGCGGCTGACGGCGGGCGTGCTGCTGGGCCTGGCGGCGGGCACCAAGTGGAACGGCCTGTACGTGATGGCCGCGTTCTGCGTGATGAGCGTCCTGTGGGACGTCGGCACCCGGCGCACCGCGGGCGCGGTCCGGCCGTACTCGGCGGTGCTGAGGCGGGACCTGTTCCCCGCGTTCGTCTCCACGGTCCCCGTCGCGATCGCCACCTACGTGGCGTCGTGGACGGGCTGGATCGTCACCGGCAAGGGCTACCACCGCCAGTGGGCGAGCACCGGCGCCGGGCAGGACAGCGCGTGGGGCTGGCTGTTCCCGGACTGGTGGCGCAGCCTGTGGCACTACGAGTCGCAGGTCTACACGTTCCACGTGGGGCTCACGGACGGGCACACGTACGAGTCGAACCCATGGAGCTGGCTGGTGGTCGGCCGGCCGGTCTCGTACTTCTACGAGGACCCGTCCGCGGGCACCGGCGGCTGCCCGGCGGGCACGGCCGACAAGTGCGCCGCCGAGGTGCTGGCGCTCGGCACCCCGCTGCTGTGGTGGGCCGCCTGCTTCGCCCTGCTCTACGTGGCGTGGCGGTGGCTGTTCCGCCGCGACTGGCGGGCGGGCGCCATCCTCTGCGCCTTCCTGGCGGGCTGGCTCCCGTGGCTGCACTACCAGGAGCGCACGATCTTCCTCTTCTACGCGGTCGTGTTCGTGCCGTTCCTCTGCCTGGCCGTCGCCATGATGATCGGCGCGATCCTCGGCCCGCCCGGCTCCGACGAACGCCGCCGCGCGGTGGGCGCGATCGGCGCGGGGGTGCTGGTGCTCCTGATCGTGTGGAACTTCATCTACTTCTATCCGATCTACACCGGGCAGCCGATCCCGATGGAGGAGTGGCGCAACCGGATGTGGCTCGACACCTGGGTGTAGCGCGCCCGCGGCGCGGGGCCCGGCACCGGTGAGGTGCCGGGCCCCGCGCCGTCGTCCGGGGCCGCGGGCCCGGACGGCACTGCCCGGGCCGGTGCTCGGGCCGTGCCGAGGCCGTGCTCAGGCCTTGGCGGCGCAGATGGTGTCGTAGGGGCGGCCGATGGCCATCAGCAGCTCCATCGGCTCGGTGGTGCCCGCCGGGCAGCTCTCCTTGCCCTTGACGAGGTCGAGCACCTTGTAGGTGCCCGCACCGCCGGAGGCGCAGGCGACCTCCTGGGCGGTCGAGGTGACGCAGTCGCCCTTGACCAGCTGGCCGCCGCCGGCGCCCGCGTCGCCGGGGTGCTCGCCGGACAGGTTGCGGCCGCAGACCGTGTTGGTCGGGATGCCGCCGCCCTTGTTCGAGGAACCGTAGGAGATGGAGACCTGGATGATCAGGTCGGTGCCGGCCGGGCACTGGACCGAGTCGGGCAGGATGCTCGCGTCCTGGATCTCCAGCGCCTTGAAGGTCGCGCCGGAGTCGTCGCAGTCGAAGGCCCGGTAGCCGTCGGGACGGTTCTCGGGGTCCGGGCCGCCGCAGTCGCCCACCTTCCAGGAGCCGCCCTGCCCGTCGGAGGCGGAGGACGAGGACGAGGAGGGCCGGGACGACGAGGAGTCGTCGTCGCCGAAGATCTGCGAGGCCGCGAAGCCGAGGCCGAGGATCACCGCGAGGGACACCAGCCCCTGGAGGCACCCTCCGGAGCGCCGCCGGGGCTGCGGCGGCTGCGGCTGCGGCGGGTGCTGGGCGTAGGGGTTGCTCATACCGGTCTCCTCGTCGGGGCGGGAGCGCGGCGCCGGGCCGCGCACGCTCGGGGACGCGGCATGGACACCTCATGGTTCCGGCGCGTCGGGGACGGGGGCCGGCGCGGTCTCCGGAGCCGGGAGTGCGAAGCCGGGGCCCGGGCCCGGCCGGCGGTCCCGGTGCGGACGGCGGGATCGCTCCCGAGGCCCGGTCGCGGTCGGGTAAAGACCCGGCCGCGCGCCACTCACGTCCCGTAGGGTGCACCTGACTCGCGCATTTGAACACGTTCATGGAAAGCGCGTGCACTCTGGGGAGGGGGCTGCGGTCATGCGCAGCGGTGCGAAAGTGGCGGTCGTCGGCGGTGTGTTCGCCGTCGTGGCGACGGGTGTGGGGTACGGGGGCTGGAACCTCTGGAACGGGATCACGGGCGGCGACGACGGGGGCGGCGGCGTCTCCACGCAGTCCGCGCCCAAGAAGACCGGTCCGCCCGACGCGGAGGAGATCGAGAAGACGGCCGCGGACTTCCTGGCGGCCTGGGCGTCGGGCGAGGGGGCGACCGCCGCCCAGCTCACCAACAACGCGGCGGTCGCGGAGCCGCTGATCACCGGCTACAGCGCGTCGGCCCATGTCACGAAGGCCGTGATCGAGCCGGGCGAGGCGGTGGGCGCGAAGGTGCCGTTCACCGTGAAGGCGACTGTGGAGTACGCGGGGGTGTCCAAGCCCTGGTCGTACTCCTCGTCGCTGACCGTCGTCCGGGGACTCACCAC
This sequence comes from Streptomyces genisteinicus, assembly GCF_014489615.1. GTDB lineage: Bacteria > Actinomycetota > Actinomycetes > Streptomycetales > Streptomycetaceae > Streptomyces > Streptomyces genisteinicus. The sequence continues at coordinate 2,961,401 of NZ_CP060825.1, forward strand.
GGGCCGGCCGCTGGTGGACTGGCAGCCGACCGTCGTGCACCCCGAACTCACCGAGGGCGCCTCGCTGGTGACCTCCGAGGCGTCCGCCCCGCCGATCAGGGCGGTGGACAAGGACGGCGTCGAGCTGACCGAGGAGAAGTTCCCCTCGCTGAAGGGCGTCCTCGCCGAACTGCGGCAGAAGTACGGCGCGAAGGCCGGCGGCGTCGCCGGGGTGGAGCTGGCGATCACCTCGGCCGACAGGACGGTGCCCGACAAGAACCTGCTCACCCTGACGAAGGGCAAGGAGGGGACGCTGAAGACCTACCTGGACGCGGGGGTCCAGGCCGCCGCCGAGAAGGCGGTCAAGCGGTACGGCAAGGCGTCCGTGGTCGCGGTCGAGCCGAGCACCGGCTACATCCGGGCGGTGGCCAACAATCCGGCCCAGGGCTTCAACACGGCCTTCGGCGGCGCCCAGGCGCCCGGCTCCACGATGAAGATCGTCACGGCCGCGATGATGCTCGACAAGGGGCTGGTCAGCGGCCCCGGCTCCAAGGTCGAGTGCCCGCCGACCATCACCTGGGAGCGCGAGTTCCACAACCTGAAGGACTTCGACCTCGGGACCACCACCTTCCAGAAGGCCTTCGCCCACTCCTGCAACACCACCTTCATCAAGCCGGTCAAGCCCCTGGGGACCGGTGCGGGCACGGCCCTCGGCGAGACGGCGAAGAAGTACTTCGGCATCGGCGAGGAGTGGCAGACCGGGGTCAAGACCTGGGACGGCTCGGTCCCGGCGTCCTCGGGCGCGGAGACGGCGGCCTCCTACATCGGCCAGGGCAAGATCCAGATGAACGCGCTCAACATGGCCTCCATCGCCGCCACCGTGAAGGGCGGCGCCTTCCGGCAGCCGCTGATCGTCCCGCAGTCGCTCGACGACCGCCCCCTGGCCCCCACCCGTCAGCTCCCCGGCGGCATGGCCGCCACCCTGCGGCAGCTCATGGCCGCCGCCGCGACCGGCGAGGGCACCGGAGCGCGGGCGATGGCCCCGGTCGGCGGCAGCAAGGGCGCCAAGACCGGCTCGGCGGAGGTCGACGGCCAGGGCTCGTCCAACGCCTGGTTCACCGCCTACGCCGGGGACCTCGCGGCGGCCGCCGTGGTGGACTCCGGCGGTCACGGCGGCGACTCCGGCGGCGACGTCGTGGCGCGCGTCCTCAACGCCCGCTGAGACGCGGCCCGCACGGACCACCGGCCCGGACCGGACCACCGGATCGGGCGGCCGGCCGCAGTGCCCCGCGGCGGCCCTGCGCTGACGGGAGGCCGCGGCGCCCGCGGGGCGGTCCGGTCCGGGCCGCCCCGCGGGCGCCGGGCGGACGACCGCACACCGAAACAGGTTCGCGTGGCCCGTACACCTACCGCTAGCGTGCGGGCCATGAGCACCCACGACACCGCCGACGCCCACCCCCGCTTCGCCGACGCCCTGCGCGAGCTCGGTCTCACCGTGCCGGTACGCCGGTTCCCGGACGCCACCCGCACCGCCCAGCAGGCCGCCGACGCGATCGGCTGCGAGGTCGCCGAGATCGTCAAGTCGCTGGTGTTCGAGGCCCGGGGAGCGGACCCCGAGGGCGCGGGCGAGCCGGTGGTCGTCCTGGTCGACGGCTCCTCCCGGGTCGACGTCGAACGCGTCCGCGCCGAGCTGGGCGCCGCCTCCGTGAAGCGGGCCGGCGCGGACACGGTCCGCGCGACCACCGGATACGCGATCGGAGGCGTCCCGCCGTTCGGCCATCTGACCCGCAGCCGGGTGCTCGCCGACCGCGGGCTGCTCGACCACGCGGTGGTGTGGGCGGCGGCCGGTACGCCCCACACGGTCTTCCCGCTCGACCCGGAGACCCTGATCGCCCACGCGGGCGCGACCGTCGTGGACGTCCGCGAGCGCACGGCGTGACGCCTCTGGTCGTGGCCGCCGTGCTGGTGGCCGCGGTCACCCACGCCGGCTGGAACGCCCTCGCCCACCACATCAAGGACCAGGTCGTCGCCTTCACCCTGATCGCGGGCGGGGCGGCCGTGATGGGCGCCGTGATGGCGTGCTTCGCCCCGCTGCCCGCGGCCGGGGCGTGGCCGTACCTGGTCGTCTCGGCGCTGCTGCACGTCGGCTACCAGGCGCTGCTGATGCGGTCGTTCAGCCTCGGCGACTTCGGCCAGATGTATCCCATCGCCCGTGGCACGGCTCCCCTGGTGGTGACGGTCGCGGCGGTGCTCTTCGTGGGCGAGCGGATCGGCGGGTGGCAGCTCGCCGGTGTGGCCGTCGCCTCCGCCGGGCTGGTCGGCGTGGCGCTCTGGGGCATCCGGGGATCGGGCCGGCGCCCGCACTGGGCGGCCATAGCCGCCGCGCTGGCGACGGGGGTGTCGATCGCCGCGTACACCGTGGTGGACGGTGTGGGGGTGCGCGCCTCGGGCACCCCCCTCGGGTACATCGCCTGGCTGATGATCCTGGAGGGCGTGCTGATCCCGGCGTACGCGGTCGCCACCCGCCGGCGCGCGCTGCTCGCCCAGCTGCGCCCGCACGCGGCACGCGGACTGCTGGGCGCGGCGATGTCGGTCGCCGCGTACGGCCTGGTGCTGTGGGCGCAGACGCGCGCCCCGCTGGCTCCCGTCGCGGCGCTGCGCGAGTCGTCGATCATCGCGGGCGCGGCGATCGGCGCGCTGCTGTTCAAGGAGCGTTTCGGCGCGCCCCGGATCGTCGCGGCGGGGCTGATGGTCGTCGGGATCGGTCTGATGCTGAAGGCGGGCTGACTCCCCGGGCCGCTCACGGCGAACCGGCACCCCGGATCCCCGCGGCGGACCCGCGCCCCCGACCGAGCCGGGCACTCCGCCGGGCGCGCCCCGGGCTCCCCCGCTCCCCCGGCGCGCTCCCGGCCCTGGGCGAACCGCCGCCCCGTTCCCGGCGTCCCCCACCCCATGGGGACGTTCACGGAAGGCGCGCGCCAGCTCCTGCGCTTCGCGGTGCTGGAGGCGCGGTGCTGCGCGTTCGCCGTCGCGCTGGTCTGCGGCATCGCGGTCTCGAACCTGCTGCCCGAGCTGCCGGTCGCCCGCTACGACCTGCTGCTCCTCTACGGACTCCTGCTCACCGCCGTCGCCTGGAGGGCGGGCTGGGACAGCCCGCGGGACCTCGCCGTGATCGCCGGCGCCCATGCCGTCGGTCTGCTCTTCGAACTGGTCAAGGTCCGGATGGGATCGTGGGGTTACCCCGAGGAGGCGCTGACGAAGGTCGGGGGCGTGCCGCTCTACGGTGGCTTCCTCTACGCGGCGGTCGCCAGTTACATCTGCCGTGCGTGGCGTCTGTTCGACCTGCGGCTGACGGGCTACCGGCCGCGGGTGACGGCGGTGCTGGCCGCCGCGGTCTATCTGAACTTCCTCAGCCACCACTGGCTGCCGGACGCCCGCTGGCCGCTCGCCGCGCTGCTGCTGGCGGCGACGGCGGGGACCTGGGTGAGCTTCCGGGTGGGCGTGCGCGACCACCGGATGCCGCTCGCCCTGTCGTTCGTGCTGATCGGCTTCTTCCTGTGGATCGCCGAGAACGCGGCGACCTGGGCGGGCGCCTGGAGCTATCCCGACCAGCTGGACGGCTGGCAGCCGGTGTCACCGGCCAAGTTCGGGGCGTGGGCGCTGCTGGTCTCTGTCACGTTCGTGCTGGCGGCGGCGTCGGCGGGGCGCTCCGGGGCACGGTCCCCTCGGGTGGGCGGAAGCCCGTGTTGACGGCCAGCAGCCCGCCGTCCACGCGCAGGGTCGTGCCGGTGATCCAGGCGGCGTCCCGGGAGGCGAGGAACGCGACGGCGGCCGCGATGTCCTCCGGTTCGCCGACCCGGCCGAGCGGATAGACCGCGCTCAGGTGCTCCAGCATCTCCTCGCGTCCGTCCCAGGCCCGGGTGCGCACGGTGCCGGGGTTGATCTGGTTGACGCGGACGCCGCGCGGGGCGGCCTCCGCCGCGAGGGTGCGGGTGAGCGAGGCGAGACCCGCCTTGGCCGCGCTGTACGCGTGCCCGCCGAAGGACTGCTCGGCGTTGACGGACCCGATGTTGACGACGGCTCCCCGTCCGCCGGCCGCCAGGTGCCCGAGCGCGGCCCGGGCGCACCGCATGGCTCCGGTGAGGCAGACGTCCAGGTCGCGCGACCAGCCCTCGTCGGGCTGGTCCTCGAACCGCGGGGCGTCGGGGGTGGCGGAGAGCGCGTTGTTGACGAGGACGTCGAGGGTGCCGAACCGTTCGACGGCGTACGCGACGGCCGCCTCCACCGAGGCGCGGTCGGCCACGTCGCAGCGCAGCGCCTCGGCACCGGCGACGGACGCGGCCGTCTCCTCGGCGGCGTCCGCGTCGATGTCCGTGACCAGCACCCGCGCGCCTTCGGCGGCCAGCCGCCGGGCGGTGGCCGCGCCGATGCCGCGTGCCGCCCCGGTGATCAGCACCCCGTGGCCTTCGAACCGCCCCGCCCGCACGTCCGCCTCGTCGCTCACAGGCTGGAACGTACCGCGCGGACCAGTGCCTGCGCACGGGGGTCGGCGGTCACTCCTTTGCGCATCCCGTTGGTGGTGTAGCCGAGCGCGATGCCGGATTCGGGGTCGGCGAAGCCCAGCGAGCCGCCCCGGCCCGGGTGGCCGAAGGAGCCGGGTCCGAGCAGCGGCGCGGCCGGACCGTGCAGCATGAAGCCGAGACCGAAGCGGGTGGAGACGACCAGCACCCGGTCCGGCCCCGCGGACTCCTCGGTACGGGCCAGCGTGAGGGTGGCGGGGGCGAACAGCCGGGCGCCGCCGTCGACGTCGCCGATGGTGGCCGCGTAGAAGCGGGCGAGGGCGCGGGCGGTCGAGATGCCGCCGGAGGCGGGGAGTTCGGCCGCGTGGTAGGCGGGGTCGTTCTCGTCGGGGAGGGGGTCGACGGCGCCGAAGGCCCGCCGGGTCAGCGAGCCGGGGTCGCGGTACGCCTCGGCGACGGACCGCTTGGGCCGCAGCTTCAGACCGCCGCCCTCGGCCGGCTCCGGTTCGGGGACGGGCCCGATGCGGCCCACCCGGTGGGCTTCGTCGGCGGGTATGCCCAGCCAGAAGTCGAGGCCGAGCGGGCGGGCGATCTCCTCGGCGACCCAGCGGCCGATGGTGCGCCCGCTGACCCTGCGGACGAGTTCGGCCAGCAGCCAGCTGTACGTCTGCGCGTGGTAGCCGTGGTCGGTGCCCGGCTCCCAGGCCGGTGCCTGGGCGGCGACGGCGGCGGGGCCGGCGGCCGGGTCCAGCGCCTCGGCGGGGGTCAGCGGCCGGTCGAGCGCGGGGAGTCCGGCGCGGTGGGCGAGCACGTGGCGCACCAGGACGCGTTCCTTGCCGGCCGCCTTGAACTCGGGCCAGTAGGTGCCGACGGGGGCGTCCAGGTCGATCTGGCCGCGCTGGTGGAGCAGGAGGACGACGGCCGCGGCGACCCCCTTGGTCGCCGAGCGCACGACCTGCGCCGTGTCGACCGCCCACGGCTCGGCGCCGTCGACGTCCCGGGTGCCCGCCCACAGGTCGACGACCTTGCGGCCGTCCCGGTAGACGGCGACGGCCGCACCGCGCTCGCCGCGCTGCTCGAAGTTGCGCACGAAGGCGTCCGAGACCGCTTCGAAGCCGTCCGCCACCGTGCCCCGCACGTCCACCACAGGTGCTCCTTCGCCGCCGTCCATTCCCCCATGGTGCAACGCGGTCCGGACCAGGGTGACCGCGGGTGGCCCCGCGGCGGCGGCCGGAAGCCGCCGGACCGTCAGCTCAGCACGATGGAGACGTCGATGTTGTCGCGGGTGGCGTTGGAGTACGGGCAGATCCGGTGGGCGGCGGAGACCAGCCGGGCGGCGAGGTCCTGGTCGACGAGCGGGAGGGAGACGCTCAGTGCGACCGCGAGGCCGTAACCGCGGGCGTCGTTGGGGCCGATGCCGACCTTGGCGGCGACGGTGGAGCCGTCCAGGTCGAGTCCGGCCCTGCGGCCGACCAGCACCAGGGCGTTGTGGAAACAGGCGCTGTACCCGGCGGCGAACAGCTGCTCGGGGTTGGTGCCGTCGCCGTCGCCGCCGAAGACGGGCGGGGTGGCCAGCCGGAGGCCGAGCTGCCCGTCCTGGCTGGTGACCCAGCCCTCGCGGCCGCCGTGCGCGGTGGCCTCCGCCACGTACACGATCTTGGTGGGCCGGGTGTCGGCGGTCTCGCCCTCGTCGATCATGTGCGTTCCCCGGATGGTGCGGCGCCGCGGGTCCGCCCCGCGCACGCGAAATACCGTGCGCACAACGTATCCGAGGCCCGAGGGGCCGGTCACTCCGGGGCGGATCGGCTCCCCGCGGACCCGGCCGCCCGCTCCTTCGGTCCGGCCGTGCGCTCCTTCGGTCCGGCCGCCCGCTCCTTCGGTCCGGCCGCTCCGGCCAGCCGGCGCAGTTCCTCCCGCAGCCGCGCGACCTCGGACTCCGTCAGGCCCGTACCCCGCATCAGCTCCCCGGGCACCCGCACGGCCCGCTCCCGCAGCGCCGCGCCCTCCTCCGTGAGCAGCAGCCGCACCGAGCGCTCGTCCGCCGCCGACCGCTCGCGGCGCACCAGGCCCGCCGCCTCCAGCCGCTTGAGCAGCGGCGAGACGGTGCCGTAGTCCAGACGCAGCGCGGCGCCCAGCTCCTTGACCGGCACCTCGCCGCGCTCCCACAGCACCAGCATCGTCAGATACTGCGGATACGTGAGACCCAGCTCCGCGAGGAGCGGGCGGTAGGCCGCCGTGACCGCCCGCTGGGCCGCGTACAGGGCGAAGCACAGCTGGTCGTCGAGGAGCAGCGAGGCCGGGGCGGCGGCGGTGGTGGTCTGGTCGTCCGTCACGCGCCCATTGTCACGGACGACGGGTCGAAGCCGAAGGGCAGCTCCAGCCGGTGGGTCCGCATCAGGGCGTCGTCGCTCAGCAGGTCCTGCGTCCTGCCGTCCGCGGCGATGACCCCCTCGCCGAGGATCACCGAGCGCGGGCAGAGCTCCAGCGCGTACGGCAGGTCGTGGGTGACCATCAGGACGGTGACGTCCAGGGAGCGCAGGATGTCGGCGAGTTCCCGCCGCGACGCCGGGTCCAGGTTGGACGAGGGCTCGTCCAGGACCAGGATCTCCGGCTCCATCGCGAGCACGGTGGCGACCGCCACCCGGCGCCGCTGCCCGAAGGAGAGGTGGTGCGGCGGCCGGTCCGCGAAGTCCTCCATGCCGACCTGCCGGAGCGCGGCCCGCACCCGCTCCTGGAGCGCGGGGCCGCGCAGCCCGCCGGAGGCCGGCCCGAAGGCGACGTCCTCGCCGACGGTCGGCATGAACAGCTGGTCGTCCGGGTCCTGGAAGACGATGCCCACCCGGCGGCGGATCTCGGCGAGGTTCGCCTTGGCCACGGGCAACCCGGCGACGGAGACCGTGCCGACGCCGCCGGTGAGGATGCCGTTGAGGTGGAGCACCAGCGTGGTCTTCCCGGCGCCGTTCGGGCCGAGCAGCGCCACCCGCTCCCCGCGTCCCACGGTGAGGTCGACCCCGAACAGGGCCTGGTGCCCGTCGGGGTAGGCGTAGGCGAGGCCCCGCACGTCGAGCGAGGGGGGTGCGGGGTCGCGGGGTGCGTCGGTACCGGTCACAGGCTCCATCCCAGCAGACAGACCGTGAGGGCGGCCACCGGCAGCGCGGCTGCGTACGTCCACTGGGCCCGGGTGGCCCGGACGTCCTCCAGGACCGGCATGGTCCCGGTGTAGCCGCGGCTGATCATCGCCAGGTGCACGCGCTCGCCCCGCTCGTAGGAGCGGATGAAGAGGGCCCCCGCGGTCTTGGCGAGGACGCCCCAGTGCCGGGGCCCGCGGGCCTCGAAGCCCCGGGACCGCCGGGCGATCGACATCCGCCGCATCTCGTCCGTGATCACGTCGCCGTAGCGGATCATGAACGAGGCGATCTGGACGAGCAGCGAGGGCAGCCGCAGCCGCTGGAGGCCGAGCAGCAGCGAGCGGAGCTCGGTGGTGGAGGCGAGCAGCACGGACGCGGCGACGCCGAGGGTGCCCTTGGCGAGGATGTTCCACGCGCCCCACAGCCCGGGAACGCTCAGCGCGACCCCGAGGACCTCGGTCCGCTCCCCCGGCACGACGAACGGCATGAGCAGCGCGAAGGCGACGAACGGGATCTCCACCAGCAGCCGCCGCAGCACGAAGCCGGCGGGGACGCGGGCCACCGCGGCCACGGCCGCGAGCAGCGCGGCGTAGACGCCGAAGGCCCAGACCGCCTCGCGCGGGGTGGAGACCACGACGAGCACGAAGCACAGGACGGCGATCAGCTTGCAGTGCGCCGGCAGGGTGTGCACGGGCGAGTGACCGTGCCGGTAGAGCCGGTGGGCGTGGCCCGCGCCCATGTCAGGCGGGGCCCCGCCCGGAGGCGCCGGGGCGGTCGTCCGGGCCGGGCCCGTCACCCGGCCCGTCGGTCGCCGCGGACCCGCCGGCCAGGCCGGACCCGTCGGCCGTGCCGCGGCGGCGGTGGACGGCATAGAAGACGCCGCTGCCCACGACGACCGTGGCGCCGACGCCGATCACTCCGGCGAGTCCCCCGGAGATCCGCGTGTCCGACACACCCTCCACTCCGTACTCGGCGAGCGGCGAGCCCGCGGCCCCGTGCTCCTCGACGGCCTTGTCGAAGCCCTTGTCGGAGGCCACCTTCTCCAGTCCGTCGGGGCTCGTGGAGGCGTAGAAGGAGACGAAGCCGGCCAGCACGAGCGAGGCGATCAGACCGCCTGCCCACACCCGGCGGTGCGAGCGGGCGGCGGGGGCGGACGCCGGGGCGGGGGCGTTCGCCGGGGCGTCGACGAGTTCGCCGCCGACCCGCAGCTTCAGCGGGGCCGCGAGCCCGCGGGCCCCGTACACGAGGTCGGGGCGCACGGCGAGCACGGCGCCGACGGTCAGCGCGGTGATCACGGCCTCGCCGATGCCGATGAGGACGTGCACGCCGACCATCGCGGTGAACACGGAGCCGATCGGGACCTCGGTGACGCCCCCGATCGCGTAGAGCAGGGTGAAGGCCGCGGCCGACGCGGGCACGGAGACCAGCGCGGCGGCGAACGAGGCGACCGAGACCGACCGCCGGGTCCGCGGCAGGACCGTGAGCAGCCCGCGGAAGAGCGCGTACGCGACGACGACGGTGACGACGCCCATCACCGTGATGTTCACACCGAGGGCGGTGAGCCCGCCGTCGGCGAAGAGGACGCCCTGCATCAGCAGGACGACGGCTATGCAGAGCACCCCGGTGAACGGGCCGACGAGGATCGCGGCGAGCGCCCCGCCGAGCAGGTGGCCGCTGGTGCCGGCGGCCACCGGGAAGTTGAGCATCTGCACCGCGAAGACGAAGGCCGCGACGAGCCCGGCGAGCGGCGCCGTGCGCTCGGCGCCGAGCGTCCCGGCGTCCGCGCCGCCCAGCTCGCGCCGGGCCCCGCGCAGGCTGACGGCGACGGCGCCCGCGGCGGCGACACCGGCGGCCACGGAGACGGGCGCGTTGATGAATCCGTCGGGCACATGCATGGGAAGCCTCGCTTCGGACAGACGAAGAACCGACCAATGATAGGTCCCTCTTGCGAACAGCTTGCAAGAGCGCACAGGTCACAGTTGGGTCGGCGGGCGGCCGCCGGAGAGGAGGCGAACGGGCGTTCCACTCGAAATATGGGACATTAGATGACAAAGCAGACGAGTGTGAGGAGCCGGCCGATGTCCCCCGCCGTCATGGAAAACGCACGAGGTCGAATCGTCACCGACGCTCCCCAGCACCGCCCCGTCCGCGTCTCGCTCCGCTACGACCCTTCCGAGGACCCCGCCTCCGTCTGCTTCTCCTTCCCCGGCGGCCGTGAGTGGACCTTCCCCCGCGAGGTGCTGGAGACCGGCCTGAAGGCGCCGATCCGGCGTGGTGACATAGAGGTCTGGCCGTGCGGGCGGGTGCAGGCGGTCGTCGAGTTCCACACCCGCGACGGGGTCGCCGTGGTGCAGTTCGAGGCCAAGACGCTCAGCCGGTTCCTCCGCCACACCTACGCGGTGGCGGCCACGGCCCCGGGAACCGCACCTGCCGCACCCGCCGCACCCGCCGCGGAGCCTCCCGCGTCCGCCACCCCCACGGCCACCACCGCCTGACCGACGCCGCCCGCCGCACGGCACCCACCGGGTACGGCCGCGCGGCGCGTCCGGGACGGTCGCGCCCGCGCCGACGGGTCCCGGGACGGTCGCGCCTGCGGGTCCGGGTACGGCGAAAGGCCGCTTCGGCCGGGCTCTCGCCCCGCCGAAGCGGCCTCCTCCGCGTGACGGCCCCCGTCCCCACGGTGCCGTCACGCGTCCGGGAGCTCGCTCCTCCGGCGCCTGGGCACCGGCCCCCGGCCGCCTGCCGGCCGGCCGGGGACTCCCGGGTCCGAGGGGGCCGGGCCCGCGGGCCCGGCCCCGCGGTCAGACGCGGACCAGTTCGCGGTCCTCGTCGGGCCCGCCGCTGCCGGGCTCGCCGGCGAGCTGCTTGTGCAGCTTCTCGCCCTCGACGTCCACGTTGGGCAGGATGCGGTCCAGCCAGCGCGGCAGCCACCATGCCTTGTGGCCGAGGAGCGCGAGCACGGCCGGGACGATCGCCATGCGCACCACGAACGCGTCGAAGACGACGGCGATCGCGAGGCCGAAGCCGATCATCTTGACCATCTGCTCGCTGGAGCCGATGAAGCCGGCGAAGACCGCGATCATGATGACGGCGGCCGCGGAGACCACCCGGGCGCCGTGCCGGAATCCGGTCACGACCGCCTCGCCGGGCCGCTCGCCGTGGACGTACGCCTCGCGCATCCGGGTGACGAGGAAGACCTCGTAGTCCATGGCGAGACCGAACACCACGCCGATCATGAAGATCGGCATCATCGACATGATCGGGCCGGTCTGCTCGACCCCGAACAGCGAGCCCAGCCAGCCCCACTGGAAGACGGCCACGACCGCGCCGAGCGCCGCGACGACCGAGAGCAGGAAGCCGAGCGCCGCCTTGAGGGGCACCAGGATCGAACGGAACACGAGCATCAGCAGCAGGAAGGCGAGACCCACGACCAGCGCGAGGTAGGGCAGCAGCGCGTCGTTCATCTTCTCCGAGAAGTCGATGTTCATCGCGGTGGCGCCGGTGACGTAGACGTCGTCACCGCTCTTGTCGCGGATGTCGTGGACCAGGTCCTCGGTGTCGGCGGAGGACGGCCGGTCCTTCGGGATCACGGTGATCATCGAGGTGTCGCCGGCCTTGTTGGGCGTCGCCGGGGTGACGGCGGCCGTGCCCGGAAGCTCCTTGATGATGTCGATGGTGCGTTCGGCGGCGGCCTTGTCGCCGTCCACCACGACCATCAGGGGCCCGTTGAATCCGGGGCCGAAGCCGTCGGAGAGCAGGTCGTACGCCTGGCGCTGGGTGGTGCTCACGGGCTGGGAGCCGTCGTCGGGCAGACCGACCTGGAGCGACGCGGCGGGCACGGCGACGGCCGCGAGACCCGCGACGGCGACGAGCAGCACGGTCACCGGGCGCCGCAGCACGAACCGGGCCCAGCGGGTGCCGGCGTTCGGCTTCTCGGAGACGGGCTTGCCCTTGCGGGCCTTCCGGCCGAGGACCTTGTCCCCGGCGAAGCCGAGCAGCGCGGGGATGAGCGTCAGCGCGATGAGCACCGCGATGACGACCGTGCCGGCGGCGGCGAAGCCCATCTTGCTGAGCATCGGGATGTTGACGACGGCGAGGCCCACCAGGGCGATGACGACGGTCAGACCGGCGAAGACGACCGCGGAGCCCGCCGTGCCGACCGCGCGTCCGGCGGCTTCCTCGTGCTCGCGGCCCTCGGCCAGTTCGGCGCGGTAGCGGGAGACGATGAAGAGCGCGTAGTCGATGCCGACGGCGAGGCCGATCATCATGGCCAGCGTCGACGTGGTGGTGCCGAGGTCCAGCACGCTGGCCAGGGCGGTGATGGCGGAGATGCCGATGCCGACGCCGATGATCGCGGTGAGCAGCGGCAGACCGGCGGCGACCAGCGAGCCGAAGGTGATGACCAGGACCACCCCGGCGATGATCACGCCGATGATCTCGCCCGCACCGGTGTGCGGCATGGCCTGGAGGGCGTCACCGCCGATCTCGACGGTCAGTCCGCTCTCCCGGGCCGTCTCGCCGGTCTTCTCCAGCGAGTCGCGGTCGGCGTCGGTCAGCTCCATGGAGTTGACCTTGTACGTCACGGAGACGTAGGCGGTGGAACCGTCCTGGGACACGGCCTGCGCGGTGTACGGGTCGGTGACCGAGGCGATCTGGTCCGAACCGGACTTGAGCGCGTCGACGGCGTCGGTGACGACGGCCTTCGGCTCGGCGTCGGTCATCTTCCCGCCGGCCGGGGCCTTGAAGACGACGCGGGCGGTGGCTCCGTCGGCGCTGCCGCCGGGGAACCGCTCCTCCAGCAGGTCGAAGGCCTTCTGGGCCTCCGTGCCGGGGATCGAGAAGGACGAGGAGGTGGCGGTGGGCGCGGATGCCGCGCCGAAACCGGCGATCGCCAGCAGTGCCACCCACAGCAGGGCGACGAGTCGGCGGCGGCGGAACGCCGTCCGGCCGAGCTTGTAGAGGAACGAGGCCACGAGGGCTACTCCCGTGTGTGAGACGAACAGGGCAGGGGGAGCCGGCCCGACGACGAGAGCGGCGCGCGTCAGGTGCTGCGGGTGAGCGGATCGTGCTGGTTGATCCGGGGAGAGGGGACCGCGGAGGTGGGGGCTCCGAAAGGCCGGAGTGGGGAGACTCCGGGACCTCGGGTGATCAGGCCGCGAGTGCGGGGAGCACGACGGCGTCCAGATAGTCGGTCAGGAAGGCACGGTCGGGTGTCCGGTCCTCGATCAGCTGCCGGGCGACGAACGCGCCGACGATCATATGGACGACATAGCCCAGCGCTGGGTTGTCCGCCCGGATCTCCCCCCGGTCCACGGCTCTGCGCAGCAGCACGCCGAGCCCGGAGATCTCGGGCTCGATCAGCAGGTCGCGCAGCGCCTCGTGCAGATCGGGGTTGGTGTGGACCGCCTGGGCCAGACCCCGCATCAGCGCGGAGTCCTTCTCCATCTGGCAGTCGTCCGTGCTGTCGAGCATGGCGCGGAAGTCGCCGTGCAGGCTTCCGGTGTCGATGTCGTGGACACTGGTGGGCTTGTTGTGCCGCATCGCCTTGACGACCAGTTCGGCCTTGCTCCCCCACTGGCGGTAGAGGGTGGCCTTGCTGGCACGGGTGCGGCCGGCGACGGCGTCCATGGTGAGGGCGTCGTATCCGACCTCGCGCAGCAGGTCGAGCACCGCCTCGTACATCTCCGCCTCACGCTCGGGGGTCAGCCTGCTGCGCGTCATGGCATCCTCCCGGGGCGTCGGCAATACGAAACGGTTTCGTACACCTCGAAGTTACCCCACCGGCCGAGCGAAACGAAACCGTTTCGCTTGTGGAGTGGGTCACGCCGTCCGCGTCACCGGGGCCACCGGATCGCGTCACCGCGGCCACCGGATTTTCACCCGGTGCCAGAAGTTGCCGCACCCCCTGGGCGCGGAAAGCATTGGGGGGTGAGTGACCACGGCGCGTATCTCCGTTTCCCGCACCTGCACGACGACGTGCTGTGCTTCGCCGCCGAGGACGACCTGTGGGTCGCCCCCCTGACGCCGGAGGGACAGCGGCCCGGCCGGGCCTGGCGGCTCACCGTGGACCGCACCAGAGTGGGGCACCCCCGCTTCTCCCCCGACGGCACCCGGATCGCCTACACGAACTGGCGCAGCCTCGACCCGGAGATCCACGTCGTGCCGGTCGACGGCGGCCCGGCGCGGCGGCTCGGCTACTGGGGATCGACCGACACACGGGTGTGCGGGTGGACCCCCGACGGGCAGATCCTCGCCGTCTCCTCCCACGGCCAGCCGTTCTCCTACTTCTCGTGGGCCTACAGCGTCCCCGTCGACGGGGCGCCCGGCGGCCGGCTGCCCTGGGGCCCGGTCTCCGACATCGCCGTCACCGACGTCGCGGACGCCCCCGCCCAGGCGGGCGGCACCGGATGCGAGCGGCGCACGCTGCTGCTGACCGGCAAGCCGCCGCACGAGCCGGCCGCCTGGAAGCGCTACCGGGGCGGCGCCACCGGCCGGCTGTGGCTGCACGGCGAACGGCTCCTGCCGGACATCGACGGCCACCTGGACTGCCCGATGTTCGTCCGCCGCCCCGGCGCCGCCCGCTGGGACCCGGACGACGGCGGGCGGATCGCGTTCCTCTCCGACCACGAGGGCGTCGGCAACCTCTACTCCTGCCGGCCCGACGGCTCCGGCCTGCTCCGGCACACCGACCACGACGCGTTCTACGCCCGGCACGCGTCCAGCGACGGCACCCGGGTCGTCTACCAGTGCGCGGGCGAGCTGTGGATCGTCGACGAGCTCACCGCCGGCTCCGTGCCGCGCCGCCTCGACGTGCGGCTCGGCGGCCCCCGCGCGGGGCGGCGCACCTACCAGGTGCCCGCCGCCGGGCACGTCGACTCCCTGTCCGTCGACGAGACCGGCCGGGCCAGCGCGGTCGGCGTCCGCGGCAGCCTGTACTGGCTCACCCACCGCGACGGACCGGCGCGGACCATCGCCGACACCCCGGGCGTACGGGTCCGGCTGCCCGAGATGCTCGGCAGCGGCGGCCAGGTCGCCTACGTCACCGACGCCGAGGGCGACGACGCCGTCGAGATCGCCTCCCTGCCGAGGGCCACCGGCGACCGGCCGCCGAGGCGCCTGGCCCAGGGGCTGCTGGGCCGCGTGCTGGAGATGACGCCCGACCCGGACGGCGAACGGATCGCGGTGGCCGCCCACGACGGCCGGCTGCTCCTCGTCGACACCTCCGAGGACGGCACCGGGGAGGTCACCGAGCTGGTCCGCTCGGCGAACGGGCCGGTGCGCGACCTCTCCTTCTCCCCGGACGGCGCCTGGCTCGCCTGGTCGCATCCCGGCGTGGGCCGCTCACTGCGGCAGATCAGGATCGCCAGGATCGCGGACCGCTCCGTCGTCGACGTCACCGACGGCCGCTTCGAGGACGAGAACCCCGTCTTCACCAGCGACGGCCGCTATCTGGCGTTCCTCTCGTGGCGCGGCTTCGACCCGGTCTACGACGTGCACACCGGCGACCTGTCGTTCCCGCTCGGCTGCCGCCCCTACCTGGTGACCCTCTCCTCGGCGACCCCGTCGCCGTTCGCCCTCACCCCCGAGGGCCGCCCGGCGGCGGGCGGCCTCGACCCGCTGGACGAGAGCGGCGACGGCACCGTGACGGTCGAGACGGAGGGCCTGGAGAACCGGGTGGTGCCGTTCCCCGTCACCGCCTCCAAGTACTCCGCGCTGCACCCCGTCAGCGGCGGCGGGCTGGTCTGGCTGCGCTGGCCGATCTCCGGCGCGCTCGGCGAGACGTTCGCCAACCCGGCCGACACCTCCGGACGCCCCACGCTGGAGCACTTCGACCTCCCGAAGGCGCGCAGGACCCAGCTCGTCGACCATCTGGACTGGTTCTCCGTCAGCAACGACGGCAGCCGCCTCGTCGTCTTCGACGAGGGCGAACTCCGGGCGGTGCCGGCCACCGAGACCGGCGACGGCGACTCCACGGTCTACCTGGACATGCGCCGCATCCTGCACGAGGTGGACCCGGCGGCGGAGTGGCGCCAGGCGTACGACGAGGCGGGACGCCTCATCCGCGCCTACTTCTGGGAACCGGGCATGTGCGGCATCGACTGGGACTCCGTCCTCGACCAGTACCGGCCGCTGGTCGAACGGGTCGCCTCGCCGGACGAGTTCGCCGACCTGCTGCGCGAGGTGCTCGGCGAACTGGGCACCTCCCACGCGTACGTGACACCGGCGCGGCGCAACGAGGGGCCGGCGCACTACCAGCGGGCGATGGGCCTGCTCGGCGCCAACCTGGTGTGCCGCGACGGCAGGTGGGTCGTCAAGCGCATCCTGCCCGGCGACTCGTCCGACTCGAAGGCGCGCTCCCCGCTGGCCGGCACCGGCATCCGCGAGGGTGCCGTGCTCACCCACGTCGACGGGCGCCCGGTCGACCCGGTGGCCGGCCCGTACCCGATGCTGTCGGCGGCCGGGGGCACCACGGTCGAGCTCACCTTCCGGTCGGCCGAGGGCGAGGGCCTCGCCCGCCGCGTGGCCGTGGTCCCGCTGGTCGACGAACGGCCGCTGCGCTACCAGGACTGGGTGGCGAAACGCCGCGAGGTGGTGCGGGAGCTCAGCGGCGGCCGGTGCGGCTATCTCCACATCCCCGACATGGGCGGCTCGGGCTGGGCCCAGTTCAACCGCGACCTGCGCCTCGAGGTGTCCCGCCCGGCGCTGATCGTCGACGTCCGCGGCAACGCGGGCGGGCACATCAGCGAACTGGTCGTCGAGAAGCTGACCCGCAAGATCCTGGGGTGGGACCTGACGCGCGACGCCCAGCCCGTGTCGTACGCCTCCAACGCGCCGCGCGGCCCGGTGGTCGCGATCGCGGACGAGGCCACCTCGTCGGACGGGGACATGATCACCGCCGCGTTCCGGCTGCTCGGTCTCGGCCCGGTCGTCGGCACCCGCACCTGGGGCGGCGTCGTCGGGATGACGGGGCGTCACCGGCTGATCGACGGCACGGTGATCACCGTGCCGATGAACGCGGCCTGGTTCGACGCGTACGGCTGGTCGGTCGAGAACCACGGCGTGGAACCCGATCTGTACGCGCTCCGCACCCCGCTGGACTGGGCGGAGGGACGCCACACGGACATGGACGACGCGATCCGTCTCGCCACGGACCTGCTCACGTCCTCCCCGGCGGCGCTGCCCCCGGACTACTCGGCCGTCCCGGACCTGCGCCGCCCGAAGCTGCCTCCGCGCGGCTGACCGGGGCTGCCTCCGCGGCCGGCCCGGACTGGCTCCGCGGGTGACCCGGGATGCCTTCGCGGCGGCTGACCGTGGCCGCCTCCGTGGCTGCCCCGGGGGCGGCGGGCGCGCCCCGGGAGCCCGTGCCCGCACGGGCGCGGGGCGACCTGGGCGCGGGAACGCGCCCGCTTGCGCGCCGGGCGCGAGCGGGCGTACGCGCTGCCGCGCCGGGGCGCCCACCGCCGGGGCGGGCGGCGCCCCGGCGGACGGGCCGCCGGCGCCGGGCGGTCAGCGGCCGGGCGGTCAGCGGTCGGCGGTCCGCCCGGCCTCGTCGGCCGCCCCGCCGGCGCCCACCAGCCCCTTCGACACGCCACCGAGCCGCGGCGCGAAGCGGCGCATCTCGCGCTGCCCGACCGTCGCGATGACCCCCGGCAGGTAGCCGCGCACCGACTGCATGCCGCGCAGCCACCACTGGGCGTACACATGGGCCGACCTGCGCTCGATACCGGCGACGATCCGGTCCACGGCGGGCCCGAGCGGATAGGTGCGGTTGGACGGCCACGGCAACCGCTGCCGCAGCTCCCGCATGACGTCGTCCTGGTCGGCGCCGCGCACCATGTCGGTGTCGGTCCACGACAGATAGCCGACTCCGACCCGCACCCCGCGGTAGCCGACCTCGGCCCGCAGACTGTGCGCGAAGGCCTCCACGCCCGACTTGGAGGCGCAGTACGCCGACATCATGGGCGCCGGCGTGATCGCCGCGAGCGAGGCGATCTGCAGGAAGTAGCCGCGGCTCTCCAGCAGGACGGGCAGGAAGGCCCGGCCGGTCACCGCGCTGCCGATCAGGTTGACCTCGATGACCCGCCGCCAGGCGACCGGGTCGGAGTCGACGAACGGGCCGCCCGACGCGACGCCCGCGTTCGCGACCACGATGTCGACCTTGCCGAACCGCTCCTTGACCTCCTGGGCGACCCGCGCCATCGCCTCGTGGTCGGTGACGTCCGCGTGCCAGGTGTCGCAGTCGGTGTGCAGCCGGGCGGCGACGTTCTTCAGCTCGTCCGGCTCCAGACCGACGAGCGCCACCCTGGCGCCGCGCGCCGAGAGCTTGCGGGCCAGCAGTTCGCCGACCCCGCGCGCGGCGCCGGTGACGACCGCGACCTGCCCTTCGAGGCTCCTCCTGCTCATGCCGCCTTCTCCTTCGTCGTCAGGTACGTGCCGGCCAGTTCACGGATCTTGGCGGTGACGAGCTCCGGGGCCTCGACCGGGGTCATGTGGCCCACGCCCTCCAGCTCGACGAGTTCGCGGCAGTGCGGGAGGTCGAGCGCGAGGCGCTTGGCGTGCACCAGCGGCGTCAGCCGGTCCACCGTGCCGGCGACGACCACCGTGGGCACGTCGAGCGCCCGCACCCCCTCGTCCAGATCGAGCTCGCCGAGCACCTGCGACCAGGCCACCCGGGCGGCGCGCGGGCAGGCGTGGACGATCCGGGAGCACTCGTCCACCCGTTCCGGGGCGGATCCGGGGCCCATCGTCCCGTAGCGCAGGATGCGCCGCGAGACCGGCGTGACCGGGCCGAGCGGGGCCCGTGCCCCGAGCACGAGACGGGTGAGCCGGGTCCGTGCCGGGCCCGCGCGCATCGGCAGCACCAGCGACTCCTCGACGAGCCGGGCGCTGCCCGTGCTGCACAGCAGGGCGGCGGCCGTGTGCGCGCGGAAGGCGGGCCTCGTGGCGGCCGCCATCATCGTCATGCCGCCCATCGAGTGGCCGCCGACGACGGCCTTCTCCCCAGGAGCGAGGACGGCCGTGAGCACGGCCTCCAGATCGTCGGCGAGCCGCTCGGGGCCGACGGCCCCGAGCGGGGTCCGGCCGTGGCCGCGCTGGTCGTAGGCGACGACACGGTGGTCCGTCGCCAGGTCGCGTATCTGGGCGGCCCAGAAGTGGGTCGAACAGGTCCAGCCGTGGGCCAGCACCACCGTGGGGGCGCCCTCGGGACCGTGGACCTCGACGTGCAGGCGCGAGCCGTCGGCCGACACGGCGGCCAGCTCGCGGGCGGCCACCGGCGGCGCGTCGGCGCGGCGGAGAAGGCGGCTCATGCGACGGCCTCCGTGTCCTTCGCGCCGCCCGCGGCGGCCTCGCCGGCCGGAACGGCGGTCCCCGCGGGGGCGAGCGGCCGGCGGGCCGCCCTGGTCACCTCGTACTCGGCCAGGTCGACCGAGCGGGTGGCGCTGCGGAACTCGGTGGTGGTGCCGGGCCAGATGGTGGTGTTGCGCCCGCTCGCGTCGAGGTACCAGCTGGTGCAGCCGCCGGTGTTCCAGACGGTGCGCTTCATCCGCTCCTGCACGCGGCGGTTCCAGGCGTGGACGGCCGACGGGCGTGCGGAGAGCACGCTGCCCTCGCCGAGGACGTCGAGCTGGCGCATGTAGTCGGCCATGTAGTTCAGCTGGGACTCGATCATGAGGATCATGGACGAGTTCCCGAGGCCGGTGTTGGGCCCGATGATCGTCATCCAGTTGGGGAAGCCGGCGGCGGTGGCGCCGCGCAGCGACTCCATGCCGTCCTTCCACGCCTCGGCGAGCGTGATCCCGTCGGCGCCGACGACCCGGTCCGCGATGGGCATGTCGGTGACATGGAAGCCCGTGCCGAAGACGATCACGTCGGCCTCGGTCTCCGTGCCGTCCGCCGCGACCAGCGTCGAGCCGCGCACCTCGCTCAGACCCGAGGCGACGACGTCCACATTGGGCTGCGCGAGGGCCGGGTAGTACGTGCTCGACAGCAGGATGCGCTTGCAGCCGATCCGGTACGAGGGCGTCAGCTTGGCCCTCAGCTCCGGGTCCTTGACCGCCTTGTTCATGTTGGCCTTGGCGAGCCGCTCGACCAGGCCGAGCTCGCCCGGCCGCTTGGTGAACGCCTGCACCTGGAGCTCCCGGATGCCCCACAGCAGGCCGCGCCGGGCCGTGCCGGTGAACGGCAGCTGCCGGTGCAGCCAGCGCTCGGCGCCGGAGATCCGGCGGTCCACCCGCGGCATCACCCACGGGGGCGTGCGCTGGAAGAGCGTCAGGGCGGAAACCTTCGGCTGGATCGCGGGCACGATCTGGATCGCGGACGCGCCGGTGCCGATCATCGCCACGCGCTTGCCGGTCAGGTCGTAGTCGTGGTCCCAGCGGGCCGAGTGGAACACCTTGCCGGGGAAGTCGGCCAGACCCGGGATGTCCGGGGTCTTCGGGTCGGACAGGGGGCCGGTGGCCGAGACCACGACGTCCGCGGTGAGCGAGCCCCGGGAGGTCTCGATCTCCCAGCGGGACGCCTCGGCGTCCCAGCGCATCATCAGCACCTCGTGGTTCAGCCGCACATGGGGGCGGATCCCGAAGGTGTCCGTGACGTGCTCCAGGTAGGCCCGGATGTGTTCCTGGCCGGAGAAGGTGCGCGGCCAGTCGGGGTTGGGCGCGAACGAGAACGAGTACAGGTGGGACGGCACGTCGCAGGCGCAGCCCGGATAGCTGTTGTCCCGCCAGGTCCCGCCCACCGAGTCCGCGCGCTCCAGCACGACGAAGTCCGTGATCCCTTCGCGGCGCAGCCGGACCGCGGCCCCGAGGCCGCCGAATCCGGATCCGATCACCGCCACTCGTACATGCTCGTGCTGCTGCTCGGTCATACCGCCGCCTCCTGCTGAAACCGCCGAACGTCCCGTGTAGCCGTTCCTTCTCGAACGCTGCCAGCAATCACTGGCATGGTTGGGAGAGTAGAGCAGCGGCTTACCGAGCGGTAGGGGTACGACCCCACAAGTTACCGGCGGTACAACATAGGCTTCGGGTGTGACTGGACCGCGTGAGTACCGCATGGAGGAGCTGGCCGCGGAGGCCGGCATCACGGTGCGCACCCTGCGCTTCTACCGGGAACGCGGGCTGATCCCGCCACCGCGGCGCGAGGGCCGCATCGCCTGGTACGACGAGCACCACCTGGCCAGACTGCGGACGATCACCGCCCTGCTGGAGCGCGGCCACACCCTCAACGGCATCGCCGACCTGGCCACGACCCTGGAGAGCGGCCGGGACATGGGCGAGGCCCTCGGGCTCGTCGAGCCCACCGAGGAGACCCCCGTCCGGCTCACCCCCGAGGCGCTCGCCGACTACTTCGAGGGCGAGGTCACGCCCGAGAACCTCGCCAAGGCGCTGGAACTCGGCTATCTGGCGATCGACGGCGACGAAATCGTCCACACCAGCCGCCGCCTGCTGGAGGTCTCCGCCGCGCTGGTCCGCGAGGGCATACCCCTGGCCGTCGTCCTGGAGTCGGGGCGGCGCATCCGCGAGCACACCGAGGCCCTGGCGGACCTCTTCTTCGACGCCCTCGCCGCCCACGCGAAGGAACCCGAGGCGGAGCGCCTGCGGCCCCTCGCCAAGAGCGTGGTGGACGCCGAGCTGTCGATGGCGATGGACCGCCGCCTCGCGGGCAACGGCTCCGACGACCGCTGACGGCGGCCGCCGCCGAGGGCCGCCGCCGAGGGCCGCCCGGCCGCGGGTCACCTCGGCCGGATCTCCGGCGACGCCTTACGGGCCGTAGACCGCGCTCACGGGGGCGTGGTCGCTCCACCGCTCCCCGTGCGTCGCGGCGCGCTCCACCCAGGCCTTCACGGCACGGCCCGCGAGGCCGGGCGTCGCCACCTGGAGGTCGATGCGCCAGCCGGTGTCGTTGTCGAACGCCCGCCCGCGGTAGGACCACCACGAGTAGGGGCCCTCCTGGCCGGGATGCAGCGCGCGCACCACGTCGACGTAGCCGGCCTCCTCGTACACCCGGGTCAGCCACTCCCGCTCCTCGGGCAGGAAGCCCGAGTTCTTCCGGTTGCCCTTGAAGTTCTTCAGGTCGGCCTCCTGGTGGGCGATGTTCCAGTCACCGCAGACCACCACCTCCCGGCCGTCCGCCGCCGCGCGCTCCTTCAGGCCCTTCAGGTAGGCGAGGAACTCCCCCATGAAGCGCGTCTTCTCGTCCTGGCGCTCCGTGCCGACCTCACCGGACGGCAGGTACAGGCTCGCCACCGTGACACCCGGCAGATCCGCCTCGATGTAGCGGCCGCTGCCGTCGAACTCGGACGAACCGAAGCCGACCTGCACCCGGTCCGGCTCGCGCCGCGTGAGCAGCGCCACACCCGCCCGCCCCTTGGCGGCGGCCGGCGCGTGCGCGGTGAACCAGCCCTCGGGGCTGCGCACCTCGTCCGGCAGCTGGGACTCCTCGGCCCGCACCTCCTGGAGGCAGACCACGTCCGCCGAGGTCCCGGCCAGCCAGGGGACGAAGCCCTTTTTCGCGGCGGCACGCAGTCCGTTCACATTCACGGAGGTCACGGTGAGCATTGCTGCACCCTACCCACCCGCGGCCCCCTCCCCGGCACGCGAGACCACCCTCCGGGGCGGTCGCCCGAATGGCCGTACGCTTTTCAACATGCAGCTCAGAGTCACCGCTTTCGACCACCCCGACGCCCTCACCCTCAACGACCAGGTGCAGCTGGAGTACGTCCGGCGCTACGGCGACGGCGAGGGCGACGCGACACCGCTGGACGCCACGATGTTCGTCCCGCCGAGTGGCCTGTATCTCATCGCCTACGACGGCGACCGCCCCTGCGCGACCGGCGGCTGGCGGACCCAGGACGAGAACCCGATGGGATACGCGAACGGCGACGCCGAGCTCAAGCGGATGTACGTGATCCCCGAGGCGCGCGGCCTGGGCCTCGCCCGGCGCATCCTCGCGGCCCTGGAGGAGGACGCCCGCGCGGCGGGCCGCACCCGGATGGTCCTGGAGACGGGCGACATGCAGCCCGAGGCGATCGCGCTGTACGGCTCCAGCGGTTACGAGACCTGCGCGAAGTTCGGCCACTACCGGTTCCACGACAGCAGCCGCTGCATGGCCAAGCCGCTCGCCGGGGTCTGACCTCCCGCCGGTCCCGCGGGGCCGGACGCACCGGCCCCGATGCACCGGCCCGCGGGCAGGGGCCCTCATGTACGGGCCCGGTTCCACCGGGCCGCTCCACCGACGGTGCGGCAGCCGACGGCAGGGCGGCGAGGCGCCAAGGCGCGGGGGTTCGTTCCCCGTTCGCCGGCCCGCGCGCCCCGGAACCTGACCGTGCGGGACAGACAGCACCCGCCCGCGGGGAGATCCGCGTCACACCCCCGGATCGGCGTGACGAAAGGAAGGGGGTTCCGTCCGGTCGGGGAGGTCCGGGACCCGGACTCCGGCCCGGGCTTCCGGGTCACGGCGCTCCGACACGGCCCGACGGACCGGGAGTTGACCGGCGCACCGACCCATGACGTGCCAAAGCCCCGATCGGTGACCCGATCGGGGCTTTGAGCTGCGTGGACCTGTGGGGATTTGAACCCCAGACCCCCTCGATGCGAACGAGGTGCGCTACCAGACTGCGCCACAGGCCCTTGCAACGAGTGAAACTCTAGCACCCCGAACGCGGTGCTCAAAAATCCGTATCCCGGCGGCGGGATCGCAGGTCACGTACGCCGCCGGGAGGGAACTCGGCGGGTCTCACTCGTTGGCCGCACGCGGGCGGTCGTCGTCCGCGTACTGGTCGAACAGCGGCGTGCGGCCCCGGTCGCGGGAGCGACGCTGCTGCGGCGGCCGCCGGCCGGCCGGCGACTCGGGCTGCGGCCGGTCGCGCGACTCGGCGTGCGGCTGCCCGGGCTGCCGGTCCGCGGGCCCGGCCGCGGACGAGCGGGCCGCGCTCCACGTCTCCGGGTCGGTGACGTCCACGCCGCTCGACGCCCGCGGTGCGACGGGCGCGGTGACGTACGTGGGCAGCGGCACGGGCACGGGGTCCCAGCTGTCACCCGCGACCGGACCGCGCTGGCGCTGCTGGTCCACCCACTCCGCGTGGTCGGTCTGCTCGACCAGGGCGCGACGCCCCGCTTCCTGGGGCGACACCACCGGCTCCGGATCGGGGTCGGCCTGCGCGACAGGCTCCTCGTCGGGCTCCGCGGCGCCCTCGTCGGGCTGGTGGCGCCGGGGGCGGTTCTCCCGCAGTCGCTGCGCCGCGGCCTCTGCCTGCCGCCGGTCCATGACGAACGCGAACCGGCGCCGCTCCTGCGTCCGCAGATGCACGATGTAGACGCTCAGGAGCACGGCGGGCAGCGCGGGCGCCCACAGGAAGCCGAGCCCGCCCACCGCGGCGACGACCGCGCCGGCGGTGAAGGCGACGAAGAGGAGCGTGGTCGTCCGTCTGCGCCGGGCCAGCACCTTGCCACGGCGCGCGCGCTCGGCCGCCGCGCGGTTCGGCCGGGGTTCCCTCCGCGCCCTGGCACCCTGGCGGGGGCGCGGCGGGGCGTCCGGGGACTCCGGCCGGGGCACGCCGGATGCCGCCCCCGCGGGGGCTGAGTCCGGGCGCATCTCGGTTCGGGGCGCGGCGAAGGCCCGGACGTCCACGGAACTCAAACGGTCCGTGGGCGCGTCCGGGTCGACGTCGTACTCGGGCTGCTCGGCGGTGCGTCCCCGCAGTTCCTTCGCGTACCGCCGCTCCATTCCCGCCCTGCCGGACAGCAGCCGGATGGCGGTGGAGAAGCGTTCCGTCGGACGGGCTTCGTTCAGCTCGTCCTGCCTGCGGAGCCACATCGGCACCAAGTAGGCGGCCCAGGCCCCGACGATGACTGCGTAGATGAGGCCGCTGCTGCTCACGCACCACACGGTAGAGGGATTCGCGCGGCGGCATCCGCCAATTGGCCCGGTGTGTCGCACGATCTGGCTGATATCACGGACTTTTTTTGTGATTACCGGGATCGCCGTGCGCGCTTCAGCGATTTATTTCGAACATTTATTTTATTTCTTGGGCGGTGCCGGGCGCCGGGCCCGGCCGGCTGCTCCGTCGTGCCTGGTGCCAGCGCCGGAGGAGCCCCTCGGGTGCCTCGTCGGCGGTCAGCGCGAAGACGAGATGGTCGCGCCAGGCGCCGTCGATGTGGAGATAGCGGGGCCGCAGCCCTTCCTCGCGGAATCCGAGTTTCTCCACCACCCGTCGGCTGGGGCCGTTCTCCGGGCGAATGCAGACCTCGATGCGGTGCAGCCCGACACCCCGGAAGCAGTGGTCCACGGCGAGGGCCACCGCTGTCGGCATCACGCCGCGGCCCGCCACCTCCCGGTCGACCCAGTAGCCCACATGGCCCGAGCACATGGAGCCCCAGGTGATCCCGGCGACCGTCAACTGGCCGACCAGACGGCCCTGGTACTCGATGACGAACGGCATCATGCGCCCGGCGTTCGCCTCGGCACGCAGGTGGCGCACCATCTGACGGTACGTCGGACGCTGCGCCACCGGGCCGCCCGGCGCCGGTGGCGGAATCGTCGCCTCCCAGGGGCGCAGCCACTCGCGGTTGCGGCGGTTGACCTCCCGCCAGATCCGCTGGTCGCGCATCTTTATCGGGCGGAGGACGACGTCGCCGTCCGCCAGGATCACAGGCCAGGTGAGGTTCATGAGGTGCGCGGCGCCTCGTCCTGTCCGGGGGGCTCGGGGGGCGCGGCGGGCGAGGGGTGGTCGCCGCCGCGGATCTGGTCCACCGCGTGCCGCAGCAGCGGCTCCAGCACGGCGAGACCGTCACGCACCCCACCGGTGGAACCGGGCAGGTTGACGATCAGCGTCCGGCCCGCGACACCGGCGGCACCGCGCGAGAGCGCGGCCGTCGGCACCTTCTCGCGGCCGAACGCCCGGATCGCCTCCGGGATGCCGGGGACTTCGCGGTCGAGCAGGGCCCGGGTGACCTCGGGCGTGCGGTCGGTGGGCGAGATCCCGGTGCCGCCCGTGGTCACGACGACGTCGTACGCGCCCGCGACGGCGTCACGGAGCGCCTGCCCGACGGGGTCGCCGTCGGGGACCACCCGGGGGCCGTCGACGGCGAAGCCCATGGTCCGCAGCGCTTCGGCGATCAGCGGGCCGCCCCGGTCCTCGTAGACGCCGGCTGCCGCACGGTTGGACGCGGTGACGACCAGGGCGCGGTACGGGGTGCCGGCAGAGCTCACGACGCCGCCCCTTCTCGGGACCAGTCGCCGGACTTGCCGCCGGTCTTCTCCTCGACCCGGATGCCGGTGATGACGGCGGCCTTGTCCACGGCCTTGACCATGTCGACGACGGTCAGCGCGGCGACCGAGACCGCCGTCAGCGCCTCCATCTCGACGCCGGTCCGGTCGGTCGTCTTCACCGTCGCGGCGATCTCGACCGCGTCGTCGGACACCGAGAGGTCCAGCTTCACCCCGGAGACGGCGAGGGGGTGGCACAGGGGGATCAGGTCGGGGGTGCGCTTGGCTCCCATGATCCCGGCGATCCTGGCCGTGGCGAGGGCGTCCCCCTTGGGCACTCCCTCGCCGCGCAGCAGTTCCACGACCTGTGGCGACACCAGGACCCGGCCCGTCGCCCGCGCGGTGCGGGCGGTCACGTCCTTCTGGGAGACGTCGACCATACGGGCCGCCCCCGCCTCGTCGATGTGCGTCAGCCTGCCTTGCGTGCTCATGTGCGCCTGTGCTCCCGATCCGGCCCCGCGAGGGCCTTGTGTGGGCAGACACGGTACCGCCACGGCGGGACCGTCACCCCAGGAGGACCACGTCGACATCGGCCCCGGGCTCCACGGAGGTGGTGGTCTCCGGGACGACGATCAGGCAGTCGGCGTGCGCCAGGGCGGCGACGAGATGGGAGCCGGCCCCGCCGACGGGAGCGACCCGGCCCGCCCCGGGGTCGTACGCACCCCGCAGGAACTGGCGCTTGCCGTCCGGCGAGGTCAGCGCCTTGTCGGCGGCGAGCACCGCGCGGGCCGTCGGCCGGTGGACGTCGGGCAGGCCCATCAGCGCCCGGATCGCGGGGCGGACGAACAACTCGAACGAGACATAGCTGGAGACCGGGTTGCCCGGCAGGGCGAGCAGCGGGGTGTGCTCGGGGCCGATGGAGCCGAAGCCCTGGGGCTTGCCCGGCTGCATGGCGAGCCTGCGGAAGTCGATGCCGCTGCCCGGCTCGTCCTCGTCGCCGACCGAGGCGAGTGCCTCCTTGACGACGTCGTACGCGCCCACGCTGACGCCGCCGGTGGTGACCAGCAGATCGGCTCGGATCAGCTGGTCCTCGATCGTGGACCGCAGCGTCTCGGCGTCGTCGGTGACCGCTCCGACCCGGAAGGAGATGGCGCCCGCGTCCCGGGCGGCGGCGGCGAGGGCGAAGCTGTTGGAGTCGTAGATCTGCCCCTCGGCCAACTTCTCGCCCGGCTGCACGAGTTCGCTGCCGGTGGACAGCACCACCACGCGGGGGCGCGGCCGGACCCGGACGGTGCCGCGGCCGATCGCCGCGAGCAGGCCGATCTGCGGCGGGCCGAGCACGGTGCCCGCAGCGAGGGCGAGGTCACCGGCCTGGACGTCGCTGCCGCGCGCGCGCACATGGGCGCGCTCCTCGGCGGGGCGGTGCACCCGTACCTCACCGCTCGCGTCCTCCGGGGCCTGTCCCGCCGGGCGCATGCTGCCGGCGGGCCCCCCGCCGGAGCCGCCGTCCGTCCACTCGACGGGGACGACCGCCTGGGCGCCCGGGGGCAGCGGGGCGCCGGTCATGATCCGTGCCGCCTGCCCCGGGCCCACCGTGGGCAGGCCGTCGCTGCCGGCCGCGACATCGCCGATGACCGTGAGCACGGCGGGGAACTCCTCGCTCGCCCCGGCGACGTCGGCGACCCGGACGGCGTACCCGTCCATCGAGCTGTTGTCGAACGGGGGCAGCGCGACCGGGACGGTGACGTCCTCGACCAGGACGCACCCCTGCGCGTCCGGCAGCTGCAGCTCGATCGGGTCGAGGGGCCGGATCGCGGAGAGGATGTCCTCCAGGTGGTCGTCCACCGACCAGATCGTGCTGCTCACGGTGCTACATCTCCTCGGTCACGAAACTGCGCAGCCAGGACCGGAACTCCGGTCCCAGGTCCTCACGTTCGCACGCGAGCCTGACAATGGCACGCAGATAGTCTCCCCGGTCCCCGGTGTCATAGCGGCGGCCCTTGAAGACGACGCCGTACACGGGGCCTCCGCCCGCGTCCGCGGAGCCGTGCTCGTGGGCGTCGGCGAGCTTCTGGATGGCGTCGGTCAGCTGGATCTCGCCCCCGCGGCCCGGGGCGGTCTCGCGCAGTATGGCGAAGATCGCGGGGTCCAGCACGTAGCGGCCGATGATCGCCAGGTTGCTGGGCGCCTCCGCGGGGTCCGGCTTCTCGACCACGTCGGTGACCTGGACAACGTCGCTCTCCCCGGTCGGCTTCACGGCGGCGCAGCCGTACATGTGGATCTGTGCGGGGTCGACCTCCATCAGGGCGATCACGCTGCCGCCCTCGCGCTCCTGCACCTCGACCATGCGGGAGAGCAGCGGGTCGCGGGGGTCGATCAGGTCGTCGCCGAGGAGGACGGCGAACGGCTGGTCGCCGACGTGCGGTTCGGCGCAGAGCACGGCGTGCCCGAGGCCGCGCGGATCGCCCTGGCGGACGTAGTGCATGGTGGCGAGGTCGCTCGACTCCTGGACGCGCGCCAGCCGGCCGGAGTCGCCCTTGCGGGAGAGCGCCTCCTCCAGCTCGTAGTTGCGGTCGAAGTGGTCCTCCAGGGGGCGCTTGTTGCGGCCCGTGATCATCAGGACGTCGGAGAGTCCGGCCGACACGGCCTCCTCCACGACGTACTGGATCGCGGGCTTGTCGACCACAGGCAGCATCTCCTTGGGCGTGGCTTTCGTGGCCGGCAGGAACCGGGTGCCGAGACCGGCGGCGGGGATGACAGCCTTGCTGATCCTGGGGTGCGACTGAGTCATGCGGAGCACCTTAGCGATTGAGTATGGGGGGAAGATGATGCTCCGGTTAACTTCATCCTCATAGAGACGTATACGCGAGGTTTACGTGCAGGCAATCGGTGACGAGAAGTCCGAAAAGAACGGTCTCCGTGGCGAACTGCTCGCCACGCGCAGGCTCCTGTCCCCCACCGACGTCCTGGGGGCGGCGGCCGCGCTGGCCCGGCAGGCCATGCTGCTGCCGGAGCTGGCCGGCGCCTCCACCGTGGCGGCGTACGTCTCGGTGGGGCGCGAGCCCGGCACCCGGGCCCTGCTGGACGCCCTGCGCGCGCAGGGCACCCGGGTGCTGCTGCCTGTGCTGATGCCGGACAACGACCTGGACTGGGCCGCCTACGAGGGTCCGGGCCGGCTGCTGCCGGCCGCCCGCGGCCTGCTGGAGCCGGACGGCGAGAGGCTGGGGCCCGAGGCCGTCCTCTCGGCCGAGGCGGTGCTGCTCCCCGGGCTCGCCGTGGACGGCCGGGGGGTGCGGCTGGGCCGCGGAGGGGGCTCGTACGACCGGGTGCTGGCCCGGATCGCCGCCGCCGGCACCGACCCGGCGCTGGTCGTGCTCCTCTACGTGAACGAGGTGGTCGAACAGGTCCCGGCGGAACCCCACGACCACCCCGTCCACGCGGTGGTCACCCCTCAGGGGGTGCGCCGCTTCACGGAGCGGACTGGCCCGGTGGGATCAGCGTGAGCGTGTCGACCGTCGCCGCCTCGACCGCCTCGGGCCCGTAGGCCCAGTCCAGCAGCTGACCCTCGGCCCACTTGTCGGTCTGGTCGGTGTAGTGGGCGCTGTACGCGTGGCCGGAGGCCCCTGTCAGGTTGATCCAGCGCGACTTGTCCCACTCGCCGACGTTGAGGACCATCCGCATGGACGGAACCCAGACCACGTCGTAGCCGCTCGCCGCGTTCCATCCGGTGGCGTTGACCGCCGCCTCGCCGCCGCCCAGGTTCCACGGGCCGCGGTTGAGTATGAACTGGAGGAAGCCCGGGCCCTCGGTGCCCAGCGTCTGGTTCTTCAGGGTCAGCTGGTGGAGCCTGCCCCAGCTCCAGCTGGAGGCGTCCTTGCCCATCTCGGCGGTCAGCTCCCAGCGGGCGTCCTCCATCGCGCGGCCGAGCAGTTCGTCGCGGGTGTCGGTCGCCTCGTCCGTCCGGGTGGCGGGGCTGCGCCACCATTCGTCGTCCGCGTCCTTCAGCAGCAGGCGCACGACCTCGTACCAGCGGTCGCCGCCGTCCGGCTGCGCGGAGTCCGCGTCGCGCTGACCGCATTCGCGCACGCGCTCGGTCAGGTCGTCGTCGGGCGCGGTGCTGTCCGCGGGGAGCACGCTCAGGCACTCGCCCTCGATCCGGAGCTCCTTGGGGAGCTTGTTGCCGACGGCCAGCTTGAGGACGTTGCGCCAGACCGCGTTGAAGTAGGCGGCGGCGCCGGAGTCCGGCTCCTGGGTGTAGTCCCAGCCCTCCAGGAGCTTCTGGGCCTCGCGCACGTAGGGGTCGGAGATGTCGATCTTCAGCAGGTACGGCGTGAGCAGCTTGGCGATCTCGCTGCTGTTGTCCATCTGCATCGTGCGCATGTCCTCGGTGGAGATCTTGCCTCCGCCTCGGATCTTGGACTCGATGAGGTCGTTGATCCGCTGGCTCCGCGCGCCGTAGCCGTAGTCCTCGGTGATCAGGTACGGGTATGTGTCGGCGTCGACGACCGCCTGGTTGGCGGTGACGATGTAGCCGCGCTCGGGGTCGAACTCGTAGGGCAGTTCCTCGAAGTCGATGTAGCCGTCCCACTTGTACTTCGGGTCCCAGCCCGGTGCCGGCACGCTGCCGTCGCCCTCGGCGCGCAGCGGGATCCTGCCGGGCGCCTGGTAGCCGATGTGGCCCTTGGTGTCGGCGTAGATCAGGTTCTGCGAGGGGACCTCGAAGTCCTTGGCCGCGGCGCGGAAGGAGGTGAAGTCCTTGGCGCGGTTCAGCCGGAACACCGCGTCCATCGTCCTGCCGGGCTGGAGGGCGGTCCACTGGAGGGCGACGCCGTAGCCGGAGCCGCGGTCGGGGGCCGCGTTGGAGACCGGGGCCCGGTCGCCGACCTTGGCCAGCTCGTCGCTGCGGTCCGAGACGAGCGGGCCGTGTCCGGTGGAGCGGACGGTGATCGTCTTGTCGGTGCCGCCGGCGACCTTGATGACCTCCTTGCGGGTGGTCAGCTTCTTCTCCTGGCCGCCGACCAGGTAGCTGTCGCCGTTGAGCTTCTCCAGGTAGAGGTCGGTCACGTCGGCGCCGAGGTTGGTGAAGCCCCAGGCGATGTCCTGGTTGTGGCCGATGATCACGCCCGGCATGCCGGAGAAGGTGTAGCCGGCGACGTCGAAGGAGCAGGCGTCCGAGACCTTCCGGCAGTGCAGACCCATCTGGTACCAGAGCGACGGCAGCTGCGGGGACAGGTGCGGGTCGTTGGCCAGCAGCGGCTTGCCGGTCGTCGTGTAGTCGCCGGAGACGACCCAGGAGTTGGAGCCGATGCCGCTGCCGCTCGGGCCGAGGAGGGCCGGGATGGCGTCGAGGGTGTCGGAGAGGGCGCCGAGCTGCGAGTTCAGCCCGGCGGCGGCCCCGGCGGGGCTGCCGGTGCCATCGGCGGAACCGCCGGTTCCGTCGCCGGTCCCCTGGGTGCCGTCGCCCGTGCCGGTGCCGTCGCCGCCCGTGCCGCCGTCTCCCGCGCCTCCGCCGTCACCGGACGGCTCGGCCTTCGGGTCGTACTCGCCCGTCACCGGGTCGATGCCGCCCTCCTCCACGATCGGCTTGTTCCGGTCGAAGGGGTAGGCGGGGTACAGGTCGCGGATCTGCTCGGCGCTGAGTCTGCTGGTGAGCAGCGACCGGTCGATCTCGTCCTGCATGTTGCCGCGCAGGTCCCAGGCCATCGCCTTGAGCCAGGCGACGGAGTCCACGGGCGTCCACGGCTCGGGCTTGTAGTCGTTGGTGAAGGCCAGCGCCGCGTACTCGACGGAGAGCTCGTCGGCCGAGCGGCCTTCGAGGTAGGCGTTGACGCCGTCGGCGTAGGCCTGGAGGTACTTCTTGGTCTCCGGCGAGAGCTTGGTGTCGTACTCCTGCTGCGCGACCCGGCGCCAGCCGAGCGTGCGCAGGAAGGCGTCGGTCTCCACCTGGCCCGCGCCGAACATCTCGGAGAGGCGGCCGGACGTCATGTGACGGCGGACGTCCATCTCCCAGAACCGGTCCTGTGCCTGGACGAAGCCCTGGGCGCGGAAGAGGTCCTCGTCGCTGTCGGCGTAGATCTGGGGAATGCCGTGGTCGTCGCGCTTGACCTCGACCCGTCCGCCGAGTCCCTCGAGTTCGATCGAACCGGTGGTCTGGGGGAACGAGGCGCGAACCGTGCTGATGCTCCAGTAGGCGCCGTATCCGACACCCGCGACGAGCGCCAGCACCAGGACGAGCACGAGCAGTCGGGCGCGTCGCCCCTTCTTCTTCTTGGGGGAAGAGGCTGTTGTGTTGGCGGGCATCGCTGTCCTTCGAGGGGCAGGGTGGTCCTGGGAATGCAGAGGCAACTCTAGGCGCAGCGCCCGACCGGGCAGGACGCGGTATCCACAAGGGACCTCGACCAGCAGATGATCAGACGAAATGACCGTCAAGGAAGCGTTAAAGATTAGGTAAGGTAACGAAGTGTCGCCGCCGGGACGAAGGCCTCCGGCTCTCACGGCGCAAGGGGAAGGATCGGCCACTGACTGTCCACCAGCTCAATGAACTCCTGCTCGTCTGCTCACTCGTCCTGCTCATCGCCGTGGCGGCGGTGCGCATCTCGTCCCGCAGCGGGCTGCCCAGCCTGTTGCTGTATCTCGGTATCGGGATCGCCATGGGCCAGGACGGCCTGCTCGACGTCAAGTTCGACGACGCCGAGCTGACGCAGGTGATCGGCTACGCCGCACTGGTGGTGATTTTGGCCGAGGGCGGCCTGGGCACCAAGTGGAAGGAGATCAAACCCGCGTTGCCCGCGGCGGCCGTGCTGTCGACCGTCGGCGTCGCGGTGAGCGTGGGAGTCACGGCCTCGGCCGCGCACTACCTCGTCGGCCTGGAGTGGCAGCAGGCGCTGATCATCGGCGCGGTCGTCTCCTCCACCGACGCCGCGGCCGTCTTCTCGGTGCTGCGCAAGGTGCCGCTGCCCTCGCGGGTGACCGGCGTGCTGGAGGCCGAGTCGGGCTTCAACGACGCCCCCGTCGTCATCCTGGTCGTCGCCTTCTCGGCCTCGGGGCCGGTCGACGACTGGTACGTGCTCGTGGCCAAGATCACCCTGGAGCTGGCGATCGGCGCCGCCGTCGGCCTGGCCACCGGTTTCCTGGGCGCGTACGGACTGCGGCACATCGCGCTGCCCGCCTCGGGCCTCTACCCGATCGCCGTCATGGCGATCGCGGTGGCCGCCTACGCCGCCGGCGCCATGGCGCACGGCAGCGGCTTCCTCGCGGTCTATCTGGCCTCGATGGTGCTCGGCAACAGCAAGCTGCCGCACGCCCCGGCCAACCGCGGGTTCGCCGAAGGGCTCGGCTGGATCGCTCAGATCGGCATGTTCGTCCTGCTCGGTCTCCTGGTCACCCCGCACGAGCTGGTCGACGACTTCTGGCCGGCGGTCATCGTGGGCCTGGTGCTGACGGCCGTCGCCCGACCGCTGGAGGTGTTCGTCAGCCTGCTGCCCTTCCGGATCCCCTGGCAGGAGCAGGCGCTGATGTCCTGGGCGGGACTGCGCGGGGCCGTGCCCATCATCCTGGCGACCATCCCCATGGTCTCCGGGGTGCCGGGCAGCGACCGGATCTTCAACATCGTCTTCGTGCTGGTCGTCGTCTACACCCTCGTCCAGGGGCCGACGCTGCCGTGGCTCGCCCGGGCGCTGCGTCTCGACGCCTCCTCGGACGCCGCGGACCTCGGGGTCGAGTCCGCGCCCCTGGAGCGGCTGCGGGGGCACCTGCTCTCCGTCGCCGTTCCCGAGAGCTCGCGGATGCACGGGGTCGAGGTCGGGGAACTGCGCCTGCCGGCCGGGTCGGCGGTCACCCTCGTCGTGCGCGAGGGCAAGAGCTTCGTGCCCTCGCCCACGACCGCGCTGCGGCACGGAGACGAACTGCTGGTCGTCGCGACCGATCCGGTCCGGGACGAGGCGGAACGGCGCCTGCGGGCGGTCGCGCAGGGCGGCAAGCTGGCCTACTGGCTCGGGACCGGCGGCCCGGCGCCGGGCCGCCACCGCTGACCGCCGCGGAGGCGGTGCAGGTCGAAGGAGGGTCCGTTCCGGGCCGGACGCATCGCCGTCCGGGCCGGAACGGGCCGGATCACAGGGGCCCGCGCGTGATGTCCGTCATTTCCCAGGTCACGACGGGGAAAGCCCTGTACCATGAAGGCACACTGATCGACCAACTCTGCCTGACGCAGAGCTGGCGCGACCGACCGTATGGCGGCCGTGGAGTCCCCGCAGCGGATCCCGGCATCTACCGCAGTTCCGCGCAAGAGGACAGCTCTCGGCACCTCCCGGCATCCCGGCGAGCGCCACCAGGCGGCAGAAAGGCAAGGGCCGTGGCGTCCACGGTCGCTTCTGACAAGCGTCCCGGCTACGGACAGCTCCTGCGCACCCCGGGTGCCTGGACGTTCCTGCTCCCCGGATTCGCCGCCAGGCAGCCGTTCGCGATGCTGACGATCGGCATCGTCCTCCTGGTCCAGCACACCACCGGTTCCTACGGCAGCGCGGGCGCCGTCGCAGCGGTCACCGGCGTCTCGATGGCCCTGTTCGCACCGCAGAGCGGCAAGCTCGCCGACCGGTTCGGCCAGCGGGCCGTCCTCGTCCCCGGCGTCGTGCTCCACACGGCGTCCGTCTCCGCGCTGACCGCGCTCGCGCTCACCGGCGCCCCGATGTGGGCCCTGTTCGCGGCCGCCGTGCCGACCGGAGCCTCGGTGCCCCAGGTCGGCCCCATGGTCCGCGCGCGCTGGGCCGCCCGGCTCCCGGGGTCCCCGCTGCTGCCGACGGCCGCGGCGTTCGAGTCGGTGACGGACGAGTTCACCTTCGTGGTCGGCCCGGTGCTGGCCACCGCGCTGTGCACCGGAGTGCACCCGGCAGCCGGTCTGGTCGCCGAGGCCGCGCTGACGCTCGTCGGCGGTCTGCTCTTCGCCGCACAGCGCCGCACCCAGCCCGCGCACGGCGGCGTCCTCGCCGCGGGCCGCGCGGCGCGCACCTCCGCCCTGTCGGTCCCCGGTGTCCGGGTGCTCGCGGTGGCGTTCCTGGGCATCGGCGCCGTCTTCGGCGGCATGCAGGTGTCGCTGACGGCGTTCAGCGAGGAGCTCGGCAACCCCGGCATGAACGGTCTGCTCTACGGCCTGTTCGCGGCGGGCAACATGCTGGCCGGCGTGGCCGTCGGGGCCATCGCCTGGAAGAGCGGCCCCCGTCGCCGCCTCGTCGTCGGGTACACGGCCCTCACCGTCACCGCCTCGCTGCTGTGGACCGCCCAGTCGGTCGCCCTGCTCGGCGCGCTGGGCCTCGTAGTGGGCCTGTGCATCGCTCCGGCCCTGATCAGCGGCTACACCCTGGTGGACGCGCTGGTCCCGGCGTCCTCGCGCACCGAGGCGTTCACCTGGCTGACCGGAGCGGTCGCCCTCGGACAGGCCGCCGCCGTGACCGTGGCCGGACGGCTGGCCGACGAGAACGGCGCGAGCGCCGGATTCCTCGTGCCGCTCGTGGGCACCGCCCTCGCCCTCGTCACCCTGCTGCTCCTGCGTTCCCGGCTCTCGCCCCCGCCCGGCGGACGGGTCGCGGCGCGTGGTATCGGTCACCGAGTGCCTGTGACGGTGGACTGATCCAGCGGAATACGTCACTATGGACCGTCGTTAGCACTCATCGAGTGAGAGTGCCAGGAGGAAGACACAGTGCCGACCTACCAGTACCAGTGCACCGAATGCGGCGAGGGCCTCGAGGCGGTGCAGAAGTTCACCGACGACGCCCTGACCGAGTGCCCCAGCTGCAACGGACGCCTCAAGAAGGTGTTCTCCGCGGTCGGCATCGTCTTCAAGGGCTCCGGCTTCTACCGCAACGACAGCCGGGGTGCCTCGTCCAGCAGCTCGCCCGCCTCGTCGGCGAAGTCCGCCGAGTCCAAGCCGGCCGACACGAAGCCCGCCTCCGCGCCGGCCGCGTCGTCGACCGCTTCCTCCACGAGCACGTCCAGCTCCTCGGGCTCCGCGGCCTGATTCCGAGCGGCTAGCCGCGCATCCGTTCCGCCGACCCCGTCGTGGCGATGCCACAGCGGGGTCACCGGCGTTCCCCGGACCACGCGCGGCCGGTGCCGTGACCTCCGCAGGTCCCCTGCCCGCCGCATCTGGCCTCGGGCCGGCCCCGTGCCCGCCCGTCCCTTCCCGGCGACACCACGTGCGGCTCCCGCACGACGCGGGAGCCGCCCCCTCCGGCGCGTGATCCCCTCCGGCTACTGTGACCGCCATGGCGACCAACGCGCACGCAGACTCCGGCACAACCCCCCGTCCCGGCTCCGCGGAGATCGGGGTCATCGGCGGCTCGGGCTTCTACTCCTTCCTCGAGGACGTCACCGAGATCCAGGTCGAGACGCCCTACGGCCCTCCCAGCGACTCGCTGTTCCTCGGCGAGGTCGCCGGACGCAGGGTGGCCTTCCTCCCCCGTCACGGGCGCGGCCACCACCTGCCGCCGCACCGGATCAACTACCGCGCCAACCTCTGGGCGCTGCGCTCGGTCGGTGTCCGCCAGGTCCTCGGGCCGTGCGCGGTGGGCGGCCTGCGGCCGGAGTACGGGCCGGGCACCCTGCTCGTGCCCGACCAGTTCGTCGACCGGACCAAGGCCCGTGCGCAGACCTACTTCGACGGCCTGCCGCTGCCTTCCGGAGCCGTTCCCCATGTCGTCCACGTCTCCCCGGCCGACCCTTACTGTCCCCAGGGGCGCAAGGTCGCGCTCGACGCCGCACGGGGCCGCGACTGGGAGCCGGTCGACGGCGGCACCCTGGTGGTCGTCGAGGGCCCGCGTTTCTCGACCCGCGCGGAATCGCGCTGGCACGCGGCGATGGGCTGGTCGGTGGTCGGCATGACCGGTCACCCCGAGGCCGTGCTCGCACGTGAACTGGAGCTCTGCTACACGTCGATCACCCTGGTGACGGACCTGGACGCCGGCGCCGAAGCGGGTGAGGGCGTCTCCCACGAAGAGGTGCTCGCGGTCTTCGCGTCCAATGTGGACCGGCTGCGGGACGTGCTGTTCGACGCGGTCGCCGCGCTGCCCCCGAACGACGGGCGCAAGTGCCATTGCGGGAACGCCCTGGCGGGTGTCGACCCGGGTATCGAACTGCCCTGATCACCCTGCGGGGTGGCGGAGTTGTCCACAGACCGGGGTCTGTCCACAGGCCCCGGCGGACCTTCCCGCGAACCGGGATCGTGAGCGGTGCAGGACGCGGGCAGCAGGCCCGGTCCGCCCCTCACGACAGGCGGTACCCCGACATGGCGTTCCCGACCCGGCCCCCCTTCCCGTCCCCCGCGGCCTCCACTGCCCCCGTGGCCTCCGCTGCCTCCGCGGCCGACTCCCCGCCCGACGCCTCTGCTCTCGCGGCCTCACGCGCCGCCGACCGGGCCGACGGCCCTGTGCCCGAGCCCGCCCGTCCGAGGCACACGGGCGGCCACTCGTCCCGCTGCGCGCCGCCGCCGCACCAGGAAGCCCCCCACCCGCCGGGCGTTCCGCCCTTCGAGCCCCTGAAGGTCCGCAGCAGCGCCCTGCGGCTCCAGCGCGCCCTGCGCAGGCAGCGGCGGTTCATGGCCGCCGGCCTCGCCGTCACCGCCGCCGCGGTGGCCGCATCGGCCGCTCACGGCGCCGACGACACCGGCTCGGAGACACGGGCACCGGGCACGCCGCCACCCCCCGTCTCATCGGCATCGGCACCGCCGTCCGCATCGGTCCGGGAGCGGAGGCCGACCGAGCAGTGGGTGTCCGCCCCGGTGCGGATCGCCGACGCGGCGACGGTGCGACTGCTCCGTCCCGGAGACCGGGTCGACGTCATCGCCGCAGCGGAATCGGTCACGGACGACGCTCCGCCCGCGGAGATCGTCGCGTCCTGCGTCCGGGTCGCCGACGTACCCGAGGAGGGCGAGGGCGCCACGGAGGCCGGTGCGCTCGTGGTGCTGTCCGTCCCGCGCACGACCGCCGCGGCCCTCGCGGGAGCCGGGGCCACATCACGACTGGCGGTGACGGTGTGCTGACGAAAAGGGGCGGGACTCGTACTGACGTATTGTCAGGTCACCTCTTCACGGCTGTGAACTGGACAGGGCGACAGGGGGCTGACGTAGGTTGCGCAACTGTCCCCCTCCCTGACAGCACTTGTGAAAAGAGGCTCATCCGTGAGCGAGAGCAAGCCGAGTCTGCTCGAAGGCTTCAAGGCCTTCCTGACCCGTGGAAACGTGATCGACCTCGCGGTCGCCGTCGTGATCGGCGCCGCCTTCACCAACATCGTGAACGCGGTGGTGAAGGGCGTCATCAATCCCCTCGTCGGAGCGTTCGGCACGAAGAACCTGGACTCCTACACGTCCTGCCTGAAGGCGCCGTGCCGGGTCGGTGCGGACGGCGAGATGGAGGGCATCCAGATCGCCTGGGGCTCGGTCCTCGGCGCGACCCTTCAGTTCCTCATCACGGCGGCCGTCGTGTACTTCCTGATGGTGCTCCCGATGGCGAAGTACCTGGCCCGCCGGGAGGCGCAGCGCAAGGCGAAGGAAGGCGTGCAGGAGACCCTGGAGGTGACCGAGCTGGAGGTCCTGAAGGAGATCCGCGACGCGGTCGTCGCGCAGCGTGCCGCCGGCGGTGCCGGCACCCCGGGCGGACCGGCCGGCCCTCCCCGGGACCGGGGCTGACCGCACACGCCGGGCGACCGCCCCTCGGTCACGTGTTCCCGGGGACGGCCGCCCGGCGGCCGGTGTCAGATGTGGTGCGGCGGCTTCTCGTCGAGGAAGCGCGCCAGATCGGCGGCGCTGTCGGAGCCCTGAGGCCGCTCACCCCACCCGCGGTCCGTATCGTCCGCGGACTGCTGGTCCAGCGGATCGTCGAAGATCAGCGCGGGCTTCGGCGGCTGCCCGGCGGACTGCTTCGCGTCTCGCGGACCGGGGGCGGGGGCGGTGCTCATGCCTCAAGGGTACGGCGGCACCGCGCGCCCGGTTCAGCGGTCCTCGGGGTCCAGTCGCCACAGCGCCAGGACCACCAGGAAGGACAGGCACAGGAAACCCGCACCCCACCAGGCGGTGCCGGTGTCCCCCTGCATCCATTCGTTGACGATGACGGTCAGGCCCCAGAGCTGGCCGATGACCACCGTGCAGGCCAGCGCGATCCGCGCGTTGAGGCGAGCCGCGCGTTCGGGCTCCTGCTCGCTGCCGGCGCCCGGACCCGGACCGGTGCGCGTGACCCTGGGGTCCCCGTATCCGCTCGTCGGCCGGATCTGCGGATACCTCTCGTGCACGGGGCGGTTCAGCCGGGGCTCGGCGCTGCCCGGCCGGTAGACCGGAGCGTCGCCCGCGGCGGGCAGCATCGGCCCGTCGCCGTGCCGGGTTGGCCCGTCGGGGGCGGAGGATCCGCCCGGATCCGCCATGTGGCTCATGCCCCCTCCTCGCTTCCCCGCTGCCGGATGTCCCGCGTCGTGCCCTCGCGGGGTGCACGCGACGCCGGCGCTCTTCCGTCCCGCGCGCCCGGTGAGGGCTTGGCGGCGTCCTGTGTCCCGGCCCGGGTGCGCGACGTCGCGCTCGCTCCGGGGCACTCCAGCAACTGGGCCCGCTCGGGTTCCCGTTCGGCGAACTGCCGGCACCATGCGTCCCGGTCGCTCTCACCCGACCGCACGGTGGCCAGCGCCCACACGGCGCCGTCGGCGTCCTCGTCGACGATCACCTTCGGCAGCGGGCGCGGAGGCGGTCCCGCCGTCACCTCGCCCGTCCGGACGTCGAACACTCCCTCGTGGCAGGGGCACAGCAGCTCGCCCTCCGGTCCCCGGTCCGCACGCCACAGCACGGCACAGGCCAGGTGGGTGCAGATGGCCGAGTATCCGACGAGGGTGCCGTCCACGAGCCGCACCGCCACGGCCCGGTCGTCCTCGCCCGGATACCGGAACGCCACCGACTCCCCCGGAGCGAGAGCGTCGGCGATCTTCTTCGGCCGGGGCAGTCCGTCGTTGTCGCCGTGGCGGTGCAGCACTCCGCCGGCCACGCCGATGCCGCCGACGGCGAGGCCGCCCGAGACGGTGGCGACGATGCGGAGGTAGTCACGCCGGGTGGTGAGGGCATCGGCGGCGATCCTGTCGTGGAGCGCCTCCTGGGCCGCGTCCGGTGCGGAGTCGCCCGCCGCGGGCTGCTGGGTGACGCTCATGTGACATCGGCTCCGTTGATCTGGACGATGGGCAGCCCTCCGGGCACGGGCCACTGGACCTTGTCGGCGGGCACCACCATGGCGACCCCGGTCTTCACCACGACGTCGCCGAAGGTGAAGGAGTCGGCGACCTGGACTCCGGGGCGCTCGGCCTTCAGCTCCTCGACCGTGCCGTAGAAGAGCGCGCCGGTGGGGCAGACGGTGGCGCACATGGGGGCGAGACCGTAGGCCGTGCGGTCGTAGCAGAGGTTGCACTTCATCTGGAGCTTCGCCTGGAGGTCGATCTTCGGTACGCCGAAGGGGCAGGCGTTCACGCAGTTCGCGCAGCCGATGCACCGGGTGGTGTCGGCCTGCTGCACCACCCCGTCGGCGGTGACCAGGATCGCGTCGGCGGGACACACCTCGGCGCAGGGCGCGACCGGGTCCTCGCAGTGCATGCAGACGGTGGGAAGGGAGGCGACCGTGTGGCCCTCGTCGGGATAGTCGAGATGGATCATGGACTTGCCGCGGTGCGAGTCGCATTCCCGGCAGGCGGACACGCACGCCTGGCAGCCGATGCAGCGCCCGGGGTCGATGAAGATCGTTCTTCCCATCATGAGCGGCCTCAGCTCCGTTCGGCGGTGCCCCGGCCCTGCGGGGACGTGGGCGGGAGGGGGTCGGTGCGGGACACCTGGGTCTCGGGGTAGGCCGTGTGCCCCGGCGCGACGGGAGGCGACGGCACGATGTCGACCTCTTCGCCGGCCTCGATCCGGCAGGCGCACACCTTGTACTCGGGAATCTTGGAACGGGGGTCCAGGGCGTCCACGGTGAGGGCGTTCGCGGAGGTCGGCACGGGCCAGTGGTACGGCACGAACACGGTGTCGGGCCGGATGGCCTCGGTGACGAGGGCCGGGAAGACCTCGCTGCCGCGCCGGGTGACGACGCGCACCGGGTCCCCGGACCGGAAGCCGAGCGAGGGGTGCACCTCCACCCAGGGGCGCGGGGTCTGCTCGACGAGGGCTCCCAGCCGGCGGGTCTGGTTGCCGGAGAGGAAGTGGGCGACCGTGCGGCCGGTGGTCAGGGACATGGGGTACTCGTCGCTGTACGGGTCCATGGGCGGGTGCCAGTCGACGACCTGGAGGTGGATCCTCCCGTCGGCGTGGTAGGTCCTGCCGTCCTCGAAGAGCCGGGGGGTGCCCGGATGGTCGGTGGACGGGCACGGCCAGGCGATGCCCCCGGTCTCCTCCAGCCGCTCGTAGGTGATGCCGTAGTAGTCGTTGACCGTCCCGGCGGAGGCGATCCGCAGTTCCTCGAAGACCTCGCGGGAACCGGCGAAGGCGAACTTGTCCCCGGCGCCGAGCCGCTGGGCGAGCTGGCACATCACCCAGGTGTCGGTGCGCACGCCCGGGGGCGGCTCCTGGGCCTTGTTGTGCTTGACGACCCGGGCCTCGGCGTTCGCCATCACCCCTTCGTCCTCGGCCCAGGTGGTGACGGGGAAGACCACGTGGGCGTTGGCGGCGGTCTCGGAGAGGAAGAAGTCGAACTGGGCGTGGAACTCCACGGCGTCGTACCCCTCCTTCACCACCCGGTAGTTGGGCAGGGACACGAAGGGGTTGTTGCAGATGCCGATCAGACCGCGGATCTCCCCGCGCTGCATCTGCCAGACCATCTCCATCATGGAGGTACCGGCGGGCGGGAGGTCCGACTCCTCGATGCCCCAGATCTCGCAGATCTGCC
Organism: Streptomyces genisteinicus; assembly: GCF_014489615.1. Taxonomy (GTDB): domain Bacteria; phylum Actinomycetota; class Actinomycetes; order Streptomycetales; family Streptomycetaceae; genus Streptomyces; species Streptomyces genisteinicus. The sequence goes on from NZ_CP060825.1 coordinate 3,003,119, forward strand.
GGCGGTGCTCCTCGTTCATGATCGACCGGCCGCCGGGCAGCAGGTCGGACTTCTGGCCGTGCTCCCGGCCGCCCTGGCCGTTCCCCTGGCCGGTGATGGTCCCGTATCCGGCGCCGGGTCTGCCGATGTTGCCGGTGGCGACGCAGAGGTTGATGACGGTCAGGCAGTTCTCCACGCCCTGCGAGTGGTGCTCGATGCCCCGGGCGTGCCAGGCCATGGCTTTCCCGGCGCCCGCGAAGGTCCGGGCGACCTGCACGATCTGCTCGGCGGGCACACCGCAGATCTCGGCGGCCCGCGAGGGCGGGTACTCGGCCGCCTTGGCCCGGACCTCGGCCCAGCCGGTGGTGTGCTCGGCCAGGTACGCCTCGTCGGTCAGTCCCTCTTCGACGACGACGTTCAGGACGGCGTTGAAGAAGGCCGAGTCGGTGCCGGGCTTCAGCGCGACGTGGATGTCGGCGGTGCGGGCGACGGCGGTCTCACGCGGGTCGACGACGATGAGGGAGGCGCCGCGGTCCCGGGCGCCCCAGACGTACTGGGTCATGACGGGGAAGCACTCGCCGACGTTGGAGCCGGCGATCAGCAGGCAGTCGGTGAGAAGGATGTCGGAGAAGGGATTGCCCGCCCGGTCGATGCCGAAGGCGAGCTTGTTGGCGCCGGCGGCCGAGACCATGCAGAGGCGTCCGTTGTAGTCGACATGGCGGGTCCGCAGGGCGACACGGGCGAACTTGCCGACCAGATAGGTCTTCTCGGAGAACAGACTGGCACCGCCGAGCAGGCCGAAGGCGTCGTTGCCGCAGGCGCTCTGGATGCGCCGGATCTCGGACACCGTGAAGTCGAGCGCCTCCTCCCAGGACGCCTCCCGGAAGGGCTCGTCCCGGCTGCGGCGCATCAGCGGGGCGGTCAGCCGGTCGGGATGGTTGACCTGCTGGTAGGCGTTGATCCCCTTGGGGCACAGGCGCATGCGGTTGATGTCGTGGTTGCGCGGCTCGACGCCGAAGACCTTCCCGCCGCGATCGACGCGGAGGTACATGCCGCACTGCACACCGCAGAAGCAGCAGTGCGTGGGCACCAGGGTCTCGCCGGTCTGGTCGGCGTGCCAGCGGTCGGCGGGGATGCCGCCGGCGTCCCGGAAGTTGCGGGTGCCCGGCGGGGCGATGGAGGGGTCGAGGGGGACGGTGGCCCGGTGCTGCTCGGCGGTCACTTGTAGCCCTTCTTGACATGGGTCAGGTACGCGCCGCCGCGGAGCACGCGCTTGCAGCGGGGGCAGTACTCGGCCCATTCGGCGAAGTCGAGCCGGAGGTCGCGCATCGTGCCCTGGAGGTTCTCGACGTAGGCGGCGGTGTCCACCGGCTCACCGCAGCGCCGGCACGGGAAGGCCTCGTCCTCCTGCCGGGAGGTGTACTTGAACAGCTGCATGCCGACGGCGGCCGGCCGCTGGACGATGTGGAAGAACTTGCCGAACGGGATGTAGATCAGCGTGAAGACCACGGACACCATGTGGAGGATCGCGAGGAACTCGTAGCCGCCGCCGTGCAGGAAGAGCGACGAGAACGTGAGCAGCAGGCCGGTCACGGCGATGACGATCAGCGCGATGAGCGGAACGAGGTCGTAGGCGAAGCGCTGGCCGGTGATGGCGCCGCGGTCCTTCATCCGGCGCCACAGGAAGTAGGAGGCTCCGGGGATGACGAGGACCGCGGCCAGATCCAGGCCGTGGAACATGACCCAGCCGACGATGTTCAGGGAGTCGAAGCCCAGCACCTTCAGACCCCAGATGCGCATCTCGTACCCCGGGCCCGATCCGGTGCCGGAGGTGAACGTGAACCAGCCCCAGGTCAGGGGGAAGGTGATCAGCGCCGCGAGCACACACCCCCAGAAGATCAGCTGGTGAGCGGCCCAGCGCGCGTGGGAGCGGGCTCCGAGGAACTTCTGGAAGCCGAGGTAGGTGGCGATCATCTTCGGCAGGGCCGTCGGGGCCCGGCGGAAGTTGGACATCGAGAAGAAGCTGCGCCAGCCCTCCTTGAAGAGCCGGCGCGCGCCGGGAGAGGAGACCCAGACCGTGTAGCGGTAGGCGACGCCGAAGGCGAGGAAGACCGTGGCGACGGCGTAGGGCAGCAGGGCGGAGTCGAAGTCCTTGAGCATCCGGCTGCCGAAGACGATCGCGAGGATCAGCAGCAGGGACACGGCGACACCGGCGAGCGTCGCCCGCTGTGCGACGGGCAGCGGGCCCCGCTTCCCCGGGGCCGCGGGGGCGTCGGCGGCAGCGGCCGGGGGCACCGGCGGCTTCGCCGGTGCGTCGGGGACTTCTGGTGGCTCGGTCACGCAGCCACGTTAGGGTTCTTTGTCGCTAATAGCCCGTTTTGCACACTTCCGGGGTGAGCCGTGGCGCACACCGGCGCAGCGGCCGGCCGTCGCCCCTGCGGCGCCCTCCACCGGACCGGGTCCACCCCGGCACGGCCGCTCCCGCCCGGCGGCCCGGCCGGCGTCCCTTCGCCCCGGCGCCCCGTTTCCGGGGCTCAACTACCGTGAGAGTCATGGATGTCGACAGGAGCAGCGGGACGAACGGTACGGCCCGAGGGGAGTCCGGCGGGCTGACCGATGTACGGGGCCTGCGGGTCGGTCACGCCCGCGTCGCCGGCGCGCGGGCGCTCAGCGGCACCACGGTGGTGCTCGCGCCCGCCGGCGGCGCCGTCGCGGCGGTGGACGTCAGGGGCGGGGGCCCCGGCACCCGGGAGACCGACGCGCTCGACCCGCGCAACCTGGTCCAGCGCGTCGAGGCGGTCGTGCTGACCGGAGGCAGTGCCTTCGGTCTCGATGCGGCGGCCGGGGTGATGGCATGGCTGGAGGAGCAGCAGCGGGGGGTGCGGGTCGGGCCCGACCCGTCGCAGGTCGTCCCCGTCGTACCGGCGGCCTGCGTCTTCGACCTCGGCCGCGGGGGCGACTGGCGGGCCAGGCCGGACGCCGCGACCGGCAGGGCGGCGGTGGAGGCCGCCGCCGCGACCGCCGAGGGGGCACCGGTGGCCCAGGGATCGGTGGGCGCCGGCACGGGCGCCGTGATCGGCTCCTTCAAGGGCGGCGTGGGCACGGCCGCCCGGAAGCTGGACTCCGGTGTCACCGTGGCGGCCCTCGTCGTCGCCAACGCCGTGGGCTCGGCGGTGGACCCGCGCACGGGCGCGCTGTACGGCGCGTACGTCACGGAAAGCGCCGACTGTCCATCGCCTGCGGTACATGCCGCTGCGCAACTGCGACTCGCCGAGGCGCGCGAACGCAACGGTCCCGCACCGCTGAACACCACCCTCGCCGTGGTGGCCACCGACGCCGACATCAGCCGCGCGCAGGCCCACAAGCTCGCCGGCACCGCCCACGACGGCATCGCGCGCGCCGTGCGCCCGGTGCACCTGCTCAACGACGGAGACACGGTGTTCGCCCTGGCCACGGGCGTGACGCCGCTGGACGCCGAGGACCCGCTCGCGCTGAACGAGATCCTCGCGGCGGGCGCGGACACCGTGACGGAGGCGATCGTCCGCGCGGTCCGCGCGGCGGAGGGCGTGGACGGCCCCGGGGGATGGTTCCCGTCCCACCGGGACCTGTACGGCGCCGGATGAGACGTCCGCCCCGGTCCCCTCGTACGGCCCGGAACCCGTACCGCACGCCCGGTCGTTTTACCTGAACGTTGACCGCGCTGTCGGACCCAGGCGCTACGTTTGGCAATCAGCAAGTGACGTGTGGCGACGGCCTGGAGACACCTCTTGAACGATCTCATCGATCCGTACGAGACGACCGGGGCTCATCTCGCGCGACTCCTCGGTCGGGCGCTCAACTCCTTCGATCTGCCCGACGCGACGGTCGAGAGTCTGGACTCGGCCCTGGCCCACGTCAGTTCGCTGCACTTCTCGCACCACACCACGGGGCTGCACCGCTCCCTGTACCGCCACGCCTACCTGCTCCGGGACGGCGGGGCGCTGACGCTGTGGGAGCTGGTGCACAGCACCGGCCGGGACGGCGCCGACCAGCACGAGCTCTACACGGAGGAGTCCGAGGCCGGCCTCGCCGCCTCCCGGCTGCCCGAGGGCTTCCCGGGCTTCGCGGACGGCATCGGCGCCCCCGGCCTCGATCTGGACGCCGACCTCGAACTGCTCACCTCGCTCATGGGCCCGCCCCCGCCGCCCCTCCCGCCGGTCTACGTCCTCGACGACTCCGCCGACCACGCCCGCCGGGTGCTGCGCCGGGCGGAGAACGAGGACCGCCCCGGGGACGCGGCGGCCCGGCGGCTGCGGTCGGCGTTCGCCCACCACATCACCCAGGTCTTCGGCCGCCAGTACCGGGTCTCCGGCAAGGACGCCGGCTTCACCCTCTACGAGCACGCCTTCCTGCTCCTGGACGGGACGGAGACCAGCCTGTGGGAGGTCGAGCACACGGCCACCCCGGACGGCCGCCACATGTGCGAGGTCTACGAGGACGAGCGGGCCGCCCGCGAGTCGATGGAGCTGCGCACCCGGGTGCGCTGAGGCGCGTCCTGCCCGCCCAGGACCGTGACCGCATGCCCCGCCGGACCCTCCCGGGGCGGCCGGCCGCGTGCCGCACGCACCGCGCGGACGCCCGAGCCGCCGCGAGGGCGGCCCGGGCGTGCGCGGGCGGTATCGGGTGGGCCGGGCGGGTCAGCGCGCGAGCGCGGGCTCCGGCTCGGCGGGAAGTCCACCGGTCTCGGGCTCCTCCGGCGAACCGGCTTCCAGGTGCTGCCTCGGCTTCGCCGGAAGCGCGAACATCACCAGGAAGATGAGGCCCAGCACCCCCACCACCCACCACAGCGAGTTCTGGAAGGCGTCCGCGAACGCCTGCCCCACGGCACTCGGCGCCAGCTTCTCCTCGTCGATCACCCCGAAGAAGACCACGGACACCAGGCCGAGCCCCAGCGCGTTGCCCATCTGCGTGGTGGTGTTGATGAGTCCGGACGCCGAGCCCGCGTGCTCCCGGGGCACGTCGGAGAGCACCGCGTCGGTCAGCGGCGCGACGATCAGGCCCATGCCCACGCCCATCACGACCAGCGGCAGGATCATCTGCCAGGAGTGGATCGAGGTGCCGTAGCGGCCCGCCTCCCAGATGTAGATCAGCACTCCGGAAGCCATCGTCGCCGCACCCGCCTGGAGCACCTTCCGCCCGAAGCGGGGCACCAGGAGCTGCACCGACAGCCCGGCAGCGAGGGACACCGCCACCGAGAACGGCACGCCCGTCAGACCCGCCCGGAGCGGGCTCCAGCCGAGGCCGATCTGCATGTAGAGCGTCCAGACCAGGAAGAAGATGCCCAGCACCATGCCGAAGGTGAGCTGGACGGCGATGCCGGCGGCGAAGCTCTTCACACGGAACAGCGACAGCTCGACCAGCGGGGAGCCGTCCTTGCGGGTCTTGTGGCGCTCGTAGAGGACGAAGGCGGCGAACACCGGCACGCTGCCGGCCATGCAGAGGTGCCCCCACAGCGGCCAGTCGAGCTCGCGGCCGCGGGTCAGCGGGTAGACCAGCATGAGCAGCGCGAGGGTCACCATGGCGACGCCGACCAGGTCGAGCCGGAGGGCGCGGGGCGCCTTGGACTCGGTGATGTACTTCCGGCCGAGGACGAGGGCCGCGACGCCCACCGGCAGGTTGATCAGGAAGATGGGGCGCCATTCGAGGCCGAACAGGTTCCACTGGGTGAGCAGCGCGCCGAGAAGCGGCCCGGAGACGGCGCCGAGCCCGACGATCGCGCCGAAGAGTCCGAACACCTTGCCCCGCTCATGGGCCGGGAAGGTGACGTGCACGATCGCGAGCACCTGCGGCACCATCAGCGCCGCCGAGGCGCCCTGGAGCAGCCGGGCGGCGACGAGCGTGTCCGCGTTCGGCGCGAATCCGCAGAGTGCGGAGGCGACGGTGAACGCGGTGATGCCGATCAGGAACACCCGCCTGCGTCCGTGGATGTCACCGAGCCGGCCTCCGGTGATCAGGCCGGCGGCGAAGGCGAGCGCGTACCCGGCGGTGATCCACTGGATGGCACCGAACGAGGCGCCGAGGTCGCGCTCGATGCTGGGGATGGCGATGTTGACGATCGTGACGTCGACCAGATCCATGAACGCCGCGGTCATGACGATGGCGAGGGCGATCCATCGCCTGCGGTCCGATCCCGCACCCGTCGCGGCGGGCTTCCGTGCCTGCTGTGAACTCATACGAGGATTCTGGAAGGCATATAGGCCAGATCGCGGCCTAGTTCTCCGGCACTCTGGAGGACATGACGGACACTCCGGCACGACTTCTGAATCTGCTCTCGCTCCTCCAGACGCCGCGCGAGTGGCCGGGGAGCGAACTCGCCGAACGGCTGGCGGTCAGCCCGCGCACGATCCGGCGGGACATCGACCGGCTGCGGGATCTCGGCTATCCGGTGGAGGCGACCAAGGGCGCGGTGGGCGGCTACCGCCTGGTGGCCGGTGCCGCGATGCCGCCGCTGCTGCTGGACGACGAGGAGGCCGTGGCCATCGCCGTCGGCCTGCGGGCAGGGGCAGGACACGCCATCGAGGGAATCGAGGAGGCGGCGGTGCGCGCGCTCGCGAAACTGGAGCAGGTGCTGCCGTCCCGCCTGCGCCACCGGGTGGCGACTCTCCAGGCCGCGACCCTTCCGCTGGCCCGTGGGGACGGCGCGATGATCGATCCGCACATCCTGACGTCGATCGCGGCCACGGTGACCGGTGGGGAGCGGCTGCGGTTCGCGTACCGCGCGGGGGACGGGGCCGAGACCAAGCGGCTGGTCGAGCCGTACCGGCTGGTCTCCACAGGGCGGCGCTGGTACCTGGTCGCGTTCGACCTCCAGCGCGACGACTGGCGCACCTTCCGGGTGGACCGGGTGACGGAGCCGTTCGCGACGGGGGCTCGCTTCACTCCGCGTCCGGCGCCGGTGGGCGACGCGGCGGAGCTGCTGGGACACACGATGTCGCGGCACCAGCAGGAGCACGAGATCGACGTGACGTTCCGGGCCCCCGCCTCGCAGGTGGCCGCCCGGCTGCCCGAACACCTCGGGGCCCCGGTCCCGGCAGGGGAGAACGCCTGCCGGCTGCGCAGCCGGTCGGCGGACTCGGTGGAGTGGCTGGCGCTGCGGCTGGCCCTGGTGGACTGCGAGTTCACGGTGCACGGTCCGCCCGCGCTGCGGGAGCACATGGCGGTGCTGGCGACGAGACTCGGCCGGGCGTCGGCCTGAGGACGGGGGCTCGCCGAGCCCCGGCGCGGAGACGCACGGGGCGGAGACGCACTGGGCGCAGCGGCGGCGCCCGGCCCGGTGTGTGCCGGGCCGGCGCCGCTGAGGGCTCTCACCGCTCTCTCCCCGCCGCCGAAGGCTCTCCGGCGGGCCGGTGAGGCGGTGACCCGCGGGCGGCTCGCGGCTTCCCTCCGTGACGGGGCGGGGCCGGACTGCCCGGGGAGGGGCTGCCCGGCTCAGGCCGCCGCGTCGAAGCCCGTGTCGCGGGCCATCTTCTTCAGTTCGAGCAGCGCGTGCTTCTCGATCTGGCGGATCCGCTCCCGGGTGAGCCCGTGTTCCTTGCCGACCTCGGTGAGGGTGCGCTCCCGGCCGTCCTCGATGCCGTAACGCATCCGGATGATCGAGGCGGTGCGGTTGTCCAGCTTGCCGATGAGGCCGTCCAGCTCCTCGCTGCGCAGCAGGGTGAGCACCGACTGCTCGGGCGAGATCGCCGAGGTGTCCTCCAGCAGGTCGCCGAACTGGGTCTCGCCCGCGTCGTCCACGCCCATGTTCAGGCTGACCGGGTCACGGGCCCAGTCGAGGACGTCGGTCACGCGCTCGGGCGTGGAGCCCAGCTCCTCGGCGACCTCGGCGGCCTCCGGGTCCCTGCCGTGCTCACGGTTGAACTCCCGCTGCACACGGCGGATGCGCCCCAGCTCCTCCACCAGGTGGACGGGGAGCCGGATGGTGCGGGACTGGTCGGCTATGGAGCGAGTGATCGCCTGCCGGATCCACCACGTGGCGTAGGTGGAGAACTTGAAGCCCTTCGCGTAGTCGAACTTCTCGACGGCGCGCACCAGGCCGGCGTTCCCCTCCTGGATCAGGTCGAGGAGCGGAAGGCCGCTGCGCGGGTACCGGCGGGCGACGGCGACGACGAGGCGCAGGTTGGAGCGGATGAAGACGTCCTTGGCCCGCTCGGCGGCCTCGGCGAGCGCTTCCAGCTCCTCGCGCGTGGCCCCCTGGGCCTCGCTCTCCACCTCCCCGTCCAGGATCTGCCGGGCGTAGACGCCCGCCTCGATGGTCTGGGACAGCTCGACCTCCTTGGCGGCGTCGAGCAGTGGCGTCCGCGCGATCTCGTCGAGATACATGCCGACCAGGTCGCGGTCGGCGATCTCTCCGCCCACGGCGCGAACGCTGCCCGCCCTGTCGGTCCCTCCGGACTCGGCCTGACGACGGGCGACGGCACGGGTTGCCATGCGAGCTCCCTTGCAAAAGTAGGTCGCGACACCCTCCCGGGTGCCCTGCATCCGATGGAAACAACGACTGGAAACCGGACAGAATTCCCATGCGGTGCATCGATTTCCGTGATCATGCAGTACCCTGCCCGCCCTCCGGGGCAGGCGGAACCAGGAGGCCACCCGCCGAAGCACAGGTCAGAGCGGGCACGGGGGGTTGCCCCGAACCGCTCGCCACCGTCCGCACTCCTGCGTGCGAGAGACGGGCATCACCGTCGACACCTGCGGAATCCACCCGGACAGCGCCGTCCGTGGTGGGGCTCCCACCGGGAAGACGGCTCCCGCCGCCCCCTGGTTGCTCAGGAGGGTTCCCGTTCCCCCGCGGACGATTCCCGTCGTTTGCGGACGACACCGGCGACACCCGGGCTACGCCACACCGCGGCGGCACCCGCGTACCGGCGGCACCGCCGCCGCCACGGGGCCGGGCCGCCGCTCCGGGCCGCCCCCGCCCGCCCGGCGCAGGGGCGGCCCGGCGCCCCGGCACCCGGGCCGGGGGCTCAGCCGAACTGCACGGACCGCTTGGCCAGCCCCATCCAGAAGCCGTCGATGACGCTGCGCCCGGTCCCCAGCTCCCCCTCGGACGCGCCGAGCGTGACGAACAGGGGCGCGAAGTGCTCGGTGCGCGGGTGGGCGATGCGGCCGGCCGGGGCCTTGTTCTCGAAGTCGAGCAGCGCGTCGACGTCCTGGCGGGCGAGCGCTTCGCGGCCCCAGTCATCGAACTCGGTGGACCAGCCGGGGGTGCCGCCCTGCCGCAGGGCGGCCAGGTTGTGGGTGAAGAAGCCGCTGCCGACGATCAGCACGCCCTCGTCGCGCAGCGGGGCGAGCCGCCGGCCGATGTCGAGCAGTTCGACGGGGTCGAGCGTCGGCATGGAGATCTGGAGCACCGGGATGTCCGCGGCGGGGAACATCTCGACGAGCGGGACGTAGGCGCCGTGGTCGAGGCCGCGGTCCGGGACGTCCTGCACGGGGGTGCCCGCGCGCCGCAGCAGCTTGCGGACGGAGTCGGCGAGGGCCGGCGCGCCGGGGGCGCTGTAGCGGACGCGGTAGTAGTGCTCGGGGAAGCCCCAGAAGTCGTAGACCAGCGGGACGGTCTCCGTCGCACCGAGGGCGAGCGGCGCCTCCTCCCAGTGGGCGGAGACGACGAGCACCGCGGTGGGCCGGGGCAGGCCGGCGGACCACGCGGCGAGCTGGCCCGGCCAGACGGGATCGTCGGCAAGGGGCGGGGCGCCGTGGGAGAGGTAGAGGGCGGGCATGCGCTCCGTGGCGGGGGTGGCGTTCATGGCGGCTCCGGCTCCCATTCTGCTTGAACTTTCAAGCTGAATTCACTGTAGACACATTTAGTTCAACTTTCAAGGATGGGGTCGTAGAGTGGGACGCATGAACACCGCATCCATCGGCGACAGCGGCGACGAGCCGCGCTGGCTGTCCGCGGACGAGCAGCGCGTGTGGCGCTCCTACCGGCACGCCACCACCCTCCTGGAGGACCACCTCGACCGCCAGCTGCAGCGGGACGCGGGGATGCCGCACGTCTACTACGGCCTGCTGGTGCAGCTGTCCCAGGCACCGCACCGGCGACGCCGGATGACCGAGCTCGCCATCGACGCGAAGATCACCCGCTCCCGGCTCTCGCACGCGGTCGCCCGCCTGGAGAAGAACGGCTGGGTGCGCCGCGAGGACTGCCCCTCGGACCGCCGCGGCCAGAACGCGGTGCTCACCGACGAGGGCGTCGAGGTCCTGAAGCGGGCCGCGCCCGGACATGTGGAGGCGGTGCGTCAGGCGATGTTCGACCGGCTCACCCCCGAACAGGTCCGCCAGCTCGGCGACATCATGCAGGTGATGGCGGAGGCGTTGCAGCCCCAGGACACCGGCGCCGACCTGCCCTGGCTGCGCTGACGGCGCCCCGGCGGACGGCGCCCCGGGCGCAGGAACGCCGCCGGCCCCGCCCCGTCGAAAGCGGAACGGGGCGGGGCCGGCGGCGTCCTCAGCGGCCTTCCACGGGCCGGGCCCGGCTCAGTGGGCGACCACCGGGATCCGGACCTCGTCCTCCGCGCCCTCGGCGGCGCCGGAGCCCGCGACGGGCGAGCCGCCGCCCGGACGGCCGGTGTTGACGAAGGTCGCGGCGATCACCGCGGAGGCGGCCAGGATGCCGACCGCCCACCAGATCGCGGACGAGAAGCCGTGCACCATGCCCTGGAGCTCCAGGAGCCTCGGGTCGCTCGCCCCGGCGGCGTGCGAGGCGATGTACGAGGTGGTGGCGGACGCGGCGATGGTGTTCAGCAGCGCGGTGCCGATGGCGCCGCCCACCTGCTGCGAGGTGTTGACCATGGCGGACGCGACACCGGCGTCGGCCGGGTCCACACCGTGGGTGGCCAGGGACATCGCCGGCATGAACGCCGTGCCCATGCCGAGACCCAGCATGAGCTGTGCCGGCAGGATCAGGCCCGCGTAGGAGCTGTTCACGTCGAGCTGGGTGAGGAGCAGCATGCCGAGTGCGGCGAGCAGGAAGCCCGGGGCCATCAGCAGCCGGGGCGCGACGCGGGTCATCAGCCGGGCGCCGATCTGGGTGGAGCCCGTGATCATGCCGACGATCATCGGCAGGAAGGCGAAGCCCGTCATCACGGGCGAGTACTCCTTCACGACCTGGAGGTAGAAGGTCAGGAAGAGGAACAGCCCGAACATGGCGATGACCGCGAGTCCCAGCGAGAGGTAGACACCGCCGCGGTTGCGCTCGGTCAGGACGCGCAGGGGCAGCAGCGGGGCCGCCACCTTGGCCTCGGTGACGACGAAGGCGAGCAGCAGCACGCCGGAGGCCACGAACATGCCGATCGTGAGCGAGTCGGACCAGCCCGCCGACTCGGCCCGGGTGAAGCCGTAGACCAGCGCGACCAGACCCAGCGTGGACAGCACGACGCCGGGGATGTCGAGCGACGCCCGGTTGCGGGTGCCCGCGGGCTCGCGGATGACGAAGTACGCGCCGGCGGCGGCCACGATCGCGAACGGGATGTTGACGAAGAAGGTCCAGCGCCAGTTCAGGTACTCGGTGAGGACGCCGCCGAGGATCAGGCCCACGGCGCCGCCGCCGCCGGCGATCGCCCCGTAGATGCCGAACGCCTTGGCGCGCTCCTTGGCGTCGGTGAACATCACGGCGAGCAGGGAGAGCGCGGCAGGGGCGAGCAGCGCGCCGAAGACGCCCTGGAGGGCGCGGGCGCCGAGCATCATGGCCTCGCCGGTGGCCGCTCCGCCGAGCGCGGAGGCGGCGGCGAAGCCGATCAGGCCGACCACGAAGGTCCGCTTGCGGCCCCACAGGTCGGCGATGCGCCCGCCGAACAGCAGCAGACCGCCGAAGGCGAGGGCGTAGGCGGTGATGACCCACTGCCGGTTGCCGTCCGAGATCCCCAGGTCCTGCTGGGCGGTCGGCAGCGCGATGTTCACGATCGTCGCGTCGAGCACGACCATCAGCTGGGCGAGGGCGATGAAGACCAGAGCCTTCCAGCGGCTCGGATCAGGAAGGGATATGTCGGGTGTTTTCGGCATGGGTGGGTCCACCTCGGTACGGAAAAGGGATCACGCGAGGGCGTGTCGGAAGGTCGGTCGGGAAGCCGGGGCCGCGCCGCGGGACGTCACGGCGTCGGGACGCCCCGGGCGGGGTGGGGTACGGGGCCGGGGCTGACGCCCCGGCGGGAACGGGCCGCCGCCGGGGCGTCAGCCGCGCTCGGTCTCCTTCAGGCGGTGCTCCGCAGGTCTTCGAGGGTCGCGGCCGCGCCCGGCAGCTCGGAGCGCGCGGGCGCCTCGAGTCCGTCCAGGAACAGCTGGAGGTGACGGTGGACGAAACGGTCCATGTTCAGGCAGCCGGTGCCCGGCAGGGGCCGGGTGAGCTGGGAGAGGGCGACCATCAGGTCGCCGACGGCCACGTCCTCGCGCATCCGTCCCGCCGACTGCGCCCGTGCGACCAGGCCCAGCACCGCCCCGTCGAGGCGCTCGCGGCCCGCGTGGAGGTCGGGATGGTCGGCGTCGAAGTCGCCCGAGAGCATCGGGCACAGGGCGCCGATGCGCTCGTCGGCCGCGGCGTGCACGAACCGCCGCAGCGCGCAGAACGGGTCGGCCTCGTCGGCCGACGCCCGCTCCGCCTGTTCGGTGGTCCGGGACATCACGTACACGACGACCTCGCGGACGAGGCTCTGCCGGTCGGGGAAGTGGCGGTAGAGGGTGGCGTTGCCGACGCCCGCGCGGCGCGCGATCTCGTCCAGCGGGACCTCGGGCCCGAACTCGACGAACATCTCGCGCGCGGCCGACACGATCCGCTCGCGGTTGCGCAGGGCGTCGGCCCGGGGCCGCGGCATGCGGGGCGTCTCGGTGGCGGCGGTGCCCACTGCTCCACGTCCTTCGTCGTCGGCAGCCGGCGACGTGCGCCGGGTGCGTGGTCGGGGCCGCCCGCAAGCGGGGAGCCCGTCCCCGTTTCGCGGGGACACGGGTGCAAACGGGGAGAGGGTCCCCGGTTATTTCCCCGGCCGGATGTGACCTGAGTCACCTGGCGGGTTCTCAATCCACCGGAGCCCGAAGACTCCCCGATCGGACCACCCGGCGGGCGGGGCGCATCCCCCCGGCAGAGGCTGAGCGACAGAGCGCAGCCAGGGTCCGGCCTGCTGCCGCGGCCCGAAGGCGAAACGCATGCAGCAGCCCCGCCAACGGATACCCGGCCGGAACGGCCGCCGGTCCCACCGCCTCGGCCCCCTCGCCGCAGTCGCCGTGCTGGCGCTCGCGGGGCTCACCACGGCGAGTGCGACGCTCCCCGTCTCCACACGGGCGTCGGCCGGACCGGTCGCCGCTCCGGACACCACCGGACTCGGCCCCTGCCGCATCGCCTCGGTGCTGGGCGTGCAGATGTCGGAGGGCCTGCCGACCCCCGCCGGATACACCCGCTCGACCGGCGAGGTCAGTGCGCTCAACCTGATGATCGACTTCCCCGACGCGCAGGGCGAGGGAGCCGCGCTCGACCGGCTCGCCGAGTTCTTCCCGCAGACCTCCGAGTGGTTCAGGACCAGTTCGTACGGACGCCTCGCCTACCGCCCCCACGCCCCGGTCGCCGACTGGCTGCGGATGCCGAAGCCCTTCGCCGAGTACGGACTCGACCGGGGCTCCCCCTACGAGCCCGGCTACCGCGCACTCGTCGAGGACCTCGTGGAGGTCGCCGACGCCGAGGTCGACTTCAGCGCCTACGACCTGGTCAACGTGCTCGTCACCCCCAACGCCGGCCCCTCCGCGCTGGACACCGTGCTCTCGGTGACCTTCTCCGGCAACGGCGAGGCGCCCCAGGCGGACGGCGTGCCGCTCGCCAACACGTCCTTCGTCTACAGCCGCCAGGACGACGGCTCCGGGTCCTACGAGGAGACCGGCTACCGCGTCCTGCCGCACGAGAACGGCCATGTCTTCGGGCTGCCCGACCTCTACACCGCGCAGGGGGGCGGCGCCGTCGGCCACTGGGACATCATGTCCGAGGACTGGGGCGCCAACAACGATCTGCTCGGCTGGCACAAGTGGAAGCTCGGCTGGCTGGACAACGACCAGATCCGCTGCGCGGCCGCCCCCGGCACCACGGAGTACGCGCTGACCTCGCTCGCGGTCTCCGGCGGCTCCAAGATGGCGATCGTGCCGCTGGGCGAGGACTCCGGCTACGCGATCGAGGTGCGGACCCGGGCGGGCAACGACGACGCCGTGTGCGAGCCGGGCGTGCTGATCTACCACGTGCGGACCGACGTGGACACCGGCCAGGGACCGGTGACCGTCAAGGACAGCGAGCCCGACAGCGGCGGCTGCACGCGCAGCCCCAACGTGCACGCCGAACTCTCCGACGCGCCCTACCGGCCCGGTGAGGCGTTCACCGACAGCAGGAACGGCGTGCGCGTCCTCGTCGTCGACGAGGACGACGGCACCTACCGCGTACGGGTCACCCGGACCTCCTGAGCCCAGGCCTGGCCGCGGACGCCCCGACCGCCCGAGCCGCCCCTCGCGAACGGGGCGTCGGCGAACGGGACGTCGGCGGAAGGAATGTGGGCGGAAGGGCGCGCCCCCGGCCGCCCCGCCGCCGGAGCCGCCCCCGCCCCGGGGATCAGGCCCCGCCCACGGCCTCCGCCCGCAGTTCCCGCTTGAGGATCTTGCCCGTGGCGTTGCGCGGCAGCGGTGCGTCGCGCAGCACCAGCCGGGCGGGCACCTTGTACGCGGCGAGCAGACCGCCGACGTGCTCGCGAAGCTCCCGCGCGCCGGCCGAGGCACCGGGCCTCAGGCGGACGACGGCAGCGACCTCCTCGCCGAGCTCGGGGTGCGGCACGCCCAGCACGGCGCAGTCGTCGACGTCGGGGTGCCCGTGCAGGGCGGCCTCGACCTCGACGCAGTACACGTTCTCGCCGCCGCGGACGATCATGTCCGTGAGCCGGTCGACGACGCTGATCCGTCCGTCGCGGGCGGTGGCCAGGTCGCCGGTCCTGAACCAGCCTTCGTGGAAGGCCGCGGCGCTCGCGGCCGGGTCGCGCCAGTAGCCGCGGACCACGCCCTGGCCCCGGATCCACAGCTCCCCCACCTCGCCGTCGGGCAGGGCCTCGCCCGAGGGGCCCGCGACGCGCGTCTCCACGGCGGGCGCGGGACGTCCGACGCCGCCCGGGTCGGACCGGTAGGTCTCGCCGGACGCCGCGAGCACTCCGCCGCTGGTCTCGGTGAGCCCGTACCCGTTGCGGGGTTCGATCCGGCTCCCGTACTCCGCCGTCACCCGGTCGGCCAGGCCCGGCGGCGGTGCGGCGCCGCCGGTGCTGAGGTGCGTCAGCGTCCGGAGCCCGCCCCCGGTCCGCCGGGCGGCGTCGAGCAGCTGGACGGCGGTGGCCGGCACACCGGAGTAGTGGGTGACCCCGTGCTCCTCGACGAGCGCGAGCGCCCGCTCCGCGTCCCACCGCCGCATCAGGACGAGGGTGCCGCCGACGCCCATCACCGAGTAGAGCGTGGTGAACGCGGCGACGTGGAAGAACGGGAACGTCATCAGGGTGACCGGGGCCGGCCCCTGCCCGGGGACCGCGCCGCGGGCGAGGGCCGCCGCGGTCGCGTGGAACCGCGGGTGCACCGTCGCCCCGGCCTGCGCGAGCTGGGTCGCCACGGCGCCCTTGGGCCGGCCCGTGGTGCCGGAGGTGTAGAAGATCGTGGCGTCGGCCTCCGGCGCGACGTCCACGGCGGGCGGAGCGGCGTACGGGTCGGCGGGCGGGAAGTCCTCGTACCGCTCCACACCGTCGGTACGCGGGAACGGCGACGGCTCGCCGCGGAAGACCACGCACCGCGCACCGGCACGACGCCGCCAGCCGTCCACCCGCGGCAGGCGTTCCCCGTCGACGAGGAGCAGCCGCGGGGTGCAGTCGTCCAGCGCGTACGCGAGTTCCCCCTCGGTCCACCAGGCATTGAGCGGAACGGCGACGAGGCCCGCCAACTGGGCCGCCCAGAAGGCGATCTGCCACTCCGGGTGGTTGCGCATGGCGATGGCGGCCCGGTCGCCGGGCACGAGACCGTACTCCCCGGTGAACCGGCAGGCGAGCGCGCTCGCCGCGGCGAAGAACCCGCCGTACGTCAGCGTCCCGTCCTCGGCGACGAGGAACGGCCGCTCGCCGAACGCCCAGGTGGTCTCGGCGAACTCGCGCAGCGTCCGCGGACCGCTCGCGTACTCCAGGGCGCCACCCTCGCCGCGCACCACGGCGAACGGCGCCCCGGGCGCGGTCAGGCGGGCGACCGCCGGATCGGACGTATCGGCGTGCGGCACCCCGGCCCCTCTCCCGGCGCCGGCGCCGGCACCTGCTCGCTCGTGCGGCCCACCGCTCGCCGCCCGCTGTCCCGGCGACGCTATGCGCCCGCGGAGGGCGCGGGCAAGGCGCCCTTCCCCTGTCCTCGCCGGGCACACGGCGACGCCCCGTCCGGAGCGGCCGGTCCGGCCCGGAGCGGCGGCTCGGCGAAGGCGCCTTGCGTCCACTCCTCGGCCTCCGGAACACCGTCCACCATCGTGCGCATGTGCGAATGCAGAATTCTCTCGCGATATCCCTCCCTGCCGCGCCACGGAATTCAGCGGCCCTTCACAGGACGGCCGCATATGCCCACCCCCGGGAAGCGAACATGGAAACGGACGGCGGCATATCCCCACGTGAACGGCATGATCAAGCCAACCGCCCCATCACCGAAGTCATCCGCTGCGCCATCCCCGTTGGTCCACGGAGATGAATTCCGGCCATTCGTTCGCGCACCGTTCGCCGCCTTCACTCAAAGTTAACCGCTCATGCAAATTAAGCGTGTTAGCTTCCTGGAAATGGGCGGAGGCGACACCGCTCCGGCAACACCTCGGGCGACCACCGCGGAGGAAAGGAGCGCGCCGTGCACCGTGCGACACCCCGCTCGGCATGCGTCCTCCTCGCACTGGTCCTCGCCGCCCTGCTGTTCCCGGCCCCCGCGACACCCGCCCCGGCCGCGCACGCGGCCACCGCGCCCGCGCCCGGCCTCCCGGAGCGGCCCCACCACCCGGAGCGCGCCGCTGAGGAAACGGTCCACTGCCGGGGCAAGGACCAGCCCACCGATCCGGTCGACTGGTCCCGGCGCGACCGCGCTCGGGGCCCCGGCGACCTCACCCCGAGGACCGTCCACCACCTGGTGGGCACCGGCGACGCCTCGCTGGTGACGCGCCCTCCGGCACAGCCGCCGGCCACGGACGGGCCGAGACCGCCGACAGGGCCCTCCCGCCCCGCACTTCAGGTGTTCCGCTGCTGAGCTGACCTGCGGCACAAGCCCGCGGAGCGACACCCCGTCGCACCCGTCGCACAGCCCCACGCCACGCGCCCGACGCCCCGCCGCGTCCGGCCGCGCCGCCACGGGGCCGCTCCGCCGTGCCGGCGCCGCGCCCGGCCCCGTACGCACCGACGCGCGCCTCCCACCGCGCGCCAGGAGGAACAACCGCCATGCAACCGCTGATCGACCACGCCCGCTCGTTCGGCCTCCGGTCCGCATCGGGCCCCGGGGAACTCGCCCGGCTGGCCGAGGGACAGACGCCCCAGGTCCTCTTCATCACCTGCTCGGACTCCCGGGTCGTGCCCGCGCTGATCACCGGCGCCCGGCCCGGCGAGCTCTTCGAACTCCGCTCCGCCGGCAACATCGTCCCCCCGCACGGCACGGGACGGCCCACCGGAGAGGCCGCGACCGTCGAGTACGCCGTCGAGGTCCTCGGTGTCGCCGACGTCGTCGTCTGCGGCCACTCCCACTGCGGAGCCGTCGGCGCCCTGGTCCGCGGCGACGACCTCAGCGGCGTGCCCGCGGTGCGCGACTGGCTCGCCCAGGAGTCCGCTGCCGCCCTGCCGAGCGGGTCCGCCGAGGATCCCGCCGTCGCCTCCGCGGTGCAGACCCACGTCCTGACCCAGCTGCTGCGGCTGCGCTCCTACCCGTCCGTCGCGCAGCGCCTCGCCGCGGGACGGCTGCGCCTGCACGGATGGTTCTACGAGGTGCACACCGGCCGTGTCCTCGCGCACGACGCCCGCACCGACGCGTTCCTCGCGCTGTGAACGCCGTCGCGAACCGCCTCGACCGGTTCCCCCATCTGCGTCAGGACTTCGCCGCCTCCCTCGTCGTCTTCCTCGTCGCCCTCCCCCTCTGCGTGGGCGTCGCCGTCGCGTCCGGCGTCCCCGCTGAACTCGGCCTGATCACCGGCATCGTCGGCGGGCTCGTCACCGGCGCGATGCGCGGCAGCAGCCTCCAGGTCTCGGGGCCCGCGGCCGGACTGACCGTGCTGGTCTTCGAGGCCGTCCAGCGGTTCGGGCTGCCCGCGCTCGGAGTGATCGTGCTCTCGACCGGCCTGCTCCAGCTCGCCATGGGCGGCCTGGGGTGGGGGCGCTGGTTCCGGGCCATCTCGGTCTCCGTCGTCGAGGGCATGCTCGCCGGCATCGGCCTCGTGCTCATCGCGGGCCAGCTGTACGCGGCCGCGGGCCTGCCCGCACCCGCGTCCGGCCTCGACAAGCTGACCGGGCTGCCCGGGACGCTCGCCGGGGCCACCGGCGACAGCCGCGCCCTCGTCTCGCTGGGGCTCTGCGCGGCCACCGTGGCCGTGCTGGTGCTGTGGGGCCGGCTGCCCCGGCCGCTCGGTGCCGTCCCCGCGGCACTGGCGGCGGTCGTGCTCGCCACCGCCGTGTCACTGGCGTTCGGCCTGCCGGTGGCCACCGTCGAGGTGCAGGGTCTGCTCGGCGCCGTGCAGCCGCCCGGACCGGACGCGTTCGCCGGGCTGCTGGGCTTCGGCATGCTCGGGACCGTCGCCGCCTTCACCCTGATCGCCTCCGCGGAGAGCCTGTTCAGCGCCGCGGCCGTGGACCGGCTGCACGACGGCCCGCGCACCGAGTACAACAAGGAACTCGTCGCCCAGGGCGCCGGGAACACCGTGTGCGGCCTGCTCGGCGCGCTGCCCATGACCGCCGTGATCGTCCGCAGCTCGGCCAACGTCCGGGCGGGCGCGCGGACCAAGGCGTCCCGGGTGATGCACGGGGCGTGGCTGCTGCTGTTCGCCGCGCTCCTGCCGTCCGCCCTGGCCCTGATCCCGCTGCCGGCCCTGGCCGGTGTCCTCATCCATGCGGGCTGGAAGCTCATCCCGCTGCGGGCGCTCGCCCGGCTGTGGCACGACCACCGGGGCGAAGCGCTCATCCTCACGGCCACGGCGGCGTCCATCGTCGCGGTCAACATGTTCGAGGGCGTCCTGATCGGCCTGGCGCTCTCCGTCGCCAAGGCCGCCTGGGAGGCGTCCCACATCCGGCTGGAGGTCACCGACAAGGGCGCCGGGCCCGTCCACGCCCGCCTCTCGGGCAACGCCACCTTCCTGCGGCTGCCGAAGATACTCGACAGCCTGGAGGCCCTCCCCCAGGACCGCCCCGTCGAACTCGACCTCTCGGGCCTCCACCACCTCGACCACGCCTGCCGCACCGCCCTGGAGACCTGGGCGGCCCGCCACAGCGACACCGGCACGGACCCGGTCCGCATGACCGGACCCTCCCCCCTGGGCACCCCCGCCCCCTGACCCCGATCACCACCAGCCCCGCCCCACCCCACCCGCTACACTGTCCGCGGCGGCCCAGCCCTCCGGGGTGACCGGTCGCCCCGCCTTCGTAGCTCAGGGGATAGAGCACCGCTCTCCTAAAGCGGGTGTCGCAGGTTCGAATCCTGCCGGGGGCACAAGCGAAAGGGCCCCGGACCGATCATGGTCCGGGGCCTTTGACATCCACTTCTGACATCAACGCGGGCGGTCACCGACGACCGGGCCGCCTCTTGAGCAGCCGGTCCATATGGCTGATCGCCTCGCGCTGCGTGTCCTGGACGACGTGGGTGTAGACGTCCATGGTGATGCTGGTCTGGCTGTGCCCGAGGATCTCCATGACGACGCGGGGAGCGACCCCGGCCGCGGTGAGCAGCGTCGCGCAGCCGTGCCGGGCGTCGTGCAGCCGGATCACGCGGAGGCCGGCGGAGTCGGCGACGCGGGTGAAGGAGCGGTACACGTTCCGCGGCTCGACAGGGCGACCGTTTCGGGCGGCGAAGACGTAGCCGCCCTCATCCCACGACTCTCCCGCCCGCACCTTGGCGGCGGCTTGGCGCATCCGATGCCAGCAGAGCGGGGCGACGCACATCGCGGGAAGCGGCACGGCTCGACGGCGTCGGTCCTTGGGATCGTCGTCGTAGAGGAAACCGCGTCGGCGCTGCGTCTGCTGACGGACGTAGAGCACACGCTTGTCCAGGTCGACGTCGCCCCAGCGGGTCTGTTCCTCAGCCTCTGGGACGAGTTCCGTGCCGTGTGCGGCAACGCAGTTGAGGACGCGGCGCGGTAAGAGTTTCTCTACTTTCATCAAGGCACCCGCCGCGCACAGCGCGGCGCGCGCGGCCCGTCGCCCGGGCCTGCGCTCCTGTCTCCGCCCCGCTCCGGCCCGGCCGCCGACCGCACGCCAGCAAGGCGAGGGCTTGACGGGTGAACCCCGATGCGGCTGGGGCGGTCGGCGTTGGATCTACCTGAAGCGGATGCCAAACAACCCGCCATCCTCATACTCGTCAGTCAATCGAACCGGCAGGATAACGGAGCTCAGTTCCACATCTTCCACGGACGGAAGGTTATCGCTATTCAACGTAATGAGATGCTGGTATCCGCGCTCAGCAGATTCGAAGTAGCCAGTTCGGATGGCGGCACCGATCTGCCGACTATCCACTCCATCAAAAATGTGGCTATCGTGAACCAAGACCCGCGGCGCCCGCGAAGGCAGCGCGATGTTAATTAGTGTCAGATCGAAGCAGTATGTGAGCATATTGGTAATTCCCTTACTGCGCTCACCATCGATTCCCACACTAAATTTCGGCCCGTTGTCGGTGTTGGAGATCGCTAGCAGTCCTCCACGATCCCCATAAATGGAGTGAGACAAGGCCTGAAATACGACAGCCGCCTCATCCACCCTGCTGGACCGCTCGCGAAAATCACGCTGAAGACGTTCTTGCAGTTGCTGACGCTCAAGCCCGAGGGTTACCTGCTGCGATTCCAGCGCCTCTGCGGCCTGATATTGCTTACTTAGCCTTTCGGCCTCATTTTCGCGGCGCCCCAACTCCTTCTGCAGTTCGGTGAAGGTTTCGAGTGCGCCGCCAGCCTTGAGCAGTTGCATGATCTCACCACGGCGCGCATCGAGGGAGTTGACTTCGTTTTCCCGTGCAGCGATTCGCGCTTCCGTCGCCACGACCTCTTCGTGCAGATAGGTGCGCCGGTTAGAGATTACCGACTCATGGAACCTTCTGACGTCCTCGTACGCCGCTAGTGCCACACCGGGTAGTTCTACTCCCGCCAGGTCGTATAGCAGTCGCAGATTTTCGGGATCCGGCACGGGTTCATTTCGCGAATCGTCGCCCAGTCGATCCAGGTAACGCCGGTCCAGGGTGTTTTCGTCGTTATGCCGAGAAATCTTCCTACTCAGTCGTGCCGCTTCCTTTTGGAGCTCGGAATACTCGTCAACCACTCTGAAGCTTTTGAGTTGCTCGCTGAGGCGCATGACTCCAGCTTGAGCAATAGCGAGCGACGCTCTCAATTCGGCAGCCCTGCCGATGGCGTCACCCATTGCGCCATCCCTGGCCGCCTTCTTGAGCTCCTTTAGTGACCTCTCCCTCTGCCTCACAGCCTCCCAGTCTTTCGGAATCGACCAGTCAAGCCCCAAGAGGTAAGAAAGATTGACCTGCTGATCGGCCGTCGATTGCTGACTGGTGTGCTTGGTAGTTTCCTGGAACCCGCCACTCGACTGTCGGCGGATGAGATAGGAAAGGAGAGAGCGGGGTGATGGCGAGGCGGCAGTGGAAGTATCGGATTCGCTCAGCCCGAAAAAGTGCTTAGCGATCAACGATTTCCACACGGTGTTCGTGATGGTGACACTCGAAGAGCCGAGGACACTTTCCCAGCCCTCAATCCGAACTTTAGAAGGTTGACTACCTGATCGCACCACTGTGATGAGTGAGGTTTCATCAGTGGATCGTCCGCGCTGAGGAGCCTTCATCTCTAGCCCGAACTCGTATGCGACCAGAGCTTCGTTACGGAAAAGGCTACTCGGGTCCGCATTGCCACCCAGAAGGAAGTGCAGCAGCTCAATCAAACTGCTTTTGCCGACCCCGTTCCTGGTATCAACATCTTTAGATTCTGGCGTCACGTCGGCGAGAAGGATATTGAGCCCGGAATGCAGCCGAATTTCCTTGAATGAAGGCAGGTCGCTAAAGATACGAGTGATCATGTCGCCCGCCTAAGTGTGTTTGCTGGACCCGTCCGAATCGCCCCGACGGCGAAGAGAAGGTCGAGTGCCAAAACGAACCAATCGAATGTCAGCGGGGTGGGCTCTTCTGTCTGTGTCCTACTCAACCTAACCAAGTGCCACAAGCCGCTTACTGTGCTGGGCTCATCCAGTTCCTTGATGATCTGAGCCCCGATTGTTAGGAGGGCTCGGTCGGCCGGAATCCCCTTAGTTGGCAAAATCACGATGGCCACTCCTCTCAGGGCGCAAGAATATATCGCACTCCTCAAAGAAGTAAGTCAGCACGCCGTAAACGCCGACTTCGCGTGAGGGATTCGACGCCCTGCTCCCCCCTACCCATTTTCTTAGTTCCCAATAGATGTCGTCCGGATTCAAGCCTCGCTGACGGAGATCAGAGTACTTATCCGAAAATGCTTGCGCGGTTTGGTCCCTCAGCAGTTCGTCGCTAACCCGCCTGTAATAATTCCGCACCAATTGCGCGGGTTGCATTCCTAGTGTAATCAGGGAGCGCGTTGGATCAGACAAGAGGTTGTACTCCATCTTGTCTTCCGGGACAGGGCGCAAGTCGGGGCGGGCTGGAACTCTGGCCCGGTCCAAATGATCCAATACCGGCTGGATTTGATCCAATCCTACTTCAATGAAATCCTCGAACGTCGGCACGTTGGGAAAAAGGGACCGCAAGTCGTCCATATCCAGGTCCATTACACGCTTGCGGAGCGCTTCTCTCCCCCAGGGACTTGCGACATCGGCCCCCTGGCTATCATTTATCTCCAGAATTACCTTCAATGCATCTGGGCCAAGACCTTCGCGATCGTTATGTACGAATACCCACCGGTCTAGGTATTGCGCCCAATGAGGCAGGCAATCGGAGAAATCTGTCTCCACCTTGGTCCTGATACCGGAAGCGGTGGGCGTCCTGGGAGCGTAGACTGCGAATACTGTCCGCTGTGAGATCAGATATCCGTCGTTCTTCCTGTCCCCTGCATTCCCCCATGGGCGCACGCGTACGAAATCTCCATCAGGGTACACTCGCTCCATAACCTCAGAAAAGAATTCTTGAAATTCATCCTCGAAAGACTCCTGGTAGCGATCGCGAAATGCCATTTCGTACAGCGCCATGATGCGATCGTTCATAACCCCCCCAATGTCTTAAAGGGTCAAATATCCCACAGCAGCCAGCATGCATCAACACCGCAGACTGGATGAACGCGTGTCCAACCATCACTCACAGGTGGCACGGCAGCGAAGGCGGAGTTGAGGGCAGCTGGACGATGTCGTGGGCGGCCTGCCGCGGACTGCGGCGCTCCGGCTGGCATGTCCAGCCGCTGGACCCGTGGCCTGCCCCGTGGTCTTGTGATCCCGTGCGTAACAGCGGCATACGACTGCACCCACCCCTTCTCAGACTCGCCGTGCCACATGCGTGCCACGCCGACCGTTAGATCACGGTCAAGCCCGGGACTACAAAGGTGCTTCCGGCGGACGGCAACGGGCCGTTTGCCCAGCTCATTCACCGTCAGATGCCAAATGATCAGTGGTTCCCGATCATGCGGCGGATTGCGCGAGCCGAGGTCACTAAGGTGCAGAGCGGGGAGGGCCGAAGTTATTCCGGCCCTCCCCGCTTGGTTGAGTAGCTTGACACCAGACGCGCGTGCCGCCCGTCAGGGTCGGTGAGACGTACTCTCCGTGTGGTGGTGCCTGCGGCTTGTCGCGACGCGGAGGGTGTCGGCGAGGGCGCTTGTCAGTTCGTTGGCAAGGAGGCGGAGGTCGCCTGGGGTCGTGTGCTTGTCGCGGAGGGTTGTGGTCGCGTGGTCGAGGACGTCGGCCGCCATGCCGAGTTGGATGGATTCGATGTTGTCGGCCAGGCGGGACATGTATCCGTGTGGGTCGTCGGTGCTGAGGTAGCAGGGCTTGCCTTCAGGGCCCGTCCAGGGCAGGAGGCGGAGGTGGGCCGGCGTGGTCATGGTCGGGGCTGCCTCTCATCGGCGTTGTCCAGGAGGTGGCTGGTGAAGACCGCGTTGACGCGGTCGGCGGGGAAGACCAGTTGGGCCGCTTCGACGATGAGGCCGGTTGCGTCCGTCGTGGTGCGGGTGATGACGAGGACCGTTGTCGTGGGACGGACGTGGAGCGTCGAGGCTTCGTCCGGGGTAGGGAGGCGGGAGCAGACGGTTTCGCGGACTTCCGCCGGTGGAGGGGTCAGGACGGCGAAGCGTGCGGCCGGCTCCTGGTGTGGGGCGTTGTCGGCGACCAGGCCGAGTGCGTCGGGTGGAGACGCCGTGTCGTGGGGGATGTAGGTGCGTGCGAGGCCGTGGGGCACCTCTCCGTCGTAGGTGATGCAGAGGATCTCCGTCAGGGGCGTGCCAGCGGGGCGGGCCAGTAGTGCGGCCGGGTGCTCCGTCGTGCCGGTCGTGATTGTGGTGCGGATGGTGACGCGCTGGGCCGCGTCGGCAGCGGTGCGAGGGTCCAGCGTTCCCCAGCCGCCGACGTAGGTGGTTCTCCGCAGTGGTCTGCGGACGAAGTTCCCCCGGCCGTGGATCTTCTCGACCAGGCCCTGTGCCTGAAGGATGCCGAGGGCGTTCCGCAGCGTCGCCGTGCTGACGCCGTAACGCGTGGCCAGTTCGGTTTCGGCGGGCAGGCGTTGACCGGCCTGAAGCTGCCCGGTGGTGATCTGCGACCGGAGGTCGTCGGCGATGGCGTGCGCCCGTGAGACACGCATGGGGGTGATCACCGCCTTCTCGTCATCCGTACGGCGACGAAGTGGGTTCGCACATGGATGACCAGGAGCTCTCCGGTGTCGAAGAGGAGCTGCTTCGCACCGTGAGGCAGCTGGAAGAGGTCCTGCACCCGGCAGACGCGGCCGCCGATGTGGAGGATGTCGCCGCGTCGGACAGTGGCCGATGTGATCTCGACGGTCGAGGCCATCCCAGGGGCCGGTGCCCGTTCCCTCATGGACCCTCCTCTGTCTGTGCCGACCTGGCGGCTGCGGAGTGGCAGGTGCAGGCGCAGGTCTCGAAGACGACCGGGAGGTCGGGCGTGGCGACGGCCGCGGAGGACGTCGTGCAGGTGAGGTGGGTGCCGATCCGGCAGGACGGCGAGCGGTAGAGGGCCGTCGAGAAGCGCGTGACGCCCAGGCGTCGAGGAAGAGGCAGGGAGGTCATCAGCGCGCTCCTGCCAGTGCCGACCAGGCGGCGGGGGCCGGGAGGTGGGGAGCGACGACGGTGGGGCGGAGGCGGGTGCGCTTCTCCCATGCCAGGACGTACGGGCGGACGAGCGCGGTCTCCTCGCCCGTGATCAGGCCGGTGTGGTCGGCATGACGCGGGTGATGGAGGTGCGGGGCCGGACTGTCGGCCGGCGCCATGGGCCGCGAGGCGACCGGTTGCCGGATGGGGCCTAACGGGCGGCGGTGCCTGCCCTGGTGTGCGCCTCGCGGTCTCGTGTTGGCGAGGGCGCGGCGGATACGGTTGAGCATGCTGGTCAGCTCCTATCGCTGATGGCCCGGTCCCCCGACGTCGCCCGTCGTGGGGACCGATTTGCGTAAGACGGCCCAGAGGGTGCGGCCGTGCTGGCTGGTGGCGAGGAGACCGAAGCGGTCAGCCTCAGCAACCGCGCCCAGGACCTTCCGCCATGACTCGGCGGAGAGCGCGTCCGGCACTTCCGCCACGACCGTCGTATGCCGGGCGTGCTCTTCCACGCGGGTGGAGAGCCCGAGGGCGGACAGCCGGACGGCAAGGGCCGCCGCGGTCGATCCCGAAGCAGGCACAGGGCAGCCTCCGTCACCGGTGATCACCTTAAGTGAAGCTAGTTAACTAGATTAGGGCTAGTGGACTAGATTTTCCATATGCCTGAGCAGCCGCCATACCTGCGCATCGCCGACGAACTTCGGCAGCGCATCGCGGAGCACGAGTGGGAGCCGGGTGACCGCCTGCCCTCACGCGCCCAGATCGGCCAGGAGTACGGCGTGGGCGACAACGTGGTCCGCCGCGCTCAGGAGTTGCTGATCTCCCAGGGAGTGCTGGAGGGCCGTGCCGGGTCAGGCACGTACGTGGCCGAGCCCCGGCAACGGGTGCGGATGGTGCGCTCGGCGGCGCGGGAGCAGCCCGACAGGTCGCCGTTCCGTGCCGATATGAAGGCTGTCGGGCGGGCCGGAGGATGGGAGAGCCGGACCGATGCGAAGGTGCCCGCGCCGGCGGAGATCGCGGCGCGGCTCGGGATCGCCGAGGGCGAGCTGTGCGTGCGGACGACGTACGAGTTCCTCGCCGACGGGCGTCCGGTCCAGTTGTCGACGAGCTGGGAGCCGTACGAGCTCACCGGCGGAACGCTCGTCGTCCTCCCCGAAGGTGGGCCGCACGCAGGCGCCGGCGTTGTGAATCGCATGGCTGAGATCGGCGTCACCGTCAGCCATGCCGTCGAGCAGCCGGAGCCGCGGCAGGCGACCGCCCAGGAAGCGACGCTGCTCGGCATCCAGAAGGCCTCACTCGTCACCCACATCCGGCGGACGTACTACAGCGACGGCGGACGGCCCGTGGAGACGGCGGACATCGTCGTCCCCGCTTCCCTGTGCGAGATCGTTTACGAGATTCCCGTCACTCGCTAGCCGCCCAGATCGGCCCGTGGCGATCGTGCATGCTGTCGGGCATGACTGCGCAGGCCCGAGAGCACGTGAAGGTTCTATTCCGACTTGAGGTCGAAAACGACTGGCCACCGGTCGGGGTGGAGAGCCTGTGGGCAATCGATCGCGGCAATGAAACCGTCGAAGTGGCCAACACGCCCTTCTTCGTTCGCGGTGTCGCCATCGGCGACATCGTCGAGACGCACACGGATACCGAGGGCGCACGATGGGCCGGGAGTGTGGTTCACCCATCCTCCAACTGCACCATTCGCATAATCGTGCTTCGCGACGGCGGCTCTGCTGCAGCCCGTCAGAGTACGATCAACGCCTTCCACAAGCTGGGGGCTGGCGGTGAGGGGATCGAGCAGTTCCGCATGGTGTCCCTCGACATTCCACCTAACGCCGAACTCAGCAAGATCAAGCGGCTTCTCCAGCACGGAGTCGCTCAGGAGTGGTGGCACATGGAGGAGGGTTGCATCACTGACACCTGGCGGACGACGGAGGCCGGATAGCCCCGGACCGCGCCCAACCACGTGACCCCATGGGCTCACAGCCCGCCTTGACGATGTCAGCGGGTCCTGATCGGCTACCACCATGGCGACGGACCCAAGTGACTACGAGCTTGCGATGCCCGCGGTAGCGGCCCAAATGGCGAAGATCGAGCGGGCAGTCAGCCGCACCCGTGCCGCTCACCGAGGGCGTCCCTACCCTGCTGTCCGGCAAGCTCTCGTCGAAGCACTGCAGGACGAAGACGCCCAACGGGTCGTACCGCAGGTCATCGACGAGCTCGCTCGGCGTATCTCTGAGGACCCTGACGGGCTCCCTTTCTGACATCCGCTCCTGACATCAACGCACCGCACGCAGGCGGTGTCAGGAGGTCGTCGGCAACGGCTCCGGCCGCCATGCGGACCCCCGCAGGTCACAGGTGATCGAACTCCTGAGGCGGGTGTCGCAGGTTCGAATCCTGCCGGGGGCACAAGCGAAAGGGCCCGGACCGATCACGGTCCGGGGCCTTTGGCATGGTTGCTGCGGGATCGAGCTGGTGTCGGGGGCGCGGCTCGGCGGGTGGGTGATGGGCTCGGGAGGGGGAGGGTGGTGGGTGATCTCCGGTTCAGCTGGGAGCTGGTCGGCAGCGGGGGTGCCGTGTACCGGATCGCGGACGGCGCGTCGGAGCATCAGGCTCTCGTCGGCTACTGCACGGACGCCCTCGCCGACATGCTGTACGGCCTGACGGGGCTCTACAGCGACTCTCCGGGTGAACGCTTCTCGTTCGACTGCGAACCCATGGAGACGCGGTGGCTGCTTCGGCGCCAGGGGACGGAGGTGGCGGTCGCCGTCTTCGAGTTCCCTGACGGGGCGACGAGTTGGGGCTCGGCCGACGAGACAGGAGGCGTCCTTCTCTGGAGTTCCGTCGCAGCCCGCGGCGTGCTGTGCCACGCGGTGGTGGAAGCGGCCGAGGCCATGCTGCGGGAACACGGAGAGGACGGGTACCGGGCCAGGTGGAGGCGGTATCCGTTCCCCGTCGCCGCGCTGCAGGACCTCCGTCGGCTGCACCGACGGGACGACGGCTGCCGGCATCAGCCGTGCCGGAACGGCCTCGACAGTCTCGGCGGTCGGGCGGACGGCTGACCGGTTCGCCGTGCCCGGCGACGGACACCGGGATGCCGGAGGAACGCGGCGTGCCGTCGCGTGCTGCGAGGGACCGTGGTCGCGGGCGGGCAGGGTGGGGATGGGCGGGAAGGGTGGGGTGCAGTGAGCGGGGCGGAGGCGCTGGTGGGCGCTGCACGCGAGTTGCTCGGGCGGGAGTCGCCCGTCGAGGTGTTCGTCGCCCTGGCGCCGTCCGCCGGGGCTCGGGCCGCGGTCGCGGCCGTGCGGGAGGCGCTGGGGATGTCGCGCGACGAGGCGGAACGGCCACTGGGGTTCGGGAGTCCGGAGGACCTGGATCCGCTGTTGGAGGCGGGTGAGGTGCGGTTCGCGGGCGAACTGCTGGCAGCGCACGGCGCGTTCGACGTGCCTCGGGTGCTGAGCCTGCGCGGCGAGCAGGCGCGGGGGCTGTTGCGGGAGGCCTTCGCGGTGTCCGGGGGCATCGCCAGTGGCCGGGCGATCGGGGTGATCCGGGCGCTGAGGGCGGGCGGGCTCGGTGCGGCGTTCACCGGCCTCGCGGCCGTGGGGCCGCGGGCGGAGGGCGACGCGGACGCGTTCTGGCGCGCGCTCGTGGCCGCGGGGGAGCTCCTCGCGGAGGAGGGCGAGGCCCCCTCGGGTCCCGTCCGGGAGGCGTTGGAGCGGTGCCGGGGCGAAGTCGGGCGATCTGCCGGAGGGGGCCGGGACCTCGGGCCGGGGTGAGGGGCGGTTGTGGTCCCCCGTGGTGGGGCGTGAGGGGGCCGGCCCGTGGGCGGGGTGGCTCGGGCGGAGGCCCTGCGGGGGCAGTCGCGCCGGGGCCGGGAGCCTCGTAGGGACGGGGGCCGGGCGGCTGTCGCCGGAGGGCGAAGGAGGCCGGGGCCGATCCGTCGGTGGGGGCGTCACTGCGGGAAGCCGGGCGGAGGCAGGGGGTGCTCGGGGAGGGCGCATCGTGGTGTCCGGCAGCCGGGTCGGCCGCGCGGCGGGACCGGACGCCGGTGGGTCAGGTGCCGCACTCCGCGCGCATCTGGGCGGCCGCGTGGTGGGCACCCTTCCGGTCGCGGTCCCGGTCCTGGCCCCGGTCGACGAGTCGGACGGTCAGCCGCTGGTCGTGGACGGGGACGCGTTCGACCACCACGCCCTCGCCCCGCAGCCGGGTCTGGTCGATCTCGAAGGTGCGCACGGCGCTGTCCGGGTCGGCGGGGTCGGACAGGACCCGGTAGACGGACGGCCGGCCCGCCACGTCCTCGGGCCGGTCGCTCGTGGGCACCACGACCGCGACGGTGCAGGTGCGGTAGCCGCTGCCGACGTACCAGGACCAGGTCGCGCCGCCGCCGCCGTCCTCGTCCCGGGAGCCGGACATGGGGATCGCGGTGAACCGGCCGTCGCAGCCGTCGCCTCGGTGCCCGCCGGACCGCACGGTGTACCAGCCGTCGTCGCCGTCGCTGTAGCGGCCCTCCTCCTCGTAGCGGCCGCCCCCGGAGCAACCGGGCCCCGCCCATGCCGTGTACGACGGGCCGGAACTCCGGGGCGGGCCGGCGGAGGCGGAGGGAGGCTTCGGCCGGGGGCTGGGCAGGGGCGCGGAGGGCGTGGCGGAGGCGGCGGCCGAGGGCGCGATCCGCTGCGGGACGCCGCCGAGTTCGTCGAGGCCCGGGTCGCCTCCCGCGGGCGGCGCGTCGGTCTCTCCCCCGCCGTCGAGGGGCCCGCACGCGCCGAGCCAGACGGCGAGCGCGAGGGCGGTCAGCGCCGTCGCGGTACGCGGGAGGGGGCGGGACCGGTGTCCCGCGCCGTGGCCGTTCCGTCCGTACACCATGCAGCACCGCACCTCGTGGACCGACTGATCGGCTTGCCGGAAGCGGCTCCACTATGCACGAGGGCCGGGAGGGGCATAAGTGTTAACGCGGGTAAGAATGGCGGCGGTCCGGGCCTGCCGCGGGCAGGCACTCCCCGGTACCGGTCGGCGCTGCCGCAGTGGGCGCAGGTGCCGTGCCGGTGCGTGCCCGTGCCTGCCGGGAGGGTTCGCTGGGAGGGCCCGGAGCAGAGCCGGGGCGCCGTGTCAGCGGAGCTCGTCGGGGCAGGGCGTGCCGCGGGGGAACTGGTAGGGCGCGGCGAGGCGGTAGACGCCGGCCCGGGGCGCGAGCAGTTCCGTCCACTCGTCGCCCTCGGCGTCCTCCTCCGCCTTCAGCAGGCAGCCGTTGACGTTGTCCCAGGACGGGGGGCCGTCCTCCCGGAGCTTCGACTCCTCCGTCTCCTGCGGTCCTTCGAGGCTGTTGCCGTCCTCGTCGACCAGGCTCAGCCAGGGGGAGTACGGGACGCGGATCAGCACCCGGCCCGCGGACCCGACCTGGATCGTCATCTCGCCCGCGCCCGCGTGGCGGACGTCCGCCGGCGGGGCGGCGAGGGGGACGGGGTTCCGGACGGCGAAGAGCTGCCAGTTGGCGTCGCCCCACACCCGGGTCAGGTACGGCAGGCCGCCCGCGACGAGTTCCGCCTCGCGCACCGCCCCGCTGCCGTCGGGCCTGCCGCCCGGCAGCACGACGTAGTGCACGGCCCAGCGGTCCAGCCAGGCGCGGTAGGTGGCGGCGTCGAGCACCTTCTCGTCGTCGTAGAAGAGCGGGTTGCGCTTCATGTCGGCCTGCCGGTTCCAGCCGCGGGCCAGGTTGACGTACGGGGCGAGGGCCGACGCCTCGCGGTGGCTGCTCTCGGGGACGACCTCGACCCGTCCGCGTTCGGCGCCGACCGCCTGGAGCTGGTTCACCAGCGGGGCGAGCTCGCGGTTCCAGGACGCCGCGGGCGCCGTGCGCACGATGTCGTCGACGCCCTTGAAGCCGATCCAGAAGTTCAGGCCCGCGAAGGCGATCACCAGGGCGTACCACTTGCGTGAGCGCGGCGCGGTGTACGGCAGCGCCGCGAGGAGCACCACTCCGGCGAACAGCATCGGCAGCCGGGAGACGTTGGAGCCGATCTGGGAGTCGATCAGCCAGGTCAGCAGGGTGCCGAACGCGTACACCCCGGCGGCGATGCGCACCGTGCGCCACTGCGGCGGCACGAGGACCAGGACGAGGACGCCGAAGACGAACGGCAGCGAAGTGGAGGCCAGCGACATCGGCTGCGTGCCGGAGAACGGGAACAGCCACGCGGAGAGGGCGACGACGGCGACCGGCGCGAGGCCCAGCGCGTACGCCCCCGGGCGGCGGCCGGTCAGGAACAGCGCGGCGGCCACGACGCCGAGGAAGAGGCCGGCCACCGGGCTGGCGGCCGTCGCGAGTCCGGCGAGCGGCGCGGCCGCTGCGGCCTTCGCCCAGCGGTTGTGCCGCCAGCGGTGCGGCCAGCAGAAGACGGCGCCCACGGCGGCGAGCGCGAACATCATGCCGAGGCCGAAGGTGACCCGCCCGGAGAGCGCGTTGCACAGGAAGGCGAACACCCCGGCCATCGCGCAGGCCACCGGATTGCGCACGGCCTTGAGCCGCGTCAGGATCAGCGCGGTCAGGGCCGCCGACACCGTGCCCGCGACGATCATCGTCGTCCGGACCCCGAGGACCGACATCAGGTACGGGGACACCACGCTGTACGACACCGGATGCATCCCGCCGTACCAGGCGAGGTTGTACGCGGAGTCGGGGTGGCGGCCGACGAACTCCGCCCAGGCGTCCTGCGCCGCGATGTCGCCGCCGCTGTTCGCGAAGAAGAAGAACCACGCCAGGTGGACGACGGCCGCGGCGCCGGTCGCGAGCACGACCGGGTGCAGCAGGAGTTCCGCGGCACGGGAGCCGTCCGCGGAGCCGGAGGGCCGGCCGGGAGCGGATCGCGGTATTCGCGGCCCGCCTCCCCGGGTGGGTGCGGTGCCGCCGGCGCCGGTGCTGCTGCCATCCGCGTGTGTCGGCTCGGCGGTGGTCACTGCGCCTCTCCCCGTCCTGTCTCTGTCTGCCGTCCCCCGGGCATGCCGTGTACGTCTGTGTGTGCGTGCGCCGTGTCCCGCCGCGACGCCCGGAGGCGGCGCCCGGACGCGGTGCCCCGTGCGGGCGGACGGCGCAGGCCGTGCCGCGGTGCCGTGCGGTCCGGTGGCGTCGCTCGCTGCCGCGCCCCGGCACCGCCGTTCCGGTCGGGTGCTTCGGCGCTGGGAGGAAGGACGCGGTCCGGTGCCCGGCGGTTGCCCGGGGACGCTAGCACGTGGGCATCCCGGAGGACCGGGACGCCCACGTGGGTCGGGGGCACTCGTGGTGCCCGGCGCGCGTCCGCCGGGATCCGGACGAGTGCCCGGAGGGCTGTCCCGCGACCCCCCGGGGGGCGCGGGACGACAGCTCTCAGCCCAGCCTGGTCAGCTTGTCGCCGAAGCCGGGCTCCACGAGGTCCTGCTGGAGGGCGACGGGGACGCTCGTGGTGCCCGGGCCGGTGCCCGTCGTCAGACTGCCGACGACGGTGCCCGCCTTCGCGGTGTGGGACAGCTTCTTGCCGCCGTCGGTGATGTCCGACTCCAGCTTCAGGCCGGTCCAGCCGACGATCGTCAGGTCCTTCGTCGCCACGACGGGGGTGCGGCCGCCGAGCCCGTCGTCCACGTAACCGACGACATCGCCCTTGGTGACGACCTTCTTCTCCAGGAGCGCCTCGCGGGTCGCCACCAGGACCTCCTCGCTGACCCGGTTGACGGTCTGCAGGATCGGCGCCTCGTGCTGGCTGAGGACGGCGCCGACGATCGTCTGCGTCGACCCGCCGATGTCCTTGTACGCGGCGAAGAGGAGGTTGCCGCCGGCCTTGGTGGTCGAGCCGGTCTTGATGCCGATCGCGCCGTTCCTCGGCATCAGGGTGTTGTAGTTGCTGTGGCGCTTGCCGGACGGGTCGTACCACTCCTGCACGCGGGTGATGTCGACCATGGCCTTGTTCTTCACCAGCGCCTGGCCCAGCTTCACCTGGTCGGCGGCGGTGGAGACGGTCGTCGCGTCGAGACCGGAGGGGTCGGTGTACGTCGTGTTCGTCATGCCGAGTTCCTTGGCGGTGTCGTTCATCTTCTTGACGAACGCCTCCTCGGAGCCGGCGTCCCAGCGGGCGACGAGCCGCGCCACGTTGTTCGCGGACGGAATCATGATGGCGCTGAGGGCGTCGCGCACGGAGATCGTGTCGCCCTCCTTGATCGTGTTGAGGGTCGACTCGTCGTTGGTCTTGTCGTAGCCGCCCTCCTTCTCCGCCAGCGCGTCGACGGGGATGGCCTCGCCGTCCTCGCCCCGCTTGAGCGGGTGGTCGCGCATGATGATGTACGCCGTCATCGTCTTGGTGACGCTGGCGATCGGGACCGGCTTCTCGTCGCCGAACTGGCCGACGACACCGACCCCGGACACCACGATCTGCCCCTGGCCCTCGCCCGGCCACGGGAGGGACGGCTTGCCTCCGTCGAAGGTGTACTCGGGGTCCGCGGTCAGCGTCAGCGAGGGATCGGGGAGCGGACGCAGCGACTGTGCGACCGCGAAGACGATCAGCAGGAGGACGACCAGGGGCGTCCAGATCTTGATCCGCCGCACCACCGTGCGGGTGGGCGTCTCGGGCGGCGGCGGGGTGTTCGTGAGCTCGGCGAGCAGGTCGAGCGGCGGGAGCGGCGGCATGGGCTGCTGCCTGGTGCGCTCGGCCTCGGTCAGGGACGCGCCGGACGCGCCGGCGGACGTGCCGGGCTCCGCCGTGGCCGCGGAAGCGGAGGCGGAGGCGGAGGCTGCCGGAGCGGCGGGCTTCGGGCGGGCGGCGGCACCGGCCGCGGCGGGCCGGGCGTCGTCGCGGCGCAGCGGCACGAAGGTGCTGGTGCGCTCGGCCTCGGCCTCGTCCGTGTCCGCGTTCTTCCCGGGCGCTTCCGCCGTCCGGGGGGCGGGATCGGGGTCGGGGTCGGAGGCCGGCTTGGGCAGCTTGAGCGCGGTGGTGGGCTGGTCCACCGCAGGGCGCTTCAGGGCCTTGAAGACCGCCGTGGCCTGATCGACGGCGGGACGCTCGGCGGGGGTGCCGTCGCCCGCGGGGGTGCCCTCGGAGTCGCCGTCGGCATCGGAGTCGCCGTCGGTGTCGGTGGTGTCGGTGGTGCTCGGGGCAGTGTCGGTGGTGCCGTCCGCGGGAGCGGGGGCGTCGGCTGATGCCGCTGCGGCGGTGTCGTCGCCGGGACCGTCCGCGTCGGCCCCGGCGCGTGCGCCGGCGTCGCTGGTCTCGTCGTCGGCCTCGGGGGCCTCGTCGGCGTCCACCGTGCCGTTCACACTGCCGGACGCGACGCCCGGGGTGGTCTCGGCGCGGGCGGAGGTGTCGTCGTCCGCTGCGTCCGGGGCGTCCGCCCCGTCCTCGGCGTCGGCCACGGATTCGGGCTCCGCGTCGGTCTCAGGGGCGCCGGTGGCCGCGGGGGAAGCTTTCTGCGGCGTGGCGGTGCCCGCGGGCTCCCCGTCGGCCGCGTCGTCCCCGGTGGCGACCCAGGCCGCCACCGCGGCGCGCAGCCGCTCGTCGCCGGCAGCGGTCCCGGAGGACGGGCCGCCCTCCGCGTCGGAGGGGTCGCCCGCGTCGTCGGCACCGGAGTCGGCGGCGTCGCCCGACGGCACGCCGGAGTCCGCACCGGCGTCGGCCTCGGAGTCGGCCATGGCGTCGCGCTCCGCCTCGGCGTCGGCACCGGAGTCGGCGTCCGGCTCCCGTGCCGCGTCCGGGCCCTCGCCGTCCTCGGCGTCGGCCCCGGATCCCGGCTCACGCGCCCCGGCGTCCGCACCGGAGGCGCCCACGGCATCGGGCGCACCCGCCCCGGCACCGTCCGCGACACCGTCCTCGGCCTCGGCCGCACCCGCGGCAGAGTCCGCCCCCGTACCGGACGGCTCCGGCTCCCCGGTGTCCCGGCCCGAGCCGTCACCGTCCTCCGCCGCCCCGTCGGAGGCCGCAGCCGGCGCGGCGGACACGGAGGACGCCGCCCCCTCGCCCGCCGTCTCCGCGCCGTCGCGCGGCGGCAGGCGGAAGACCGCCGTGCGCTGGTCCGTCGCCGCCGGGGACGGCGGCGACGGTTCCGAGGAGGCCTCGGACGCCGGGGAATCCTCGCGGAACATCGCGAGACGCGGGTCGCGTTCGCTCCCAGCCGTCTCCCCCGACGACTTCCGCTGCTCCGACTTGTCGGGGGACTCGCCCGCCACCGTGCCTCCTCCATGAGTCATGTGCCACGGGCCGTCCGTCTGTCCGATGGACGGCCCGCGTCGTTACGCTGTGCCCGCCGGGCCCCGGGACCGGGAACCGCCGTGTCCGAACCATGTACCAGTGTCCTGTGTGAGCGCATGGCTCCGGTGCTAGACGAGAACGACATACCTATCGGTTCCCTAACAAAGCACCCAGGCCCTCTCGACAGACCAATGTGAGAGGGGTCACCCTGTCAGACATCCACGCGGGGAGGCATGGATGGGCAGGAGCCGCAGAACACTTCCGGAAGAGCTTCTGCTGCTCGCTCTGGACCCGGCCACGGGTACCACAGCGCAGCCGCAGTCGCTCGACCTCGGCCTGGCAGGAGCTCAGCTAGTGGAGCTGGCCCTGGCAGGACGGATAGCCCCTGACGGGGATCGTATCGCCGTGGTGATGCCACGGCCGACCGGAGATCCGACTCTGGACTCCGCACTGGAACTGCTGCGCAGACGCGGCAGTCCGGTACGGGCCGTCCACTGGATCGGCGGGCCCCGGCTGGGGCTGCGCCAGATCTATCTCTCGCATCTGGAACGGTGCGGCATGGTGCATGCCGTCGAGGGCCAGATGTGCGGGGTGCTGCCGACGACTCGCTACCAGGCGACGGACACGGCGATCAGCCGGGACATCAGGGCCCGGCTCGACAGTGCGATCCGCACCGGTGTACCGCCGGACCCGCGGACCGCGGCGCTCGCCGCACTGGCCCACGCGGTCGGTCTCGGCAAGCACCTCTACCCGGGGAACGAAGGGCGTTCCTCGAGGTCCCGCCTGCGGGACCTCATCCGGCACGACCCGATGGGCGGTCTCGTGGCGCACGCCGTGATGGACGTCCAGAACGGCGTGGGCGCCCAGCCCCGCCGCAACCAGCCGGCGAGCGGCCCGGGCCGCCAGCCGGGACCTGTGCCCATGCAGCCGCACGGCGGCTCCATGGCACGCGTCGCCGCCCACTGAACGGGGCGGCCGTCCCGGGACCCTCGCACCACCGCACCACCACCGCCGCACCGACGTCCCCTCACGACCCGGTCCGGGAGCCGCACAGGACGCGCGGGACAGCCTCACGGCCGTCCCGCGCGTCCGCGCGTCCGCCTGTGTGGCCGTTTCGCCGCGCGGGAACGCCCATTGGTGGCAATCTGCTGAGCAGTAGATACGCAGAGCAACGCGAGGCAACGCAGCCGGAGGTGCAGTTTCCGTGGCGTCCAACGTCAACCCCACTGTCAGAAGGCGCCGGTTGGGCCAGGAGCTGCGCCGGCTCAGGGAGCTGAAGGGCATGACGGCGGAGGAGGTCGCCGACCGGCTGCTCGTCTCCCAGTCGAAGATCAGCCGCCTGGAGAACGGCCGCCGCTCGATCAGCCAGCGCGACGTCCGCGACCTGTGCGGGGTGTACGAGGTCGAGGACCACCGGATCGTGGACTCGCTGATGCAGATGGCCAAGGACTCCCGGCAGCAGGGCTGGTGGCACGCCTTCGGCGACATCCCCTACAGCGTCTACATCGGGCTGGAGACGGACGCCGCGAGCCTGCGGGTCTACGAACCGCAGGTGGTGCCGGGACTGCTGCAGACCCGGCAGTACGCGGAGGCGCTGATCACCGGCGCGCTGCCGGAGAGCGCGCACGCGGACGTCGACAAGCGGGTGAGCGTGCGGCTGCGCCGCCAGGAGCGGATCAGGGACGCGGAGAACCCGCTGCGCCTGTGGGCCGTGATCGACGAGTCGGCGCTGCGCCGCCGGGTGGGCAGCGGCCAGTTGATGCGCGAGCAGCTGGAGCACCTGGTGGAGCTGTCGCACGAGCCCCATGTGACGGTGCAGGTGCTGCCGTTCGACATGGGCGCGCATCCGGGGATCAACGGCCAGTACGCGATCCTGGAGTTCCCGGACACCTCGGACTCCAGCGTGGTCTACATCGAGGGCGTCACCAGCGACCTGTACCTGGAGAAGGCGAACGACGTCCAGAAGTACAGCGTCATGTACGAGCACCTGCGCGCCCAGGCGCTGAACGTGGAGCAGACCCGGCAGTTCATCGGGAGGATCGCCAAGAGGTACGCGGAGGAGTCCACGACCCCGTTCACGGAGTTCACCGACTGAGGCGCGGCACGGTACACCACCGGACGCATGGGACGGAAGGGTCGCTTGGTATATGCCATCCGGTCGAGTGAACGCCCGCCTCGCAGATCGCGGACGCCGAGTAGCGTCGATCACGCCGGCAAGAACGTTGGCTCACATCACACCACTCGCCGAAGCGGAGCGATCATGGCAATCATTCAGGGCGCCACCGAGAGCTGGACGAAGTCCTCGTACTCCACGGGCAACGGCGCTTGCGTCGAGGTCAAGTCCCCTGTCGCCCGGTCCATTTCCGTGCGTGACTCGAAGGTCACCGCGGGCCCGACGATCAACTTCCGCCCGGACGCGTGGAACGCGTTCGTCGACGAGGTGGCGCAGTCGCCGCTCGACCTCGGCTGAGCACCCCGCACGTCCGGTCCGGCGCGGCCCCGAGGGGCGCGTCGCCACGGGAGGCCGCGAGGCCCCCGGAGGCACCCACCGGACCCGACAGCACACGGCAGTACCGAGAGCCCTCTCGACTGGATCGCCGTCCCGGCCGAGGGGGCTCGGCGCTGCCCGCATGATCCACGGGCCGTACGGGCAGTTCCCGTACGGCCCGTTTTTCACCCTTCTGGCGGTCAAGTATGTGAACTGAAGTCATCAAGGCGAACGATTTTACCTGCTCTTGACCCTCCGATCCGTTGTCGTGCCGGTACGGAACGCCACACCATGAACGGCGTTCACAAGGAGGACCGGACCCCTGGAGGGGGCATGAACAGTCTCGACTGGGCCGTGCTCATCGGCTACTTCGGCGTGATGGTCGCGATCGGCGTCTGGTCCCACAAGCGGGTCGACAACGTCAGCGACTTCTTCACCGCCGGCGGGAAGATGCCGTGGTGGCTCTCCGGCATCTCCCACCACATGTCGGGCTACAGCGCCGTCATGTTCACCGGCTACGCCGCCATCGCGTACACCTACGGCATCACCTCGTACGTGACCTGGTCCTTCCCCATCGCCATCGGCATCGCGATCGGCGCTCGGCTCTTCGCCCCCCGGCTCAACCGGGTCCGCTCCCGGCTCCACGTGGCCTCCCCGCTGGAGTACCTGAAGAACCGGTACAACCTCCCCACCCAGCAGGCCCTCGCCTGGTCGGGCGTGCTGCTCAAGATCGTGGACGTCGGCGCCAAATGGGCCGCCATCGCCACGCTGCTCTCGGTCTTCACCGGTGTCTCCCTCAACACGGGCATCCTGATCACCGGCGCCGTCACGGCCGTCTACTGCACGGTCGGCGGACTGTGGGCCGACGCCCTCACCGAACTGGGCCAGTTCGTCATCCAGTTCGTCGCGGGCATCGCGATGCTCGTCGCCGTGATGGCCGAACTCGGCGGCTTCAGCAGCCTGTGGACCGTCTGGGACGAGCCCGAGCTGGAGGGCCACGCCGAACCGCTGGCCGGCCCCTACATGATGGTGTTCCTCATCGCGTACCTGTTCATCAAGACGTTCGAGTACAACGGCGGCATGTGGAACCAGGCGCAGCGCTACATGGCGACGCCCACCGCCACCGAGGCGAAGCGCTCGGCCTATCTGTCCGCCGCGCTCTGGCTGATCTGGCCGGCCGTCCTCTTCTTCCCGATGTGGGTGGCGCCGCTGCTCATCGAGACCGACGTGCCCGCCGACAGCTACGCGCTGATGGCGGAGCAGCTGCTGCCGCACGGCCTGCTGGGCCTGGTGATCGTCGGCTTCTTCTCGCACACCATGGCCATGTGCTCCTCGGACGCCAACGCGATCGCGGCCGTCGTCACCCGCGACATCATGCCCGCCCTCTCGCGCCGGGTCCGCCAGTGGGACACCCGGGCCGGGCTGCTGGCCGCCCGCTGGTCGACGCTGCTCTTCCTCGGGCTGTCCATGGCGATCGCGACGCAGGTCAACTCGCCCTTCTTCGGGGACATCATCACCGTGGTCATCAAGTGGGTCGCCGGTCTCATGGGACCGATCGCCATCCCGCTGATGCTCGGCCTGCTGCCCTGGTTCCGCCGCAGCGGTCCGACGGCCGCCCTGATCAGCTGGGGCGTCGGCCTGCTGGCCTTCTGGCTCGTCAACTACCCGATCAGCTGGAACGTCGAGGGCGGCGTGCCGCTCCAGTACCAGGTGTCGATCCCGCTCGCGGTCTCCCTGGTCCTCTTCGTGGGGATCGGCTGGATCAAGCCGGAGGACACGCCGGAGCGGGACGAGGTCCTCGCGAAGATCAACAACGACGACGACGCGGACGGCAGCGGGATCGGGCTGATCCCGGGGCCCGCGAGCCCCGCCGCCCGTGAGGGCGCCGGCGGCTGAGCACCCGGCCCCCGGCGGACAGGCGGCCGCCCCCGGCTCACGGGGGCGGCCGTCAGGCCGTTTTGGCCCGCCACGCGGGAGACGCGCCGAGCGAGCGGGCCGGGGCCGACCGTCACGGGAGGCCCGCCACGCCGGGCGGCCGAGGGCCGCAGGGCCCGGAGACCGGGGCCGGCCGGGCCCCGCGAGTCCGGGAACCCGCCGGCCCCGTGCCCCCGACCGGCGGCGGCCGTCAGGTCAGTTCGGCGGCGCCGCGCGGGTAGCGGGCGAGCCAGCCCGGGGCCGAGAGGGTCGGGCCGTGGAGCGCCGGCCCCTGCGTCATCTCCATCGCGAAGTCGTCGGCGATCTGCAGCAGGGTCCCGCGGCCCTCCAGTTCGCAGAGCCAGGCCGGCGGCAGCGCCGTCTCGCCGTGCAGCGCGCCCAGCAGCGCCCCGCAGACCCCCGGTGGCCTCCGAGGGGCCGTCGTGGTTGACGGCCAGCCGCAGCCCCTGGCGGATGTCCTCGCCGACGAGGGTGCAGTAGACGGCCACGGCGAGCACCTCCTCCGCGTAGCCGTTCTCCCCGAGCGCGGCGACCCGGGCCGGGCCGGGGATGCCCTGGCGAACCGCGCCGAGGGCTTCCTTGAGCGCGTCGGTCACCGGCTGGTGGCCGGGCCGGGCGGCGAGCAGCGCGAGGGCGCGCTGGACCGAGGCGTCCAGGGTCTCCCCGCGGGCGAGGCCGTGGACGATGACGGCGAACGCGCCGGCCGACAGGTACGCGGTCGGGTGGCCGTGGGTCTGGGCCGCGCACTCGACGGCGAGCTGGCACACCAGGTCCGGCTCCCAGCCCACCAGCAGTCCGAAGGGGGCGGAGCGCACCACGGCTCCGGCGTCCCGGGCGGTCGGGTTCTTCGGGGCCTGGAGGGTCCCCATGGTGGCGTCGCCGAGTCCGGTCAGACAGGCGCGGGACGGGCCGCGCCTGCTGTAGAGCCATTCCTCGGCCGCGAGCCAGCCGTTGTCCCTGCGGCGCTCGTCGGGGCCCCAGTCCCGCTGGGTGGCGGCCCAGCGCAGATAGGCGTGGTGGAGGTCGGTCGGGGGGTGCCAGGCGCCGGTGTCGCGGCGGACCTGGGCGCGGATCAGGCCGTCGACGGTGAACAGGGTCAGCTGTGTGGCGGCGGTGACCGCACCGCGCGCCCCGGCCGCGGGCTGGAAGTCGGTGAGCCCCTCGGGCCCGAGTGCCGCCCGCAGTTCGTCGAGGCCGCGCCCGTCGGCGCCGGCGCCGAGCGCGTCGCCGATCGCGCCGCCGAGGAGCGCCCCGCGCACCCGGGCGCGGAAGTCCTGCTGCTCGGCCCGGCCCCACACGGCCGCGGCTCCTGCGCCCACCGTGCCCCTCCCCGACGTCGAACGAACACTGCCCGGCCCAGCACTGTAATCGAACGTGATCGGTGGGTCCGGAGGGCCCAGGGGGAACGCGCGGGTATGTCGAGCAACTCCCCGGAAGCGTGAATACCCCGTTCCGTCCCGGCTGCGCACTCCCCCGCCGGGACGGCGGCCCCGGGCGCGTGCCCCTCAGCCGGACGAGGTGCCCATGCCCTCCTCGTACCGGGGGCGCGTCTCCCCGGGCGCGACGGCGCCGGAGCGCCTCAGCTCGGCCAGGTCGGCAAGGGCCTGCTGGGTCCGGCCCAGCGCCAGGTCGGTGCCGACGCGGGGCCAGAGGGCGGGGCGGTGGCCGGGGCCCGGCCGACGAACCGGGCCCCACCGGACCTCCGGCACCTCCCGCAGCGAGGTCCTGCGGCCGCTCATGTCCGCTCCGCCGTACGCATCATGACGGTCGGTCCGGCAGCACGGGCAGCAGCTCCGGGAGGTGTCCGTCGGACGCCGCGGCAGCCTGCTGCCGCTCCTCGGGCACCTCGCCGTAGAGAGTGGTGCGGGCGCGGGCGGGGCGCCCGGCGGCCTCGGCGATGGCGCGCAGGTCGCGGACCGAGCGGTAGGAGCCGTAACCGGAGCCGGCCATCCGGGAGATGGTCTCCTCCATGAGGGTGCCGCCGAGGTCGTTGGCGCCGGAGCGGAGCATCTCGGCCGCGCCGTCCGCGCCGAGCTTGACCCAGCTGGTCTGGATGTTGGTGATGTGCGGGTGCAGCAGAAGGCGGGCCATGGCGGTGACGGCCCGGTTGTCGCGTGCCGTGGGGCCGGGCCGGGCGATGCCGGCGAGGTAGACGGGCGCGTTGGTGTGGATGAACGGCAGGGTGACGAACTCGGTGAATCCGCCGGTCTCCTGCTGGAGCCCGGCCAGGGTGCGCAGGTGGCCGAGCCAGTGCCGGGGCTGGTCGACGTGCCCGTACATCATGGTGGAGCTGGAGCGGATGCCCAGCTCGTGGGCGGTGCGCACGACGTCCAGCCAGGTGGCGGCGGGCAGCTTGCCCTTGGTGAGGACCCAGCGGACCTCGTCGTCGAGGATCTCGGCGGCGGTGCCGGGGATGGAGTCGAGCCCGGCCTCCTTGGCGGCGGTCAGCCAGTCGCGGACGGACATCCCGGTGCGGGAGGCGCCGTTGACGATCTCCATCGGGGAGAAGGCGTGCACATGGATGCCGGGGACGCGCTCCTTCACGGCGCGGGCGATGTCGAAGTAGGCGGTGCCGGGCAGGTCGGGGTGGATGCCGCCCTGCATGCAGACCTCGACCGCGCCGACGTCCCACGCCTGGGCGGCCCGGTCGGCGACCTGGTCCAGGGAGAGGCTGTAGGCGTCGGCGTCGGTGCGCCGCTGGGCGAACGCGCAGAAGCGGCAGCCGGTGTAGCAGACGTTGGTGAAGTTGATGTTGCGGGTGACGATGTAGGTGACGTCGTCGCCGACCACGGACCGGCGCAGGTCGTCGGCGACACGGGCGAGGGCGTCGAGCGCCGGTCCCTCGGCGTGCAGCAGGGCGAGCGCCTCGGCGTCGGTGAGGCGGGTGGGGTCGTCGGCGGCGGTGGCGAGGGCCTGGCGGACGTCGGCGTCGATGCGCTGCGGCACCATGCCGGGCGCGGCGGCCTCGCGCAGCGCGTCCCAGTCGCCGTAGACGTGGTCGAAGTCGTCCCGCCGGTCGTGGGTGCGGCCGTCGGTGTCGATGGTGCGGTGCAGGTCGGTGCGGCCGGCCGCGGC
This sequence comes from Streptomyces genisteinicus, assembly GCF_014489615.1. Lineage (GTDB taxonomy): Bacteria > Actinomycetota > Actinomycetes > Streptomycetales > Streptomycetaceae > Streptomyces > Streptomyces genisteinicus. The sequence goes on from NZ_CP060825.1 coordinate 3,046,278, forward strand.
GAAGCCCTCGTCGGGCTCCTGCCAGGGCAGGCCGGCGGGCAGGGCCTCCTCCCGCGCCAGTCCGGTGGCGGGGTCGGCGAGCGCGGTGACGTGCGGGAGCAGCCGGGGGTCGAGCCAGGGTTCGCCGCGGCGCACGAACTCGGGGTACACGCACAGCCGTTCCCGCAGGGTGAACCCCTCCGCTGCGGAGCGGGCGGCGAGTTCGTCGATCTGCGGCCAGGGGCGTTCGGGGTTGACGTGGTCGGGGGTGAGCGGTGAGACGCCGCCCCAGTCGTCGATGCCGGCCCGCAGCAGCCGGGCGTACTCGCCGTCGACGAGGTTGGGCGGCGCCTGGAGGCAGGCGGCCGGGCCCATGATGTGGCGGGCGACGGCGACGGTGGCGACGAGGTCGTCGAGTTCGGCGTCGGGCATGCCGCGCATGGCCGTGTCCGGCTTGGCGCGGAAGTTCTGCAGGATGAGTTCCTGGATGCCGTGGTAGGCGCGGGAGACGCGGCGCAGTGCGAACAGCGCGTCGGCGCGCTCCTCACAGGTCTCGCCGATGCCGATCAGCAGGCCGCTGGTGAAGGGGACGTTGGAGCGTCCGGCGTCCTCCAGCACCCGCAGCCGCACCGCCGGCTCCTTGTCCGGCGAGCCGTAGTGGGGGCCGCCCGGCTCGGACCAGAGCCGGGTGGCGGTGGTCTCCAGCATCATCCCCATGGACGGGGCCACCGGCTTCAGCCGCTGGAAGTCGGTCCAGGACAGGACGCCCGGGTTGAGGTGGGGCAGCAGCCCGGTCTCCTCCAGGATGCGGATCGACATGGCGCGCACGTAGGCGAGGGTGTCGTCGTAGCCGTGGGCGTCGAGCCACTCGCGGGCCTCGGGCCAGCGGTCCTCGGGCTTGTCGCCGAGGGTGATGAGTGCTTCCTTGCAGCCGAGTTCGGCCCCGCGGCGGGCGATGTCCAGCACCTCGTCGGGGGACATGAACATCCCGTGACCGGCCCGGCGGAGCTTGCCCGGCACGGTGACGAAGGTGCAGTAGTGGCAGGTGTCGCGGCAGAGGCGGGTGAGCGGGATGAAGACGCTCTTCGAGTAGGTGATCACCCCGGCGCGGCCGGCGGCTTCGAGACCCGCGTCGCGCACCCGCCCGGCGGAGGCCGTCAGGTCGTCCAGGTCGGCGCCGCGTGCCTGGAGCAGCACGGCGGCCTCGGTGACGTCGAGGGCGACGCCGTCCCGCGCCCGCTTGAGCGCCCTCCGCATGGCGTTCGGGGTGGGCCCGCCCGTGACTGCCGGGGCGTCCTCGCGCTGGTGATCGGTCATGCGTCGAGCATACGAGCGCCGTGCCGGCGCTTTTCGGTCGAGTGCCGGCCGGAAAGGGGCGCCGGACCGGCGGGGCCGGCCGGGTGCGGGAGGGGGCGGGGTGCCGTGCGCCCTGCCCGCTCCCGCGCACGGGCCCGTCCGGTGGGCGGGCGGGCCCGTCGGAGGTGCGGGCGGTCAGGGGTTCAGGGGTTCAGAGGTACTGGGCGTAGTCGTCGAGGGCGCGCAGGACCTCCGCCTCCGTCCCCGGTGGAAGCTGGAGGACCACCTCCCGGATGCCCGAGTCCGCGAAGCGGGCGAGCTTGCCGGGCGAGGGGAACACGGCGTACGGGACGACCTGGAGGGCGTCCGGGTCGCGTCCCGCGTCGGCCCAGGCCCGGCGGAGGACGGGCAGGGACGTGCCGAGGCCGCCCCCGCCGATCGGCAGCCAGCCGTCGGCGTACTCGGCGACCTGGGCGAAGACCGCCGGTCCCGCTCCGCCGCCGACGAGGACGCGGGGGCTGCCGCCGGCCGGCTTGGGGTGGGCGAAGGAGGCGCCGACCCGGGCGTGTTCGCCCTGGTAAGGGGTGGGCTCCGGCGCCCAGAGGGCGCGCATCAGGCGCATCCGGTCGAGCACCAGCGCATGGCGGGTGGCCCATGCGACGCCGTGGCTCGCGGCCTCCTCCACGTTCCAGCCGAAGCCGACGCCGAGGGTGAAACGGCCGCCCGACAGATGGTCGAGCGACGCGATCTGCTTGGCGAGGACGATCGGGTCGTGCTGGGCGACCAGCGTGATGCCGGTGCCGAGCGCGAGGGACGTGGTGACGGCCGCGGCCTGGGCGAGGGCGACGAACGGGTCCAGGGTGCGGGCGTACTCGGGGGGCAGCTCGCCGCCGGCCGGGTGGGGGGTGCTCCGCTCGGCCGGGATGTGGGTGTGCTCGGGGAGGTACAGGCCGGCGAAGCCGCGCTGTTCGAGCTCGCGGGCGAGACGGACGGGGGTGATGGTCTCGTCGGTGAGGAAGATCGTGGTCGCGATCCGCATGGGGACACCGTAGAGCAGGCCGGGCGGCCCGTCGCCGGTCACGACGAGGGCCGTCCGTAGGCCGGCGGATCGTCCGCACGACGCGCACGGGCGGCACGCTCACGGCCCTCGGACCACGGACGGACCACGAACGGACAGCGGACAGACCGCGGACCGATTGTGGAGAGACGGCGGACAGTCGGCCTGACGAACGGGCGGCGCGCGGAGGGCACTCGGCCGGAACCGGGCCGGAACTCGGCCGGAATCCGCCGACACACGACGGTCATCCGGCGACTTCCCGCCCTTGTCGCGCCGTTCACCGCCCGGTACGAGGGTGCCACCGCAACCTCCAGACCCTCCTGCATCCTCCTGATCCTCCTTTCCGTGACGACACCCAGGGAGCCGACGGCATGTGCACCGACCGAGACCACGCACCCGGCAGACGCGCGCTGATCGTGACCGGCGCCGCGGCCGCCCTCACCCTGGGCACCGTGCGCTTCGCGGGCGCGGCGCAGCCCGACGGCGCCCGGAGCACCGAGACCGTGCGCGGGGTCCTGGACCCCGGCGCGGCCGACTTCGTGTACCTGCCGGTGGAGATCCCCCGCGGGGTGAACGAGATCCGCGTCTCCTACTCCTACGAGCGGCCGCCGCAGCCGGCCGGGACCACGGGCAACGCGCTCGACATCGGCCTCTTCGACCAGCGCGGCACGGCCCTCGGCGGGGAGGGCTTCCGCGGCTGGTCGGGCGGGGCGCGCAGCGAGTTCTTCGTGCGCTCCGACGACGCGACGCCCGGCTACCTGCCCGGCGTGATCGAGCCGGGCGTCTGGTACATCGCGCTGGCGCCCTACACGGTGGCGCCCGGCGGTCTGCCGTACGAGGTCCGGATCACCCTCGGCCACGGCGGTCAGGCCGCACCGCGCACCCCGGTGTACCCGCCGGAACGCGCCAGGGGCCGGGGGCGGGCCTGGTACCGGGGCGACCTCCACCTGCACTCCTGGTACTCGGACGGGCGGCGCACCCCGGCGGAGATCGCCGCGCTCGCCCGGGCGGCGGGGCTCGACTTCGTCAACTCCTCGGAGCACAACACCCATGCGGCGCACGCCCACTGGGCGGACGCGGCCGGAGACGACCTGCTGGTGCTGCTCGGCGAGGAGGTGACCACCCGCAACGGCCACGTCCTCGCGGTGGGCACCGACCCGGGGACGTTCGTCGACTGGCGCTACCGCGCCCGGGACAACCGCTTCGGCCGCTTCGCGCGGCGGATCCGGCAGGCCGGCGGGCTCGTCGTCCCGGCGCATCCGCACGCCACCTGCATCGGCTGCAACTGGAAGTTCGGCTTCGGGGAGGCCGACGCGGTCGAGGTGTGGAACGGCCCGTACACCCCGGACGACGAGGTCGCCCTCGCCGACTGGGACGCCTCGCTCGCCGTCGCCGCGCGCGGCGGCGGGCGCTGGACCCCGGCGGTCGGCGGCAGCGACGCCCATCGCGACCCCGACCCGGTCGGCGCCCCGCAGACCGTGGTGCTCGCCGACGATCTGACCCGTGCGGCGGTCCTGGACGGCATCCGGGCGGGCCGCTGCTGGATCGCCGCGGGCAAGGACGTCGCCCTCACGCTGTCCGCCACCGGCGGGCGGGGCCGGCAGGCGGGCATCGGCGGCCGGCTGCGGGTCGGGGACGACACCCCGGTGACGGTCCGGGCCGAGGTGGCGGGCGTCCCCGGCTGCACCGTCCGCCTCGTCACCGACCAGGGCGTGCTGCACACGGCGGCGGTGCCCGCCTCGGGGTCGGGGACCGTGGAGTGGCGCACGACGCCGCGGAACGCGACCTACGTGCGCGCGGAGGTCCGGCACGCACCGTCGGTGCCGGGTCTGCCCGGGGCTCCCGCGGCCCTCACCAACCCGGTCTTCCTGGGCGGCTGAACCGGCGCGGGGCCCGAGGCCGGGGGCGGGGCCGGTGCGGCGCAGGCGCCCGGCCCTCGCGCGGTGTCGGCGGCTGCCCGTAGCCTGCCGCCGTGCAGACCACCCTGATGATCTACGACGGTGCCGCGCCGCACGACGCGGACGCGGCACGCACCGGCGGCGTGCCCCTGGCGCCCGAGGGCGCCGGCTGGCCCGCGTGCGCGGACTGCGGCGGGCCGATGCAGTTCTTCGCGCATCTGCCGGTCGAGGACGTCGTCCTGTCGGTGTTCCTGTGCCGGAACGACCCGGGGGCCTGCGAGAGCTGGGACGCCGCGTCGGGCGCGAACCGCGTGTTCCTCTTCCCGCGCACCGGGCTGGTGCCGATGGCCGTACCGCGGGAGGGCGTCACCCTGCTGCCGGTGGTCTCGGCGGTCCGGACCGAGGCGGTGCCGTTCCCGCCGGCGGAGGACGGCGGGGACGGCGGGGACGGCGACCCGTACGACCTCGCCCGCTCCGGCTGGAAGCAGCAGCCCGGCGAGCGGTTCGGGAAGCAGCGCGAGGTGCTGGGATCGCTCGGCGGCGCACCGTCGTACCTGGAGGACGAGCGGGTCCCGGAGTGCCCCGGGTGCTCCGGCGCGATGGAGTTCGCGGCCCATCTGGAGGAGGGCTTCGACCACCGGTACGCCATGAACCTCGGCGGCGATCTCGGCTACGTCTTCGTCTGCCGCCCCTGCGGCACCGGCGCGTTCCTCACCGGCTGAGCCGCACCGCCGGCTGAGCCGCACCGGGCGCCGGTGCGCCGCCGCTGAGCTGCGCCGGACGGTGGCGCCCGGGGCCCCACCGTCCGCGCGCCGGGCGCGTTCTCAGTCCGCGACGACCAGCGACGGGGTCTCCTTCGTCAGGATCTCGCCGCGGAAGAACGCCGGGCTGCGGCGCTGCATCGCGACCATCAGGACCAGCCCGAGGAGCAGCAGCCCGACGCCGATCACGAAGACGGAGCCGACGCCGAGGACGGAGGAGCCGGAGCCGTACGCCGGGTCCCACATGTCGTAGAGGGTCTTGCCGAACACGGCGGCCAGCAGCGCACCGCCGAGCACCGGGAAGACGCCCTTGAAGACCAGGTCGCGCACGGAGCGCCGCAGCTCCCGGCGGAAGTACCAGGCGCAGGCGAAGGCCGTGAGCGCGTAGTAGAAGCAGATCATGAGCCCGAGGGCGTAGATGGTGTCGACGAGGACGTGCTCGCTGACGAGGGTCATGACGGTGTAGAAGGCGCCGGTGGCGACGCCCGCGACGACGGTCGCGCGGCCGGGGGTCCGGAAGCGCTCGTGGACCCGGGAGTAGGACGGCGGCAGGGCCTCGTAGGCGGACATGGCGAGCACGGTGCGGGCCACGGGGATGAAGGTGGTCTGGAGGCTGGCGGCCGCGGAGGCGAGCACCGCGACGAAGAGCAGGATGCCCAGTCCGGGGCCCATCACGGGCCCGGCGAGGGCCGCGAAGACGTTGTCGGAGGTCTCGGGGTTGGCGAGGCCGAGCCCGCTGTCGCCCGAGCCCACGGCCGCCTGGGCGGCGATGCCGGTGGCCAGGTAGGAGCCGACGAGGACGACCATGGAGATCATCGCCGCGCGGCCGGGGGTCCTGGCGCTGCCGACGGTCTCCTCGTTGGCGGTCAGGCAGGCGTCCCAGCCCCAGTACATGAAGATCGACAGGGAGAGGCCGGCGGTGAAGGCGGCGAAGGACTGGACGGCGAAGGGGTTCAGCCAGGACCAGGAGAACGACAGGGACGTGGCGAAGCCGTCCGCCCTGGTGAGGGCCATGGTGACGAAGACGGCGAGCACGGCGAGCTGAAGGCCGACCAGCGCGTACTGCACGCCCTTGGTCGCGGTCATGCCGCGGTAGCTGATGGCGGTGGCGACGGCGATCAGGACGAGACAGGTGCCGATGTGGACGGCCTTGTTCCCGTCGAGCCCGGCGACCGCCTCGCTGCCGGTGACCTCTCCGGCGAGCAGCCAGAAGTAGGAGGTGGCGACACCGGCGAGGTTGGAGAGGACGATGATCGTCGCGATGACCAGGCCCCAGCCGCACATCCACCCGACCCGGGGGCCGAAGGCCTTCACCGTCCAGGTGAAGGAGGTGCCGCAGTCGGGCATCACACGGTTGAGCTCGCGGTAGGCGAAGGCGACCAGCAGCATCGGCAGGAAGCCGGCGAGGAAGACGGCGGGCATCTGCACCCCGACCTCGCCGGCCGTGGAGCCGAGGGTGGAGGTCAGGCAGTAGACGGGCGCGACCGTGGAGATGCCGATGACGGCGCTGCCCATCAGTCCGACGGAGTTCCCGCCGAGGCCCTTCGTGCGTACGCCCGTCTCGGTGGCGCCCCCGCCGGGGACGCCCCTTACCGGGTCTCCGGCCTGGGGCCGTGCATCCAGCTGAGTCATGGGACAGGACGGTAAGTCCTGCGGTTTCCATATCCGGATGATCGCCGTCCGGCCGCAACTCCTGCATTTCCATGGTCGAAAACGCCACACGATGACGAAGAGAAGGGCGAAGTCGCGCACCGTCGAACCATCATGAGGCGTCGGCGACACCTTCCCCTGCTGCGGGAATCGCAGCGGTGTCCGTATTGCCCGCTTTCAAAATTTCCCGCGGCACCTTCCCCCTGCCGTCCCGCGGAACGCCGGCCGGACCTGCGCCCCGCTCACGGCTCGCGGAGCTCGCCCTCCAGCAGCCCCATCAGGAACTGGTCGTACCAGACGCCGTCCCGGCGGAAGGAGCTGCGCAGCCGGCCCTCCTCGACGAAGCCCACCTTCTCGTAGGCGCGCCGCGCGGCGCGGTTCTCCGTGACGACGGTGAGCGTGATGCGGTGCAGGCGCATCGCGTCGAATCCGTAGCGGCAGGCCGTGCGCACGGCGTCGGTCGCGATCCCGCGGCCCCAGTACTCCTTCTCCCCCAGATAGATGTCGAGTTCGGCGATGCCGCGTTCGGGCTCGGCGTCCCGCAGTGCCACCAGACCGACGAGGGCGGCTCCGTCGAGGACCTCGACGCCGAAGAGGACGTCCCCGTAGGCGTTGCGCGGGCGTTCGGCGAGCCACCTCTCGACCTGGTCCAGGGTGCCGGGGTAGGTGTCGTTCATCCAGCGCATCACCTCGGGGTCGTGGTTCCACCGCCACAGCGCGTCGGCGTCCCCCGGCCCCATGGCACGCAGGCCCACCTGCTCACCGAGCAGCATGCGGCCGCCCCCTTCCACCACCGGTCACAGAACGCCCAAGGGGTAGCACGCCCACCGGCGGCGGCTCAACGCGATAGGCCCGCCGACCTGCCGTCGCGCACCGGTCACCCGGCACCCGGCCGGCGACCGGCCGACGCCCGCGGGCACCCGGCGCCCGGCCGCACCCCACTATGCACTCGGTTTATACACGCTGTGTATAGTCGCTGGGGACGCGCACGGCCGACCGGGCCGGCGGCACGCCGCGCCGCGTACGCGTCCGCACCGCCACCGCACACAGGGGGAGCTCCGCCATGCCCGCACGCCCCGGGACCGCCACGACCGTCACACCCCACAGGAGGGGCAGGACCCGGTTCCGGGTTGCCTCGGCACTGACGGCGGCCGCCCTCGCCCTCGTCCTCGGCGGCTGCTCGTCGGACACCACCTCGCCGTCCGAGGCCCGCGCCGACGCCCCCGAGGGCTCGGCGATCGCCGCCGGCCGGGGCGGCTCCGCCGGCAAGAACGCCGGCTCCGCCCGTCCGCCCGTGGACTGCGGGAAGGCCAAGTGCATCGCGCTCACCTTCGACGCCGGCCCCGGCCGCGACACCCCCGAACTCCTCGACATCCTCAAGGAGAAGGACGTCCCTGCGACCTTCTTCCTGCTCGGGAAGAACCACGTCCTGAAGTACCCGGACGTGGTGCGCCGGATCGCCGCCGAGGGCCACGAGGTCGCCAACCACACCTGGACCCACCGCCGGCTCGACCAGCTCGACAGGGACGGCATACGCGACGAACTGGCCCGCACCCAGGACGCGATAGCGGAGATCACCGGGAAGAAGCCCACGCTGATGCGCCCGCCGCAGGGCCGCCGCACCGCCGAGGTGATGGACGTCAGCAGGGAACTCGGCCTCGCCGCCGTGCTGTGGAGCGCCACGGCCAAGGACTACTCCACCACCGACTCGGCCCTCATCGAGAAGCGGATCCTCGACCAGGCGGGCCGCGACGGCATCATCCTGCTCCACGACATCTACGACGGGACCGTGCCCGCCGTCCCCGGCATCGTGGACGAGCTGAAGAAGCGCGGTTACACCTTCGTCACGGTCCCCGAACTCCTCGCCCCCGGGCGGGCGGAGCCCGGATCCGTCTATCGCCCCTGATCACCCCGGCGCCCTCCGGCGGCCGCGTGGTACCAGACCGTGACGCCCCCATGCTGACGGGGCAGCCCCGCACAGGGCAGACTGTCGAGGGCGATTCCGGCAGTACGGGCAGGGGGCAGCCAATGGGCCGTGACAGCGGGCCACGCGTACCGAACCAGCGCGTTCCGCATCAGCGCGAGGGCGGTGCGGACGGCGCGGACAGCGTCGACGCCGCGCTGTACTTCACCGTGCTCGGCCCCGTACGGGTACGGCGCGGTGCCGAGACGCTGCCGCCCGGCTCGCCCCAGCAACGGGCCCTGCTCGCCGCGCTGCTGCTGCGCGAGGGACGCACCGCGACCGCCTCCGAGCTGATCGACGCGATCTGGGGCGAGGAGCCACCGTCCCAGGCGCTCGCGGCCGTCCGCACCTACGCCTCCCGGCTGCGCAAGGCCCTCGAAGGCGACGCGCTCGTCAGCGAGTCGGGCGGCTACGCGCTGCGGATCGGGCGCGACGCGCTCGACCTGGCGGTCGCCCGGGAGCTCGCGGACGAGGCCGGCAAGGCCCACGCGGCCGGCGACCGGCACCAGGCCCGCACCCTGATCAACAAGGTGCTCGGCCTGTGGGACGGCGAGCCGCTGGCCAACGTCCCCGGCCCGTACGCCGAGAACCAGCGCGCCCGGCTCGCCGAATGGAGCCTGACGCTGCGGGAGACCCGTCTCGACCTCGACCTGGAGGTCGGCCGCCACGCGGAGGCCGTCTCCGAACTCACCGCCCTCACCGCCACCCACCCGCTGCGCGAGCGGCTGCGCGAACTGCTGATGCTGGCGCTGTACCGGTGCGGCCGCCAGGCCGAGGCCCTCGCCGTCTACGCGGACACCCGCAGGCTGCTCGCCGACGAGCTCGGCGTGGACCCGAGGCCCGAGCTCTCCGGCCTCCAGCAGCGCATCCTGACGGCCGACGCCGAACTGGCCCGCCCCAGCGAGAAGCACCCGCCGCCCGGGGTCCAGCTCACCCGGCCCGCCCAGCTGCCGGCCACGGTGCCCGACTTCACCGGCCGGGTGTCCTTCGTGCGGGAGCTCGGCGACCGCCTCGCCTCGGCCGAGGGCTCGGTGATGGCGGTCTCCGCGCTGGCCGGCATCGGGGGCGTCGGCAAAACGACCCTGGCCGTCCACGTCGCGCACCAGGCGCGCGGCCACTTCCCGGACGGCCAGCTGTACATCGACCTCCAGGGCACCAGCAGCCGTTCCGCGGAGCCCGAGACGGTGCTGGGCGCCTTCCTGCGCGCCCTCGGCACGGCGGACTCGGCGATCCCCGACACCCTCGACGAACGCGCCGCGCTCTACCGCTCGTCCCTCGACGGCCGCCGCATCCTCGTCCTGCTGGACAACGCCCGTGACGCGGCCCAGATCCGTCCGCTGCTGCCCGGCACCGCCGGCTGCGCGGCGCTCGTCACCAGCCGGGTCCGCATGGTCGACCTGGCGGGCGCGCACCTGGTGGACCTCGACGTGATGTCGCCCGAGGAGGCCCTGCGGCTGTTCACCCGGATCGTGGGGGCGGAGCGGGTCGACTCCGAGCGGGAGGCGGCACTCGACGTGGTCGCCGCGTGCGGCTTCCTGCCGCTCGCCATCCGGATCGCGGCCTCCCGGCTGGCCGCCCGCCGCACCTGGACGGTCTCGGTGCTGGCGGCCAAGCTCGCCGACGAGCGGCGCCGCCTGGACGAGCTCCAGGCGGGCGACCTGGCGGTGAAGGCCACCTTCGAACTCGGCTACGGGCAGCTGGAGCCGGGCCAGGCGCGGGCGTTCAGGCTGCTGGGCCTGGCCGACGGCCCGGACATCTCCCTGGCCGCCTCCGCGGCGCTGCTGGACCTGCCGCCGCACGAGGCCGAGGACCTGCTGGAGGCGCTGGTCGACACCTCGCTGCTGGAGTCGGCGGCCCCGGGCCGGTACCGCTTCCACGACCTCGTGCGCCTCTACGCGCGTGCATGCGCGGAGCGGGACGAGCAGCCGCCGTCGGAGCGGGAGGCGGCGCTCTCGCGCCTGCTCGACTTCTATCTGGCGTCGGCGTCCCGGGTCTACGCGATCGAGCGCCCCGGCGACCGTCTGGTGGAGCATCTGGAGCCGGCCGGCGACGCGGGCCTGACCTTCCCGGACCGCCACGCGGCCCAGGACTGGCTCTACGCGGAGGCCGATCCGCTGCTGGCCTGCGTGCGCCAGTCCTCCCGGCCGGGGACGGTGCGCCGTGCGGTGGACCTGCTGTGGGCCGCCCTGGACCTCGGCGAGTCCGGCGCCAACCCGAAGCGGTACGAGGCGGTCGCGGCCGCCGTCCTGGACGCGGCGCGCGCCGCGGGCGACACCTGGGCGGAGGGCCGGGCGCTGGTCACCCTGAGCAACGCCCACCTGGTCGCCGGGAGGTTCGACGAGGCGGACGCGGAGGCGGCTCAGGCGCTGCGGCTGTCCGTCCTCAACGACGATCCGCTGACCGGCTGCTGGGCCTCCAACCACCGCGGGGTGATCGCCGTCTACCAGAACCGGCAGGAGGACGGCGAACGCCATCTGGAGCGGGCGATCGCGGACTTCCGGGCGGGCGACAACCAGCCGGGCGAGGCGTCGGCCCTGTGCAACCTCTCCCGCATCCACCTGGCGATGGGGCGCACCGCCAGCGCGGTGGCCCTCGCCCAGAAGGGCCTCGACATCTACGACGCGATGGGCCACGCGCTGCGCGGCGCCAACGCCCGGTACGCGCTGGGCATGGCGCTCACCCGCAGCGGGAAGATCGTGGAGGCGACGGCACGACTCCAGGAGGCCCTGGACGTCTTCCACGACAGCAGGCAGCGGCTCTGGGAGGGCATGACCCTCTACCGGATGGCCGAGGCCGACCTCGCGGGCCGCCGCCCGGCGCAGGCCGCGTCGAACGCCGAGATGGCGCTGACCGTGCTGCGGGGCATAGGGGGCGAGTGGCGCCGCGGGAACGTCCTGACCGTGCTCGGCAAGGCACTCGGCGCACTGGGCCAGACCGGCCGCGCGGAGGTGTGCTGGCGGGAGGCGCTGGGGATCTACGAGGAGCTGGGTTCCCCGGAGTCGGCCGACGTCCGCGCCCTGCTGGCGCCCGCGGCCGCCGCGTAGCCGGCGCCGCCCCGCGCGGCGGTGCCGGCGGGTGCCGCCGTCGCACGGCCGCCGCCCCCGCCCGGTGCCGCCGCGCGCCCGCCGGCCGTGCCCGGTACGGGCGTTCATCGTTCGTTTATCCCCGGCAGGCACTCTCTACGTGTCGATCCGTCGCGTCGGGGGGCAGACGGTCGGCACCGCGGCGGCAGCGCATAGGGTGAGCCGCCCCGGGGGCCCGTCCGGAAGCCATCGGGGGAGCAGCCGGACGGGCCCATCGGCAGCACGACGGAACCACCAACGGGAGGGCAGCCCCATGGCTGACGCGCAGAAGCAGGACCCGATCCTCAAGCCGCAGGACACCCACGCCACGGGCGCGGAGGACGCGGTGACGACCCAGGACACCCACGCCACGGGCGGCGACATCCGCGCCCTGGGCGACACCCACGCCACCGGCGGCGACGTCCGCACCCTGGGCGACACCCACGCCACCGGCGGCGACGTCCGCACCCTGGGCGACACCCACGCGACCTCCGAGCCGCTGAAGCCGAAGAGGCCCTGACGGGAGCCGAGCCACTCACGACGGGGAACGGCCGCGGCGGCGCGGAGGGGGAGCCGCCGCGGCCGCGGCGTGTCCGGAAACGGCGGGAGACCGTGGCCGGAACACAGGAGAACGGCTGAGAGCCGACCCCTCACTTCATCGACAATTGGTCACCGATCAGACACATACACGAGGATCTCGTGCAGTTCCGAACGCAACTGCGCTTCAAAGGTGTCTACTTGGCGGGTCCGAGCCCAACTGGGCGCCCCTGAACCCGCCTGCACCCGAGGTCCTCACCCATGATCGAGATACCCGAGCTGGCCGTCGGCGGTCTGGCCGCCGGGACACTGTCGGCGTTCGTCCTCGGCGGCGGTCTGCTGCGCGCCCGGCGCGAGCGCGCCGGGCACCGGGCGGAGATCCGGTCGCTGCGCTCCGAACTCGACGCCTCCCGCGGCGAACTCGACCGCGCGGGAGCGGCGTTCGCCGCCGAGATCGAGCACCTGGCCCGCACGCGGCTGCCCGCGGAGGCGACCCGCAGCGCCCACCCGCATGTGCGGGTGCCCGGCCCGCTCGGCCCCGCCGGCGCCGGCACGGACGCCGTGCTCGACGCCCTGCGCGAGGCCGTCGTGGCGGAGCGCAAGCGGGTCGACGCGGCGGCGCGAGCCGGGATGCGCGGCACGACCCGGGAGATCCAGGCGGCCCTCTACCGGCTCCAGGACGTGCTGCGCGGCCTCCAGCAGCGCTACGACGACCCCGAGCTGGCGCAGACCCTCTACGCGCTCGACCACGAGAACGAGCAGTCCCTGCGCCGCGCCCAGGTCGCGGCCGTCGTCTGCGGCGCCTGGGTCGGACTGGCCCGCGAGGAGTCCCATCTCGTCGACGCCGTCACCGGCGGCCAGGCACGGCTGGTGGGCTACCACCGGGTGCAGGTGCTGCACCACCTGGAGCCCGGCACCGCGCTCGTCTCGCACGCCGTCGAACCCGTCGCGATCATCGTCGCGGAGCTCCTCGACAACGCGCTGCGCCACTCCTCGCCGGACACGTCCGTCGTCGTCGGCCTCGAACGCGCCCACCACGGCGTCACGGTGACCGTCGACGACGCGGGCGTCGGCATGGCCCCCGACGAGCGGGAGAGGGCCCAGCGCATGGTGGCGGGCCGCGACCCGATCATGCTCTCCGAGCTCGGCGACCCGCCCCGCATGGGACTGGCCGCGATCGGCCAGCTCACCCGGCAGTTCGACCTCTCGGTGGACCTCTCCAGCCCCTCCCCCTACGGCGGCGTGCGCGCGGTCCTGCTGATCAAGAACCACCTGCTGTGCACCGTCGACCCCGCCCTGCGGCCGCACTCCGCCGGCGCCGCCCCCTCGACCCGGCAGGCGGCCGGGCACGAGCCGCGGCCGGACCGGGCGCAGCCGGACGAGGAGGTCCGGCAGCACCCCGCGGCGCCCGCCCGGCAGGCGGCCGCACCGCCCCCCGGCGTCCCGTCCGCCGGCGTCCCGTCGGCCGGCGCGGCCCCGGGCGTCCCGTCCGCCGACGGCGACCTGCTCCCGCAGCGCCGGCGCCGCGTCCCCGTGCAGGGCGCGCAGGCCGGCCGCAGCGTACCGGCGCCGCGCATCCCCGCCCGTTCGCCCGAGGAGTCCGCCGCGGCCCTCGGAGCCCTGCAGTCCGCCACCAACGCGGCCCGCCAGGCCGCCGCCACCGAAGGGAACGACCCCCGATGAACAGCCGCGAGACCGGTGAATCGGCCTGGGTGCTCGATCCGATCCTGGAGATCCCGCACGTGCGGGCCGCCGTCCTCCTCACCAGGGACGGGCTCGTGTCCGGTTTCACCGCGGCGCTCGCCCAGGACTCCGCCGAGCGCGTGGCCGCGATCACCTCCACGGTCCAGGGGGCCTGCCGCACCGCCGCCGCCGCGTTCGCGGACGCGCCCGTCGCCCAGCTGCGCCAGGTCGTGATCGAGTCCGACCTCGGCTACATCCTGGTCGCCCCCACCGCGCACGGGACGTGCGTCGCCGCCTTCGGCGACCCGGAGGTGCGTCTCGACCTGCTCGGGCACCGCGTCCACTCGCAGGTCGCACGGCTCGGCGAGAAGGCCATGGCCGCGGCTCCCCGCGCGGCCGACGGCGGCCCCCTCGTATGACCGGCCGCCGGAACGGCCGGCCGCTGGTCCCCGCCTACCTCTCCACCGGAGGGGTGGCGCGGCCCAGCCGCAACAGTCTGGAACGCCTGTCCGTGCTGACCGGCACGGGCGGGCCGCCGCCCGCGGGGCTGCCCGCGGCCCAGCACGCCCTGCTGGCCCTGCTGGACGGCGGCTCCCTGACGCTGATGGAGTGCGCCGCCCTGCTCCGGCTGCCGGTCTCGGCCGTCCGCGTGCTCGCCGCCGCCCTGACCGACCAGGGGCTGGTGAGCGCCCGCCCGCCCGTCCCGGTCGCCGCCCTGCCCGACCGTGACCTGCTGGAGAGAGTGGCCGATGGCCTCCGCGCCCTCAAGCTCTGACCGGACCGCCGGCGCACCCGCCGACGCCGCGTCGCTGCACCTGCCCGACACCGCCCGCGAGCTGGTGAAGATCCTCGTCACCGGACCGTTCGGGGTCGGCAAGACGACCCTGATCGACGCGGTCTCGGAGATCCGTCCGCTGCACACCGAGGAGCACCTGACCGAGGCGTCGGCCTCCGTCGACGACCTCGCGGGCGTCCGCGACAAGACGACCACCACCGTGGCCATCGACTTCGGCCGCGTCTCGCTCGGCGACTCCGTGGTGCTGTACCTGTTCGGCACCCCCGGGCAGGAGCGCTTCCGCCCGCTGTGGGACGACATCGCCTACGGGGCGCTCGGTGCGCTCGTCCTCGTCGACACCCGGCGCATCGCCGAGTCCTTCGACGTCCTCGGACTGGTCGAGGAGTCGGGGGTGCCGTTCGCGGTCGGGCTCAACATGTTCCCCGACTCGCCCCGTTACACCGACGAGCAGGTGCGCCGCTCCCTCGACCTGGCGCCCGACACCCCGCTCGTCACGGTCGACGCGCGGCACACCAACGCGTCCGTGGACGCGCTCCTCGCTCTCGTCCAGCACGTCATCGACCGCATGGCATCGGAGGCACGGTGAACGCCTACCCCGCCCACTCCGACGCCTTCACGCTCGCCGCCCCGGTCCGGCTCTGGGAGGAGGGCTTCGCCGCCGACCCGTACGCGTACTACGCGACCCTGCGCGCGCAGGGACCCGTCGGCTGGGCCGAACTCGCGCCCGGGGTCTCGGCGTACGTCGTCACCGACCGCCGGGCCGCGCTCGACATGCTGCACGACACCGAGTCGTTCTCGGTCGACCCGCGGCCCTGGGAGCGGACCGTCGCCGCGGACGCGCCCATCCTCGGCATGATGCGCTGGCGGGCCAACGCGCTCTTCGCGGACGGCGACGCCCACATCCGCTACCGGCGGACCCTGCTGGACGCCTTCGACCTCGTCGAGCCGCACGACCTGCGCGAGCGGGTCCACCGCGCGGTGGACACCCTGGTGTCCCGGTTCGGGCCGGACGGCGAGGCCGACCTCGTCACCCAGTTCGCCCGCCCGATGATGGCGATGGTCTTCAACAGCCTCTTCGGCCTGCCCGACAGCGAATCGGGCCGGCTGGACGCGGCGCTCGGCCAGATGATGGAGGGCGGCGCCCGGGCCGCCGACGGCGAGGTCGAGTACGGCAAGTACGTGATGGAGCTCATCGGCGCCAAGATTGCCGAGCGCGGCGACGACCTGACGAGCCGGCTGCTGGACCACCCGCTGGAGCTGACACCCGAGGAGGTCACCTGGCAGGTGTTCCTCACCCTCGGCGCCGGCCACGAACCCTCCGCCAACCTGATCTCCAACGCCCTCTCGCGCATCCTCGGCAACGCCGAGTACTACTCCACCCTGACCTCCGGCTCCCGCCCGGTGATGGACGCGGTCCTGGAGGTGCTGCGCTACGAGACCCCGCTCGCCAACTACGGCGCCCACTTCGCGCGCCGGTCGATGAGCTTCCACGGGATGTGGCTCCAGGCGGCGGTCCCGATCGTCATCTCCTTCGGGGCGATGGGGTACTTCGCGGAGAAGGACTTCGCCGACGCGCACCACCCGCACGACGCCTCCCACATGTCGTGGGGCGCCGGACCGCACTCCTGCCCGGTGAAGCAGCCCGCCGTGCTGATCGCCACCGAGGCCGTCGAGCGCCTGACCCAGTGGCTGCCCGACCTCGATCCGGTCCTCCCCCGCGAACGCCTCTCCTGGCGGCCCGGCCCGTTCCACCGCTCGCTGAACGCCTTGCCCGTCCGCTTCACGCCGCGTACACCCGACCGCACGCCGGCGCCCACGCCCGATCAGGCAGGAGACCGCGCATGACCGTGTCCACCCGTGTGGCCATCGACCCCTTCGGGGCCGACATCATCGCCGAGAGCGCCCGGCTGCGCGCCCAGGGACCGATCGTCCCCGTCGAGCTGCCCGGCGGCATACCGGCCTGGGCCCCGACCGGCTACGACACGCTGCGGAAGCTGATCCTGGACCCGCGGATCTCCAAGGACCCGCGCAAGCACTGGTCCCTCTTCCCCGTCGTCCCGGAGAACCCCGACTGGACGTGGATCCTCGGCTGGGTCGGCGTGCGGAACATGCTCTCCACCTACGGCGAGGACCACACCCGGCTGCGCCGGCTGGTCGCCCCCAGCTTCACCGCCCGGCGCACCGAGGCGATGCGGGCGCGGGTGGAGGCCATCACGGCGGAGCTGCTGGCGGACGTGGAGGCGGCCGGCGCGGACGGCGGCCCCGTGGACGTGAAGGCGCTGCTGGCGTACGAACTGCCGATGCGGATGATCTGCGAGCTGTTCGGCGTGCCGGACCACCTGACCGAGGGCACCGGCCGGCTGATCGCCGCCATCATGGACACCACGGACCCGAGCCCGGAGCACGGGGCGTTCGTGCAGGAGCAGATCGTCGCGGTCCTCGGCGGGCTGATCGCCCACAAGGCCGCGCACCCCGGCGACGACATGACCACCGAGCTGATCAGGGTCCGCGACGAGGGCGGCGACCGGCTCAGCGACGAGGAGCTGCTGTACACGCTGCTGCTCGTGATCGGCGCCGGTTTCGAGACGACGGTCAACCTCATCGGCAACGCGATCGTGGCGCTGCTCCAGCACCCGGAGCAGCTCGCCGCGGTGCGCGCGGGCACGCTCTCCTGGGACCAGGTGATCGACGAGGTCCTGCGCCTCCAGCCGTCGATCGCCTCGCTGCCGCTGCGCTTCGCCGTCACGGACGTCACCGTGGACGGCGTCACGATCCCGGCGGGCGACGCGGTGCTCACCACCTACGCGGCGGCGGGCACCGACCCCACCCACTACGGGGAGACGGCCGAGGCCTTCGACGCCACCCGGGCCGCGGACGACCACATGGCGTTCGGAATCGGTGTGCACCGCTGCATCGGGGCGCCGCTCGCGCGGGTGGAGGCCGTCACGGCGCTGTCGGCCTTCTTCGACCGCTACCCGGACCCGGCGCTCGCGGCGAAGCCGGACGAGCTGAAGCAGGTGCCGTCGTTCATCGCGTACGGCTGGCAGGAGATCCCGGTGCTGCTGCGCGGCTGACGGGTGCCGCGTGGCGGGCGGGCGCGGGCCCCGGCCCGGGAGCCGGGTGCCACCGCCCGCCCGGCGCGGCGTCAGAAGCGGCTGGCGCGGGTGACCTCGCACTTGGTGTACTCGGAGCCGTCGCCGGAGCCGGTGTACGGGGTGGTGAGTTCGGCGGACGCGCTCCCGCCGCCGGCGACCGCGATGCCGCTCTTCATCGCCGTGGCCGGGACGGCCGTGGCGCCCGCGCCGCCGGTGAACTTCATGGTGACGGTGTAGTCGTAGT
Organism: Streptomyces genisteinicus; assembly: GCF_014489615.1. Lineage (GTDB taxonomy): Bacteria > Actinomycetota > Actinomycetes > Streptomycetales > Streptomycetaceae > Streptomyces > Streptomyces genisteinicus. The sequence continues at coordinate 3,064,299 of NZ_CP060825.1, forward strand.
CCATCGCGTCGCTGTTGTTCACGGTGATCCGGGCGACGAGGTTCCTGGTCGCCGGGTCGTACGTGCACTCGTCGATGGTCACGTCGCGGGCGGCCTTGTCGCCGCCGGAGCCGCCGCCGGGCAGCGATCCGCCGGAGGAGCCGCCCGAGGTGCCGTCGCTGTCGCCGTGGCTGCCGCCCGAGGTGCTGGAACTGCTGGAGCTGCTGCTGTTGTTGTCGCAGCCTCCGCCGCCCGAGCCGCGGGCGCCGGTCAGGGCGACGAGCGCGATGCCGAAGACAGCGATCGCGCGGACATGACGAATCTTCACGTTTCAACCCCCGTTGAAAGTGGTAGGTAAAGGGGCTCGTTTGACGAGCGCACGTCACCCTAGCAGCGCCCGCCGACGCCGCGGCCCGGTGATCACCTGCCGGTCACCACTCGTCCCGCCTGGGCGGAGCGGGCAGGGTCGGCGGCCCGTCGGGCCCGTAGCGGTCGTCGCCGTAGCGGTCGCCGTGGCGGTCGTCCGGGGCTCCCTCGTCACCACGACGCCCCTGGCCGCCGTGCGGTTGCACCTCGTCGTCGGGGCTCAGCTGGTACGGGCTCTGCCGGTACGGGACCGGGCCGGTGGGGTCCGGCCCGTACGGCCCCCAGTCGTCCGCCGCGGCCGGCTCCTGCTCCTGCGGCCGGCCCGCCCGGTGGCGGGGACGGCCGCTCATGACCGCCGAGGCGAGCAGCAGCAGCACCCCGCCGCCCGCGGCCATCGCGACGCCGTCGCCCAGCCCGGTCCCGTCGGCGCTGATGGCGAGGCTTCCCGCGGCCTGCCCCTGACGGACCATCCACAGCACGGTGAACCCCAGCACGATCAGCCCCGCGAGGGCGACCAGCAGGCGTGACCGCAGCACCACGCCGAGCAGCGCGATCAGCGCGCCGAAGGCGAGCGGGAGCAGCACCGACGCCGCGATCCCCGGCTCGGCCGCCGTGATGCCGTTGAAGAGGTCCTGGACGCGGTAGTCCTGCCCGGGGCGGCCGTCGTACCAGTCACGGAAGGGGCTCCATACGGCGGCCGCCGCTCCTGCGAGGGCGAGAACGGAACCGATGACGTTGCGGACCATGGCCCGCCTCCTCCGTCGAGTCAGCGGTGCCGGCCGGGGCCCGCTCCGGTTCCCCGGGCTCCCGGTGCCGGCGCTGTGCCCGCCCCGGGTACCCCGCCGGGCGGCCGCCATGCCCGCCCGGCGCACCGCTCAGCGGGCCCCGCGGCCCGTCGCCGTGCCCTTGACCGCGTCGAGCGCGTAGACGCAGCGGTCCTTGCTGCACGCGTACACGACGCCGCCCCGCACCACCGGCGACCCGGTGATCTCGCCGCCCGTGGCGAGCTTCCAGCGGAGCTGGCCGCCGCTCGCGTCGAGGGTGTACAGCACGTGGTCGGCGGAGCCGAAGTGGACCCGGCCGTCGGCGACCACGGGCGTCCCGACCACCTCGCCGCCGGCCGCGAAGCGCCACATGGGCGTGCCGGTCACGGCGTCGAGCGTGTACAGGGCGCTGCCGCTGCCGACGTGCACGTTGCCCCCGGCCACCAGGACGGGCTCGGCCGACTGCCGGGACTCGGTGGCGATGCGCCAGCGGTCCTTGCCGGTGGTGGCGTCGACGGCGTACACGGTGCCGAGGTAGTCGGCGAGGTAGACGCCGCCGCCCGCGACCGCGGGTCCCGGCGCGAAGGCGGGCGGCGACAGGAACACCGCGGGTGCCTCGAAGTGCCAGCGCACCCGGCCGGAGACGACGTCGAAGGCGATGACCCGGGTGCCCGCCGCGACGTAGACGTGCCCGTCGGGCGCCGACGTGACGCGCACCGGCACACTGCCGCAGGACGCGGCGTCGCCGATCGGGTACGACCAGCGTTCGACGCCGGTCCTGGCCTCCAGGGCGCGCAGCCGCGCGTCCTTCCAGACGTAGACCGTGTCGCCGGAGATCGCCGGGCCGGCCTCGGCGGTCTCGAAGTCCGTCTGCGCCCCGGTCAGCTCCCACAGCTTCTCGCCGTTGGACGCCTCCCACGCCTGGACGCCGCCGCCGCGGGTGCCGGTGAGCACCGTGCCCCGGTCGGCCTTCAGCGAGTACACCCAGGCGTCGGTGCCCAGCCGCCACCGCTCGGCCCCGGTCAGGGCGTCCAGCGCGTAGAGCGTCGGCCCGTCGGAGCCGTGGATGCGGCCGTCGGCCACGGCCATCGACCAGGCCACGTCGCGGGTCTTGAACTGGCGCCGCCCTGTCCCCACGTCGAGCGCGTGGACCTCGAAGGAGGTGACGTAGAGCAGATCGCCGTCGACGGCCGGGGTGCCCCAGACGTCGTTGGACATCCGGAACCGCCAGGGCCGCCAGTGGGCCGGGGCGGGATCCTGCTGCGGCACGGGCAGCGGGGCCGGCGCGGCGGCCGTCCCCGCCTCCGGGGCGATCACCCCGGCGGGCGGGCGGATCCAGCCGGTGGCCGGCCCGGCGTCCGGTACGCGCCCGGTCCCGGCCACCCGGGGGCCGGGGCCGACCGCGACGCCCGCGCCGGCGAGGCGGACCGGGCCGCCGCCGGCCGCGGACGGCGGGGCGTGACCGCCCCTGGGGTCGCCGGAGGACCAGGAGGGCCTCCGGTCGGGCACCGGGGGCGCCGGGGGGCGGGGAGCGGGCGGCTGGACGGCCGGGGGCGCGGTGCGTCCGCCGCCTCGGCGGGCCTCGATCATGGCGGTGGCCTGGCCCGGCAGCCACGCGGAGGCGGTGCCGCTGTCGTCCTGGCCGGACGAGAACAGATGGGGGGCGAGCTGCGCCTGGAGGTCCGCGGGCGACGGCCGCAGACCGGCCTCCATCTGCATGCAGTGCTCGATCAGCGGCCGCAGCTCCTCGGGCAGCCCCTCCAGGTCGGGCCCCTCGCGCAGCAGCATGAAGACGGTCTCCACCGGGTTGGCGCCGTGGAACGGGGCGTGCCCCGTGGCCGCGAAGACCAGGGTGGAGCCGAGCGAGAAGATGTCGCTGGCCCCGGTGACGCTGCGGGAGTCGCGCGCCTGCTCGGGGGACATGTAGGCGGGGGTGCCGACGGCGACGTTGGTCATCGTCAGCCGGGTGTTGGAGACCCCCGACGCGATGCCGAAGTCGATCACCCGGGGGCCGTCCTCGACCACCAGCACGTTCGACGGCTTGAGGTCGCGGTGGACCAGGCCCGCCCCGTGGATGGACTGGAGCGCCTCGG